>CAYVKE010000100.1:0-4090 GCA_964451935.1 uncultured Synergistaceae bacterium | reverse complement strand
TCATGGGATGCATCAACGTGATGATCGTCGCATTCGGTTGTCTCGTCTGTCTCTTGCTAACCTTTCGGGGGCGCGAAGTCGTCCTGTTTTTTGCGCCGGGCTTTTCCGGCGATCGCCTTGCCTGGAGCGTCGTGATGCTCTGGTGCCTCATTCCGTACACATTTTCGCTCGCCCTGAAGACCGGGCTCGATACATGGACCACGGCGACGGAGCGATACGTCCTTCCGTCCGTCATCGGAGCCGTCACGAGCCTTCTGGGGTTTGCGGTCTTCGTCGCAGGCGCCTTTTTGTGGGGGGCCGTGTCGCTTCCGATATCCATGAGCTTCTGGCTGGTCTGCAACACCATCGGCCTTTTTCTCTCGCTTCGGGATATTCCGATGCGGTATCGACGTTTCCCGAAGGAGCTGCTTCTGCGCGTTTTCTCCGACTTCATCCCCTGCGCGGCGATCCTCGGCGTGGGTGCTCTGTATGTCCTTGTGGATCGTTACTTCGTCTCCATGCTCGCGGTCGGAGCCGTGACGCATCTATCCTACGCGAACCTCTATTTCGGAATCATACTCTCCTTCGCTTCGTCGCCGTTGCTGATTTTCCTGACAAAATCCGTCAAGGGCGGGGAAGACGCAGCGGACGAGGAAGAAAGGCGCGCACGGCTTCAGGCGGGAACCTCACAGGCCATCGAAATTGCGTTCGCTTACTTCATTCCCGTCAGCATCGCCTGCGCCGCAATCGCCATACCGGCAATCCGGTTGGTTTGGGGTTACGGCGCGTTCTCTCCTGAAGACGTACGAGTAACGGGGCTGTGCGCCGCGGCCTACTTTCTCGCAGGGCCGCTCAACCTCACCTGCACCGTCTTCTATCGCATGGCGCAGGCGCGAAAACGCCTGTACGGCGTCACGCTGCTCTCGATGCTGTCTATGGCGGTCAACGGCTTTCTCGATTGGCTTTTCTACGTCCCGTTCGGCGCTCCCGGCGTCGCGTTCGCAACCAGCATCACATGGCTTGTTCTCTCGCTGGCGTACTCCAAATGGCTTATGGGAAATTTCCGCCTCGGGACAACGCCGGTGCGCGTCCTCCTTCAAATTCTTCTTGCGCTCCTTTGGGGCTCCGGCGTCTTCCTGATCGCGAACAACGCGTCCATTGTCCTGGGAATTGCGAGCATGGCGTTATGCGGCGTATTCATGGCGATGCATTTTGTCGTGCTCGAGAAATGCGGACTCTATGCCGCACTGCCGGTCGACTGGAGACCCGGCGCGGTTTGTCGTTTCATATTGTCGAAAATGAGGGATTCCGTTGGAAAATGGGTCCCCGAAAGATCGGCGTCGTGATATTCTGATACGCTGTAAAGGGAAGAGTATTTCACAGAGGACGTGAAACGAATGAAGCAATGCGATGGCAGCAGTAAAGCACCAATCGCCTCAAACGTCATCTTCGGATCGAACGTCGTCATCGAACCGGATGTCGAAATCGCTCCGGACGTTCGCATCGGGCACAACGTCGTGATCCGTTCGGGGGTTCGCATCGGCAGGGGGAGCGTCGTCTGCGACGGCGCCATACTCGGCAAAATGCCGATGAAGGCCGGAATGAGCGCGACCACCGGCGGAGCATCCACGGAGCTTCCCGCCCTCGTCATCGGCGAAGGCGTCACGATCGGCGTCGGATGCGTGGTGTACCGAGGGGCTTCTCTCGCGAACGGCGTCTTCGTCGGCGATCTCGCGACGATTCGCGAAAACGTCGCGATCGGGGAACTCACGATCATCGGACGCGGAGCGACCGTCGAAAACAAAACGACGATCGGTCGGAAGTGCAAGATCGAGACGAACGCCTACATCACGGCGTTCTCTACGGTAGAGGATTATTGCTTCATCGCGCCATGCGTCGTCTTCACGAACGACAACTACCTCGGGCGCACGGAAGAGCGCAAGAAGCACTTCGGGGGTCCCACATTGCGGCGCGGCGCACGTATCGGTGCGAATGCGACCATTCTTCCCAACATCGAAATCGGCGAAGACGCCCTCGTCGCGGCCGGCAGCGTCGTCACGAAAGACGTCTCCGCGCGGACGATCGTCATGGGCTCTCCCGCCCGCGTGCTTCGTCCGGTTGCGGAAGAGCAGCTCATAGAGCGACAGACATTCTACGACAGATAAGGTGATAGACGTGACGCAGAACCTCATTGAAAAAATCCGCAACCGTACCGCACGCATCGGCGTCATCGGCCTCGGCTACGTGGGGCTGCCGCTTGCGGTCGAAAAGGCCAAAGCCGGGTTTGTCGTCACCGGTTTCGACATCCAAGCCGACAAAGTCGACAAGGTCAACAGGGGAGAGAACTACATCGGCGACATCGTCGACTCCGACCTGCAGAGGCTTGTCGGCGAACGAAAACTGTCCGCGTCGATCGACTTCGCGCAGCTTCAGACGTGCGACGTCGTTGCGATCTGCGTCCCGACGCCACTCGACATCTATAAGCAGCCTGATCTCTCCTACGTCGTCAACTCGGCGAAATCGATCGTTCCGCACCTCCACAGCCCGATGCTCATCGTTCTCGAATCGACGACCTACCCCGGGACCACCGACGAAGTCCTCAGGCCGCTCTTCGAAGAGGCGGGCTTCGTCGTCGGGCGCGACATCCATCTCGCCTTCTCGCCCGAACGCGTCGACCCCGGCAACGCGCGCTACAAAACCAAAAACACGCCGAAAGTCGTCGGCGGATGCACGCCACAGTGCACGGCGGTCGCGCGGACGCTCTACGAAGCCGTCCTCGACGCGCCCGTCCACGTCGTCAAGAGCACGCGCGAGGCGGAAATGACAAAAATCCTCGAAAACACCTTCCGGATCGTCAACTGCGCGCTCGCGAATGAAATGGCCGTCATCTGCCACAAGATGGACGTCGACGTCTGGGACGTCATCGCGGCGGCGGCGACCAAGCCGTTCGGATTCGTCCCGTTCTACCCCGGTCCCGGCGTCGGAGGGCACTGCATCCCCATCGACCCGTACTACCTCACGTGGAAGGCTCGCGCGCACGACTACCACACGCGGCTCATCGAAATGGCCGGAGACATCAACGACGACATGCCCGCTTACGTTGTCGGCCGGATCCAGGACCTTCTGAACGAGCGAAAAAAGCCGTTGAACGGCAGCCGCGTCGTCCTGCTCGGCCTGACCTACAAGGGCGACATCGACGACCTGCGCGAATCCCCGGCCTTCAAGGTATGGGAAGATCTCGAAAACAAAGGTTCGACCGTCCTGCCCGTCGAACCAAACTGTACGGATGTTCGGTGGAAAGACGGCCATAGAGAGCCCGAAAAATTGACGAAGGAACTTTTGGAAAGCTGCGACGCTGTCGTCATCACGTCGGCGCACACGAAAAACGTCGATTATCGCCTGTTGCTCGAACATGCGCCGATCATCCTCGACACGAAGAACATCGTCGCAATGACGCTCAAGATCAACACGGACGAGCACCCGAACCTCGTCCGGTTGTAACGGCGTTTCTTCACAGAGAAGGAGAACGGAATGAACGACGTCGAGCGCATACGGGACCTTATCCAAAATGGAGAAGGGCTGACGACTGAATTCAAGGAATCGCGACACGCTCTCAGCAGAAGCGTGTTCGAAACCGTGTGCGCTTTTCTCAATCGGAACGGGGGAACAATCCTTCTCGGAGTCGCGGATACCGGCAGAATTATCGGCATCGATCCGGAGCATGTTTCTCAGATAAAAAAAGAGTTTGCAACGACGCTGAATAACCCCCAGAAGATCAACCCGCCGTCGTACCTTGCGTTGGATGACGTCATCGTGGACGGGGTTACGATCCTGCGCGTCTATGTGCCCGAGAGTTCGCAGGTGCATCGTTGCGGCGGACGTATTTTCGATCGAAACGAGGACGGGGACTTCGACATTACGGATCATACCCGTTCCGTTGCAGAACTCTACAGGCGGAAACAGAATTCGTATTCCGAGAACCGCATTTATCCCTATGCCGAGCTTGTCGATCTTCGCGAGGATCTATTTTTCCGTGTGCGAAAAATCGCCGGAATCCAGCGAAAGGATCACCCGTGGCTGCGTATGGACGATATGGAACTGCTGAAAAGCG
>CAYVKE010000099.1:0-12471 GCA_964451935.1 uncultured Synergistaceae bacterium | reverse complement strand
CGTCGCCGAAACAGGAGGAGCCCCGGGAGCAACGTCCCGGGGCTTTTTCGTGCGTTCCCGTCCTGCCCCCCGAAGAGATGTTCGATATGCGACAGGGGTTCATTGACGCCGCTCTCTCTTGTATGCTAGTATGGCGTAAATAATTCTATACAATCAATCAGCGGCGATTCGGATTCCGGGCGGACGCGACGAGGGCGCCCCGGAACTCCGAAACGAAGGGGGGATCTCCCGGGGCGTCCGAGTGAACGTGGTTCCGTTGTCTTCCGAAGGATTTCGCGCGCATCGTGTTTTTTTGGAAACACATCACGCAATCACGAAGGGAAGTGCCGGATTACTATGAGAAGAACCGCCGGAATAGCACTGTGCATCGCTCTGTGTTTCGTTGCGCTGTCCGCGTCCTGCTCTCTGGCCGCCGATCAGTTCGTGCTCCGCATCGGCATGGTCGTTTCGGACAAGGATCCGATGTACGAGGGGTCCATGGCGCTCAAGAAAGCCGTCGAAGAGAAGTCGGGCGGCAAACTCAAGATCGAAGTCTATCCGAGTTCCCAGCTCGGCGGAACCGACGACCTCCAGGAGCAGGCGAAGATGGGCGCCAACGTCGCGGTCATCACGGACGCGGGACGCATGGCGAGCCTCGTGAAGGAAGTCGGAATCCTCGGCGCGCCCTATATCGCGGATAACTACGAGCAGGCGCGGAAGATCGCGACGTCGGACCTCGCGAAGGACTGGTCGACGAAGCTCGAAGCGTTCGGCTACAAGATCCTCGCGTTCAACTGGTTCCAGGGGACGCGCCACTTCCTCACGAACAAGCCGATCAAGACGCCCGCCGACCTCAAGGGCCTGCGTATCCGGACGCCCGGCTCCCCCGTGTGGCGCGAGACGGTCGCCGCGATGGGCGGCACGCCGACCGACCTGCCCTGGTCCGAGGTCTACCCCGGACTCCAGCAGAAGGTCATCGACGGCTGCGAGGCGCAGTACCCTGCGGTCGTGGGCGCGCACCTCGAAGAGGTCGTCAAGTACGTGACGAAGACGGGGCACTTCCAGCTGCTCACCTGCATGGTCGTGGGCAAGAAGTTCTTCGATTCCCTTCCTGCGGATCTCCAGAAGATGCTCGAAGAGGAGTCCGTGAAGGCCGGGGACTTCGCCTCGAAGCTCACGCTGGACGGCATCCCCAAGTACGAAGAGGCGATGAAGAAGGCTGGCGTCAACGTGGTCGAGATCGACACGACGCCGTTCAAACAGGCCACCGAAGCGGTTTACGAGAAGCTCGGCTATAAGGATCTCCGCGAGCAGGTCCGCAAGATCCTGGCGAAGTAGCGAAAAACGACGGGGCGTCCCGCCGGTTGCGGGGGCGCCCCGCTCTCGATGTTCCGCACGATACTCCGGAAGGGGAGAAACGCATGTCCTCACTGAACGCCCGGCTCATCCGCATCGAAGAGACGGCGGCGCGCGTGCTGCTCGCGGCGATCGTCGTTCTCGTCTTTCTCGCGGCGCTCACGCGCTGGTTCGACTACCCGATCATCTGGTCGATCGACATCGCCCAGCTCTTTTTCGGCTGGATCTGTTTCCTGGGCGCCGATACGGCGCTGCGGCAGGGCCGCCACATCGGGATGGACGTCATCATCCGCCTGTTCCCGGTCCGTTTCCAGCGCGCCGTCGGCTTTTTCCTGGACATCCTGTCGATCGCCTTTCTCGTCATCGTGATCTACTACGGGTTCAAGCTCTCGATCATCAACTGGGAGCGGCGCTTCAACACGATCGACGTCAGCTATTCGTTCGCGACGCTGAGCGTTCCGGTCGGCTGCCTGCTCATGCTTCGGACGATGGTCTCCCGGATGATGTCCGCGCGTCTCGAAGCGCCGGCGCCCGCAGACGATTCGGGGAATCCGCCCGCGGGAAGCTGGTGACGCGATGCTCGCGATGGGAATCGTATTCACGCTCTTGCTCCTGCTCGGAATGCCGATCGCGTTCACGATCGGAATCTCCGGGATCGTCTTTTTCGTCGTCGAACCCTTCATGCCCTTTGAAGTGGCCGTCCAGAAGATGATCAGTTCGACGCAATCGTTCCCGCTGCTGGCCGTACCGTTTTTCGTGATGGCCGGCAACCTCATGAACGCGACCGGGATCACGACGCGCCTGATCCGGTTCGCGCACGTCCTCACGGGGCACATGGTCGGCGGGCTTGCGCAGGTCAGCGTCGTCCTGAGCACGCTCATGGGCGGAATCTCCGGCTCGGCCGTCGCGGACGCGGCGATGGAGTCGCGCCTTCTCGGGCCGTCGATGCTCGAGGCCGGATATTCCAAGGGCTACGCGGCCGCCGTCATCGCGCTGACGTCGCTAATCACGGCGACGATTCCGCCGAGCATCGGCTTCATCCTCTTCGGATTCGTCGGCGAAGTGTCGATCGGCCGGCTCTTCATCGCCGGAATCATCCCCGGCCTGCTCATGATGCTGATCCTCATGATCACGTCGTACTTCACGGCGAAAAGCCGCGGCTACGGTTCCGCGCGTCCGACGCGAGCGACCGGCGCGGAGGTGTGGACGGAACTCAAGTCGAGCTACCTCGCGCTGCTCTTCCCGCTCATCCTGATCCTCGGCATCCGCTTCGGCCTCTTCACGCCGTCGGAGGCCGGGGCCTTCGCGGTCGTCTACGCGTTCGTCATCGGCAAGTTCGTCTACAAGGAGCTGAGCTGGGCGACGCTCCGCGAAGTCCTGAACCAGACCGTCATCGACAACGGCGTCATCATGTTCATCATCACCTGTTCGGGAATCTTCGGGTATGCTATCGTGTACAATAAACTGCCCCAGGCGCTCGCGATGCTGCTGACGGGGATCACGCAGAATCCGGCGCTCCTGCTGCTCATGATCCTGAGCTTCCTGTTCATCGCGGGGATGTTCATGGAGGCGACCGTCAACACGCTGCTTCTCACGCCGATCTTCCTTCCGATCATGCGGACGGCCGGGGTCGACCCGGTCCACTTCGGCGTGCTCATGATGACGATGGTCACGATGGGAGGGATGACGCCGCCGGTCGGCGTCGCAATGTACACGACCTGTTCGCTTCTTGACTGTCCCACGGGGGAATACGTCCGGGACTCCGTTCCGTTCGTCATCGCGATTCTGATCGAAGTCGCGATCCTGGCGTTCTTCCCGTCGATTTCGCTGTTCCTGCCGAATCTCGTCTATGGCGGGTAGAGAGGGGACCGATGCGCGGATGAACGGACTCCTCTCCGTCCCGCGCGAAAACGGGGAGACCGCGAGCGGTTGGGTCTACCGGACGCTGCTCCACAATCTGGTCGGACTCGTGCTCTCGCCGGGGATGCCCGTCTCGGAAAAGACCATCGGGGATTCGCTCGGCCTGAGCCGGACGCCGGTGCGCGAGGCGTTCATCCGCCTGAACCGGGACCATTTCATCGACATCCTGCCGCAGAAGGGGAGCTACGTGTCGAAGATCGACCCCGTCTTCATCGAGGAGGCCCGCTTTCTGCGCCTCTGCGTCGAGAAGGAGGTCATCGCGCGCGCGTGCGTCTCCTTCTGCCCCGAGACGATGATCTCCCTGCGCGCGAACCTGCAGAAGCAGGATCTCGCGGTGCTCAACGGCGACCCGCAGAAGTTCATGGATCTCGACGACGAGTTCCACTTCCTGATCCTCCGGGGCGTGGGGCGCGAGACGATCTGGCGGCTCATCCGGG
This sequence comes from uncultured Synergistaceae bacterium, assembly GCA_964451935.1. Lineage (GTDB taxonomy): Bacteria > Synergistota > Synergistia > Synergistales > Aminobacteriaceae > CALFXN01. The sequence continues at coordinate 8,779 of CAYVKE010000099.1, read as the reverse complement.
CGACCAGCGTCCACTTCGACCGGATCCGGCTGCTCAACCTCACGCGGCGGGCAGACTGGGACGAGATCGTGAGCCGGCATCGCGGCATAGCGGACGCGATCGAACGCCATGACGGGAGCGCGGCCGTAACGAACATCGAACATCACCTGAGCAACGTGCTCGACGACATCGAACAGCTCAAGGGGCTGTTCCCGGACTATTTCGTATGAAGCACCGGAAAGGGGCGCTGCCCGCATGAAACTCGGAATGGTTTTCTACCGGCACCAGGCGACGGAGGAGTACCTGCGCTACGCGAGGCAGCTCGGCTGCACGCACGTGGTGCTTCACCTCACGGACTACTTCCATAAGGAAAACGCAGCGCAGGGGACCGACAACCAACCCGTCGGCGACCGCGACGGATGGGGCGTCACCCGGAACCGGACCGTCTGGACGACGGACGAACTGCTCGCGATCAAGAAAACGGTCGAGGCCGCAGGGCTCGTCTGGGAGGCCATCGAGAACTTCGACCCCGGCTTCTGGTACGACGTCCTGCTCGACGGACCGGAGCGCGACGCGCAGATGGAGGGGCTCAAAACCCTCATCCGGAACATGGGCGAAGTCGGAATCCCGGTCATGGGCTACAACTTCAGCCTCGCGGGCGTCGCGGGGCGGATGACCGGCCCGCAGGGGCGCGGCGGCGCCGAGACGGTCATCATCGACGGGCGCACCGACGAGCCGCCTATCCCGCGCGGCATGGTCTGGAACATGATCTACGACCCCGAGAACTTCGGAAAGGGCGTCCTGCCCTCCACGACGTCCGAACAGCTCTGGGACCGCTTCGCGCGGTTCCTGAAGGAAATCGTCCCGGTCGCGGAGAGCGCCGGCGTCGCGATGGCGCTCCACCCCGACGATCCTCCGTTCGACACGGTCCGCGGAACGCCGCGCCTCGTGTACCGGATCCCTCTCTACCGGAGGGTTCTCGACATCGTCCAGAGCGCGTCGAACGGCATCGAGTGCTGCGTGGGCACGCTCGGCGAAATGGAGGGCGGCGACGACCTCTACGCGTGGCTCGCGAAGTACGCGGCCGAAGGCGCGATCAAGTACGTCCACCTGCGCAACATCCGCGGAAAGGTGCCGCACTTCGTGGAGACGTTCCTGGACGAGGGCGACATCGACATCCTGCGCGTCGTCCGCGTCCTGCACGACAACGGCTTCGACGGCGTCGTCATCCCGGACCACTCGCCGCTCGTGAGCTGTGACACTCCCTGGCTCACGGGAATGGCCTATGCGCTGGGCTACATCCGGGCCGCGATGCAGGCGGTCGAGCGCGGATGCACGATCCCCGACGAGCGGGGGATGTGACGCTTCCCATCCGGAGCGTACAATAGGGGTGTTCCGGAAAAATCCGGAACACCCCTTTTTTTCGGAGGCGCCGATGACAGGACCGAATCCGGCCGATGAGCGCGAACGCAACGATTGTCTCTACCGGGTGCTCGTATCGAGAATCTTCGAGCCTCTGGCGTTGTATTACGTCGAATCCGACGACTCCGGGACGCCGGCGGACGTCCGGTATCTCGATGTGAATCCCGCCTACGAGCGCATCATGGGGGTCCGCCGGGAGGACATTGTCGGCAAGACCTTCTTCGAGGCGTGGTCCGCGAAGGAGAGCGAATGGCGCGACATCATCATCCGGGTCGCGACGGGCGGAGAGTCGGCGTGGTACGAAGGATGGAGCGTCGATACGCACCGCTACCTCTATGCGCTCGCCTTCTCGCCCGAAAAGGGCGAGGTCGCCGTGATCTTCATGGACAAGACGGACTGGAAGCACGCGATCGACGCGCTCGCCGAGAACGAGACGCGCTTGATCGAATACCGGTCGGAGCTGCGCCGCCTCGCCGCGGAGCTGTCGCTGTCCGAGGAGAAGACGCGGCGCGAGATCGCGGCGACGCTCCACGATCATTTCGGATACTCGCTCGCCGCCATACTGCACCGCCTCCAGGGGCTCGACCGTCCCGACGTCGACGGGGGCGTCCGCGCGGAGCTTTCGGCGATTGCGGCCATGCTCGAGGAGACCATCGGGGAGACGCGCTCGTTCACCTTCCGGATCAGCTCGCCGAGCCTCTACCTCGTTGGACTCGAAGCCGCGATCGATTCGCTGGGCGAGGGGATTTTCGCTCCGGCGGGCATCAGGTGGGATTTCGTCGCCGCCGGCGTCGCCGCGCCGCTTGCGCTCGAGGTTCGCGTGCTTCTCTATCAGATGACGCGCGAGCTGCTGTTCAACGTCCTGAAGCACGCGAAGGCCTCGACGGTGACGGTGCGCGTGCGGCATTCGGAAGAATCCGTCTGCGTCGTCGTCGAGGACGACGGGGTGGGGTTCGTGCGTCCGCCGGAGAAGCACTGGGGCAAGTGGAAGGGGCTCGGGCTCTTCAGCATCCGCGAACGGCTGCACGCGTTCGGCGGAACGATCCGGATCCTCTCGTCGCGGGGCAAGGGGACGACGGTGATCCTCGTCGCTCCGCGTCGCGCCGACGCCCCGCCGGAAACCGCGGCGAAGGGGGAGCGGAAGAAGTGAACGCGCGCGTCGTCCTTGCGGACGATCACGAGATGTTCCTCGACGGGCTGCGCGACCTGATCGCCCGGGAGAGCGACATGGAGGTCGTCGCGCTCGTTCCGACGGGCGAGGCCGTCGTGGAATACGTCCGGAGCCGTCCGGCCGACGTGGTCGTCCTCGATGTGACGATGCCCGGGATGGGCGGCATCGAGACGACGCGGATCCTCCGGCGCGAACGTCCCGGCATTCGCGTCCTCGCGCTCTCGATGCACGCGGACCGCCACATCATCGCGGGAATGCTCGCGGCCGGGGCGCGCGGCTACGTCCTCAAGGAGAGCAGCTCGGCGGAATTCCTGATCGCGTTGCGCATCGTCCTGAAGGGCGAGATCGCCCTGTGCCCCAGGGTCGCGTCCATCGTCACGGCGGATTACCTCGATCTCCTCGGCCGCGCGGCGCCCGAACCGGAATGCGGGCTTTCCCCCCGCGAACTCGAAGTGCTCCGGCTCCTCGTGGACGGACGGAGCGCCCGGGACATTTCGTCGTCGCTGCACATCAGCAGGAACACCGTGGACACGCACCGACGCAACATTCTCGAGAAGACGGGCTGCGACAATCTGGCCGACCTCACGCGCTTCGCGCTCCGAGAGGGGCTGGCGGGCCCGGACCGGTAACACCGCCCTCGCGTCGGCATCCGCACAACGGTCTTTCGGATTCCGCCTCACGGTTTCCGTGATCCCCGAATCACGTTCCGCCTGATGGCGAGTCACCCTTCCCTCCGGGTATCCTTGATTTGGTCTCGTGCATCGCATCACATGCACGGCGCATTCCCGAAAGGAAAGGATGGGATACCGTGAAGCTTGAGATTGGGAAATTCCGCGTTTCGGACATCGCGTTCGGGTCGAAAACGTCGTTCGCGAACGGCGTTCTCACGATCGACAGGGATGAAGCCCTTGCGCTCGTACGCGAGGACAGCCACATCACCGAGGCCGAGCTGCACATCGTGACGCCCGGCGACATGGTGCGCCTCGTCCCCGTGAAAGAGGCCATCGAAATGCGCGTCAAGGTGTCGGGCGGCTCGACCTTCCCCGGCGTCACGAACCCCGTGACCCACGTCGGGTGGGGGCGCACGCACGCGCTCAAGGACTGCTCGCTGCTCGTCGTCGGGAAGCACTGGGGCAGCTTCCAGGACGGTCTGATCGACATGGGCGGCGCCTGGCAGCGCAACACGATCTACGGCATGATGAAAAACCTCGTTCTCGTCGGCGACACGGACGAGGCGTTCGAGCGCCACGAACAGCAGAAGAAGAACCACGCGCTCCGCTGGGCCGGACACCGCCTGGCCGAATACGTGGGACGCTGCGTGCGCGACCTCGAACCGCAGGAGATCGAGACGTGGGAACTCGAACCCGTCAACCGCAGATCCCCCGCGGTCCAGGCCCTTCCGTCGGTCGTCTACGTCCTGCAGCCGCAGACGCAGATGGAGGCCATGGGCTACAACACGCTCGTCTACGGATGGGACGGCAACCACATGCTCCCTACCTTCATGCATCCCAACGAAATGCTCGACGGCGCGATCGTCTCGGGGAGCTTCATGCCCGTCTCGTCGAAGATTTCGACCTACGAGTTCTGCAACAACCCCACGGTCAAGCGCCTCATGCGCGAACACGGCAAGACCGTCAACTTCCTGGGCGTGATCCTGTCGAACCTCAACGTCGTCATGGAAGAGAAGATGCGTTCGGCCCAGATGGTCGCGCGAATGGTCGTCAACCTCGGCGCGGACGGCGCCGTCGTCGCGGAAGAAGGCTACGGTAACCCGGATGTGGACTATATCCAGACGATCGTCGAACTCGAGAAGGTCGGCGTGAAGACCGTCGGAATCTCGAACGAATGCACGGGGCGCGACGGCGCGTCGCAGCCGCTCGTGGCGCTCGACGAGGCCGCGAACGCGCTCGTATCGACCGGGAACGTGTCGCAATACTTCGAGCTGCCGCCGATGCCGGTCGTTCTCGGGGAACTGGAATCCATGGCGCGCGACGGTCTTTCTGGAGGCTGGGAGGGGTGCGTCCGTACGGACGGCTCCCTCGTGATGGAGAACAACGGAATGTTCTGTTCCGATCACATCAGCGGATTTTCCGTCAAGACCTGCGCCGACTTTTAACGGGGAGGGACCGGAGATGCTCAGGGCAGTACATTACATCAACCAGTTTTTCGGACAGATCGGCGGCGAGGATCTGGCGGACTTCGAACCCGTCCTTCGCGACGGCGTGGTCGGGCCGGGCAGGATCTTCGCGGAGACGCTCAAGGATGTGACGATCACCCACACGATCATTTGCGGCGACAACTTCATGGCCTCGCGCACTGAAGAGGCGCTCGCCCGGATCGAAACGATGCTCGCGGGACTGAAGTTCGACCTGTTCCTCGCGGGACCGGCGTTTCTCGCGGGGCGCTACGGAACCGCGTGCGGCGAGGTCGGCCGCATGGTCGGCGCGAAGTTCGGCGTTCCGGTCGTGACCTCGATGAACGAGGAGAACCCCGGCGTCGAACTCTTCCGGAAGCACATGTACATCTTCCGCGGCGGGCATCGCGCGACCGTCGTCAAGGAGGACGTCGCGAAGATGGCGTCGTTCGCGGATCGCCTCGCGCGCGGCGAGCGCCTGCTTCCGGCGTCCGTCGAGGGCTACTTCCCGCGCGGCGTGCGTCACGAGATCTTCCTGTCCGACATGGGCAGGGAGCCCGTTATGGCCGCCGACCGCGTCGTGGACATGCTTCTGGCCAAACTCGCCGGGAAGCCCTACGTCACGGAGCTGCCGATCCCGAAGCAGGACAGGGTCGCGATCGCTCCGGCCGTCGTCGATCTCCGTTCGGTCAAGCTCGCGATCGTGACATCCGGCGGCATCGTCCCGAAGGACAACCCCGACCGCATCCAGTCGTGCTCGGCGACGAAGTGGGGCGAATACGACATCTCGAAGCTCGACCACGGCTTCACGGCGCCCGAATACAAGACGATCCACGCCGGATACGACCCGGAACAGGCAAACAGGAACCCCAACGTCGTCGTTCCGCTCGACGCGATCCGCGCCTATCAGCGGGAGGGACGTCTGGGCGTCGTCGACGACCACTTCTATACGACCGTGGGCACCGGAACGACGCAGGGCGAAGCCGCCCGGATGGCGCGCGAGATCGTCGAGCGCCTGAAAGCGCGGGATGTCGGAGCCGTGCTTCTGACCGCGACCTGAGGAACCTGCACTCGTTGCGGGTCAACGATCGCAAAAGAGATTGAACGCGCAGGCTTCCCCGTCGTCGTCATGTGCAACCTCACGAATATCGCGAAAACCGTCGGCGTCAACAGAATCGTTCCTACCGTCTCCGTCCCGTGTCCCCTCGGAAACCCCGACCTTCAGCCCGAAGACGAATGGGCGCTCCGCTACCACAGGGTGGGCGTGGCCCTGTCGTCGCTGGAAACCCCCATCACCGAACAGACCGTCTTCCCGGTAAAGATCTAGACGCGCGCGTCTCCCCCGGCTCCCCGCCGGGGGAGCGCGTCACGAGAGCAGAGGGAGGGAGCATCCGTGAGTACGGAAAGAATCGTTCCGAAAAAGGATTCATCGGTCTTCGCAATATCCATGGCGGCGACGCTCGCCGTCGTCGCGTGGGGGATCGCCTCGCCGGCGACCTTCGAAAAGGCGTCGAACGGACTCTTCGCGATCCTCATCAAGAACTTCGGATGGGGCTACATGCTTGCGATGAACATCTTCGTCGTTTTCCCGATCGCGCTCGCGCTGAGCCGCTACGGGCGGGTCCGGCTCGGGGAGCCCGATTCGCGGCCGGAGTTCAGCACCCTGTCGTGGTTCGCCATGCTCTTTTCCGCGGGCATGGGGATCGGCCTCGTCTTCTACGGCGTCGGGGAACCGCTCTACCACCTGCTGACGCCGCCCTTCGGCGCGACGCCGGGATCCGCGAAGGCCGCCGAAGACGCCATGCGCGTCTCGTTCTTCCACTGGGGACTGCACCCGTGGGCCGGGTACGCGGTCATCGCGCTCTCGATGGCGTTCTTCCAGTTCCGCAAGGGCGCGCCCGGCCTCATGAGCAGCATGTTCCTCCCGATCCTCGGCGAGAAGGGGCTCTCGGGGCCCGTCGGGAAAAGCATCGACATTCTCGCCATCTTCGCGACCGTCGCGGGCATCGCGACGTCCCTGGGACTCGGAACGCTCCAGATCAACAGCGGCCTCAAGTATCTCTTCGGCCTTCCCCAGAACGTCACGACGCAGCTTGCGATCATCGTCGTCCTCGCGGTCATCTACACGGGAACGGCCGTCACGGGAATCGACAGGGGCATCAAGGCCATTTCGAATCTCAACCTCTTCCTGGCGTGCCTGCTCGTCGTCGCGCTCTTCGTCCTCGGGCCGACGCTCGCGATTATCGAATCGCTCATGACGGGCATCGGCGACTACCTCTCGACCGTCGTCTCGGAGAGCTTCTCGATGGCGCCGTGGGGCGGCGACTACAAGCAGTGGATGGGCTGGTGGACACTCTTCTACTGGGCGTGGTGGATCGCGTGGGCGCCGTTCGTCGGCTCCTTCATCGCGCGCATCTCGCGCGGCCGCACGATCCGGGAGTTCGTCGCGGGCGTCCTCATCGTCCCGGCGCTCGGAAGCTTCTGCTGGTTCGCGGTCTTCGGCGGGGCGGGACTCCATCTCGAACTGTCGCACGCGGCGTCGATCGCCAAGCAGGTCACGGCGGACATCTCGACGGGGGTCTTCGAAATGTATCGCCACTATCCGCTCGGAATGGCGATGTCCGTCGTGATGGTAGGGCTGATCAGCACCTTCTTCATCACCTCGGCGAACTCCGCGACATTCGTACTGTCGATGTACTCCACGCACGGCGACCTGAACCCGCCGAAAGGCCGCATGGCGGTGTGGGGTGTCCTGCAGGCGGCGCTTGCGTTCGCGCTGCTTCTGAGCGGCGGGCTCAAGGCGCTCCAGATCGCCTCGATCGCCGCGGCCGCCCCGTTCGCGGTCATCATGGTCGTCGCGTGCTGGTGCCTCCTCAGCGCGCTTCGGACGGAGGAGAGCGTCGCGCAGGAGTAGCCCGGGTCCCTGCGACGGCCGCCGGATATCCCCCTATCGGATCGGCCGCCGCGAGGCGAAATGAAGGCGGGAGGCCCCGTTTCGCGGGGCTCCCGCCTTTTTTGCGTTCCCGAAGGGGATGGACGGTCCGCGGGAAACGCGTCAGCGGGGCAGTTCCGACACGGGCGGCAGCGGTTTGATGAAGTTCTGCGCGAGGCTGTACGTGTACGCCCCCTGGCAGGGGATCAGCAGGCGGTCGCCGGTTCGGAGCCCGTCGCCGAAGTACGAGAAGCCGAAGATGTCGTGCGGCGTGCACAGCGAGCCGAAGATCCGGCAGGGGCGCTCGATCGTCGAGGGGCGCGTCAGGTTGAGGACGGGGCAGTAGTCGCTCTCGAAGCGCTCCCAGCCGATCGCGTTCGTCCCGGCGTCGACGACCGCGAGATCGGGCCCCTTGACGTCCGTCACCGAAAGCAGCAGGTGCATCGCCTCGTCGCAGATCCAGCGCCCCGATTCGAAGCAGATCCGGCCGATGCGGCGGAGCGAAGGGTTCCGTCCGATCGCCGCCGCGATCTCCCTGGCGTAGTCGTCGAGCGGCGCGGCCGGGACGAGCCGGTGGACGAGCGGGTCCGGCGATGGGGCGTCGTCGCGGAGCCATTCGCCGCGCTCGGGCCAGTATCCTCCGCCGACGTCGAGGAAGGAAAGGCGGGCGAGATCCTCAGGCGGGAGCGTGTCGAGAATTCCCCCCAGCGTCGCCAGAAAATCGCATTGCGCCCGCGGCGACATGTTCCAGCTCGTGTGGAACTGGAGCCCTTCGAGCCGCACGCGGCCGCACGAGCGCGCTTCCCGGAGGAAGCGCGGCAGCTCGCCGGGCGGGACGCCGAACTTTCCCCACAGGCCCGAGGGGTCGGTCGACACGCGGACGCCCGCGCGGACCTCGCGTCCCGCGGCGGCGATGCGTCCGAGCCGTTCGAGTTCTCCGAAGCTGTCGAGAAGGACCGTGACGCGATCCGCATTCTCCGCGGCGAGGCGCAGCTCCGCTTCGGTCTTCCCGGGGCCGCTGAAGACGACGTCGCGCGCGCCGAGACGGAAGGCCGCTTCGAGTTCCGGCGCGCCGGACGCGTCGATCCCGAACCCGGCGCCGAGAAGGATGTCGAGCAGGCGGGGGCAGGAGTTGCTCTTC
>CAYVKE010000098.1:0-12630 GCA_964451935.1 uncultured Synergistaceae bacterium | reverse complement strand
TGTTTCAATCCACGCTCCCGCACGGGGAGCGACGCCAACGGGGGAGATCCTTTCCGCGCGAGGAGCGGTTTCAATCCACGCTCCCGCACGGGGAGCGACGGAGAAGTGGGCTCTGGATCAGGAGGAGCTTTTGGTTTCAATCCACGCTCCCGCACGGGGAGCGACCGGCTTTCGATATGACAGCCGAATCGGCTATTTCGTTTCAATCCACGCTCCCGCACGGGGAGCGACAAGAAATCGCCATCGGGGATTCCGCCGCTTCCATGTTTCAATCCACGCTCCCGCACGGGGAGCGACGCAGGTATTATATATGCCGTGCCTTGGGCACGGCGTTTCAATCCACGCTCCCGCACGGGGAGCGACTCCGCCTGCGGTAGCGATACGCCGCCTTGGACGCGGTTTCAATCCACGCTCCCGCACGGGGAGCGACTCGGACATCGGGCGCTGCCACGATCGTGCCGAGGGTTTCAATCCACGCTCCCGCACGGGGAGCGACGTGACGATAGGTTGATAGAGGAGTACGGCCGTCAGTTTCAATCCACGCTCCCGCACGGGGAGCGACGCTACCCCCACCACCTATGTGCATTGAGTTACTTGTTTCAATCCACGCTCCCGCACGGGGAGCGACGATGACGCTTTCGACATCCACAATTGCGCTTGCCGGTTTCAATCCACGCTCCCGCACGGGGAGCGACCGGCCTTTTTGAGTTCCTTCTTGAAGGTCGAGGTGTTTCAATCCACGCTCCCGCACGGGGAGCGACCAAAAAGGTCCGCATGGGTGCCAGTCCGGGTCAAGTTTCAATCCACGCTCCCGCACGGGGAGCGACCACCACATCAACCGACTCTTTCTCATCTGTTGATAGTTTCAATCCACGCTCCCGCACGGGGAGCGACACGTTCGCGGAGCGATTCGGAGGTGTGTCGAAATGTTTCAATCCACGCTCCCGCACGGGGAGCGACGTGCTACGATTTGCTCACCCTCAAAGAAAGGAGTTGTTTCAATCCACGCTCCCGCACGGGGAGCGACCCCTATGCACCGGACGAAATAACCGCCGCCGAGAGGTTTCAATCCACGCTCCCGCACGGGGAGCGACACGGGAGCGGGAGAAAGAGCTTCGGGCGATGGCAGTTTCAATCCACGCTCCCGCACGGGGAGCGACATACGCTCGTAGGGTATAGGTTCGCTTTTCCCCTGTTTCAATCCACGCTCCCGCACGGGGAGCGACCCGGACACATGAGAGCGGACACATGAGGCCCTTTGTTTCAATCCACGCTCCCGCACGGGGAGCGACTGATGGGTTCATTCTCCCTCCGCTGTACGAAAAAGTTTCAATCCACGCTCCCGCACGGGGAGCGACGGGAGATCGAGTTGGGAGGTGCGGCATGACTCAGGTTTCAATCCACGCTCCCGCACGGGGAGCGACTCAATGACGACACAGGAAAATGCTGCGTCCATGGTTTCAATCCACGCTCCCGCACGGGGAGCGACGGCCGGGACATACAAGGCAGCGCTCAAGATGGTCGTTTCAATCCACGCTCCCGCACGGGGAGCGACCCGGGCACTCGCCCGGACTTGTCTTGATAATATAGTTTCAATCCACGCTCCCGCACGGGGAGCGACCCGATACGCGCGTCCCGTCGCGGAGTGTCGTCCGGTTTCAATCCACGCTCCCGCACGGGGAGCGACATGCAGCCGAGTGGAGGATTCCTCCCGAGAAGATGTTTCAATCCACGCTCCCGCACGGGGAGCGACCATTGAACGATGCGCAGACGACATCTCCGGACTTGTTTCAATCCACGCTCCCGCACGGGGAGCGACCACCTCCACGATGTTCTCGTTGCCCACCGTCTCGACGTTTCAATCCACGCTCCCGCACGGGGAGCGACCGGCGTGCGCGTCATGCCGATTCCTCTTTCCGGTTGTTTCAATCCACGCTCCCGCACGGGGAGCGACTTGGTCCGCCGCGAATCGTCCCGACGGCGTTCTGTTTCAATCCACGCTCCCGCACGGGGAGCGACGGTCAGGATTTCGGAGCCATTGACGCGGCCCCGGAGTTTCAATCCACGCTCCCGCACGGGGAGCGACTTCCTATCGGGCTATAGCTGTCAGCCGCAACCGGTTTCAATCCACGCTCCCGCACGGGGAGCGACATGCAACTGAAGCGGCACTAATTGCAGGATATTCGTTTCAATCCACGCTCCCGCACGGGGAGCGACCGGCAGGAATCCATTTTGCCGGAGACGGGAGGATGTTTCAATCCACGCTCCCGCACGGGGAGCGACCTGAACCGAGGGCTGAGACAACGGCCCTCCAAAGTTTCAATCCACGCTCCCGCACGGGGAGCGACCGCGATTTCGTCCGCCGGAACCATCTCCGCGTCCGTTTCAATCCACGCTCCCGCACGGGGAGCGACCCATCCCGACCTGACGGCCTGCGTTGAGCGTCAGGTTTCAATCCACGCTCCCGCACGGGGAGCGACGAGCGACGCCGCCACCCCGTCAGTCGTGATCGCGTTTCAATCCACGCTCCCGCACGGGGAGCGACCCTGCCACACGGTTCACTTTCCGGACGGGTGGAACGTTTCAATCCACGCTCCCGCACGGGGAGCGACACGGTGGGCAACGAGAACATCATGGAGGTGACTGTTTCAATCCACGCTCCCGCACGGGGAGCGACTCTGCGTCAAGCGCGCGACAGCCGTCCTGCTCGCGTTTCAATCCACGCTCCCGCACGGGGAGCGACCCGGTAGAAATCCACGTCATCTATTCCGAGACGGTTTCAATCCACGCTCCCGCACGGGGAGCGACCACTGCCCGAGCCCAGTAATATCGGGCTTGCAGCGTTTCAATCCACGCTCCCGCACGGGGAGCGACAGTAGCGGGCGAATTTCCGGTCACAGCGCCATTCTGGAAGTTCATTTCCGCGAACCCGCTGATCTCACCCGTTTGAGTAAAAAGAACAATGAGCGCCGATGCTCTGAAGCCCGCGCCGGACTGCAACGGCGACGATGCGCGAACCTCCCGGGCTTTTCCCGGTCGCTTGAGGTTCGCGCAGACGCCGGACTAAAAGATCATTGGCCCCTCCGGATCATACGAAGCCTTCGCCCCCTGATGTTCCACGCGATTCTTCCAGTTGGCTCCCAGAAAATAAAAGCGCAGGCTGTCCTTCTCGGGATCGTAAATTTGGAGCAGCATGTGCCGCAATTCGCTCCACTGCGCCGGATCGACAAGACACTCAAAAACCGAGTTCTGAACGCGCTGGCCGAAGTTCTGGCACACTTTCGCAACATGACGCAAGCGCTTCGTCCCGCCGTCCGACGCCGTACTCACGTCGTATGTCACAAGAACCATCACGGTTCACAGCCACCTCCGTCATTTCCATCGATATGGAGGGTATCCGTCAAGATCCCCTCTCAAAAACCGGGACAACAGCATGGCTTGCACGTGCGGGATCAACCCTATGCAGATCTTCTCCCCGATAAACGGGTGAACGATCTCCTCCTGCTTCCGCTTCTGATACGCGACAAGAACCTCTTTTCTGGTCCGATCATCCATGAGAACGGCTCCGGATTCCGTAGCGGCGAATCCTGAGCCGCGGAGCTGCTGACGGTTGATCAGCGTCAGGGCAAGCCGATCCGCAATCACGGGTCGGAATTCCTCCATAAGGTCCAAAGCGAGACTCGGACGCCCCGGACGATCGCGATGCAGAAATCCGACCGAAGGATCGAGACCGACGCCTTCGAGCGCCGCAACGGTGTCGTTCACAAGCAGGGTGTACACGAAAGAAAGGAGCGCGTTCATCGCATCCAGCGGAGGACGCCGGGTGCGCTCTCGGAAAAAGAACGCATCCTTTTGCGACACGATCATGTGGTCGAAAACCGAAAAATACGTCCGTGCGGCGTCCCCCTCAACGCCGCGGATGGAATCGAGCGGCAAAGACGACCTTTCCAGCATCGACACATGCCGGACCAGGTCCGCAGCCGCTCCGGCGAGAACTTCTCGCGCCGCAGGATTGTCGTGCTCTCGCGCCGCCCGCATAATTCCGGTCCTGCCGTTCGTAACCTTCGCGATGACGACGGAGCGGGCGATCTCGGCGGATCGTTCTGGGCTGTCGGCGCGGCGATACTGTTCGCGTCGGAGCAGGACATTGCCGGAAACCGGCCCCTGTACGCGCGCGAGGAATTTGCCGTATTCGGTCATGAACGAAACGGAGACGCCGCGTTCCCCGCAAAGTCCGAGAAGAAACGGACTGCACGAGACCTGCCCGAAACAGACGATGCTTCCGATCGTGTGAATGGGAACGTGAAGCTTCGTCTCCTGTTCCAGCCGGACGAGAACGGTCTCCCCCTCTCGGGCGAGATACGAGCCCTGCGTCGTGATGTAGAGCGTGTTGAGCAGGCGTTTCAGGGCGTTCCCTCCTCTCCTTCGCCGCATCGCGCCGCTGCAATGAAATCGGCGATGTACCGCTGCGCGCTGTGTTTGCCGTTGGTGGAACTGGGCATGCACGCGCCGTTGAGCGAACAGTTGTCGCACCGCGGCGCGGACGACGCCGGTGGAGTGACGCGCTTCTCCGTCAGGTCGTGAAGTCGCGCCGCGAGGTCTTCCGTCTTCCGTCGAAGGTCTTCCGTGAAGACGACCCTGTGCCGCCGTCTGGTGCGGCCATAGAAGATATCCCCCTCAGGGATGGAAACGCCGAGCATCTCTTCAAGGCACAACGCCTGAGCGCAGAGTTGGATTTCGTCGCTTGAATCCAGTTTCGGCTTTCCGTGTTTGTGTTCCACGATATGCGGGGCGGCGTCCGGGGCGAATTCAACAACGTCCGCCTGCCCCACGAGCCCTAGACGAAACGAGCGAAGCTGGAGGGAGTGCGCTGTTCGAACATCCCCTCTGGTTTCGACATCGTCGTCGTGAACGCGCTCATGCTGATGGCGGCCTTCGGCAGTGAGCGCATTCTCGTTCCAGACCCGCTCCAGGTGAATCAGCGCCCACTGGCGCTCGCAGAACGCCAGATGTTGCAGCGCGGAAATCGGGAGAAGATCATCCTCGGTGAACATGCCATAGAGACCTACAACAATTCCTGAACGGTAACGCCCTTCGGCAGAGACGCAAAATCAGATGTAATTTCGTAATCACCAAAATGTCTCGCCGGCAGGCTTTCGTCCTTTCTCCGCACAAGTATCCGCTCGAACAACTTGTGAGCCGGAGCGTTGCCCAGCGCGCTGTCATGCTTGAATACATAAAGTTTCCGGGCGATCATTTCTCCTCTGGAGGCGGAACGATCAACCTCGAACATGTTTCCCAACGCAGTCCACAGAAGCGTAAGATCATCCTCCGAGAATCCGGTCTTTTCCGCAAGGTGCGGAGAGACGAATCCATGCATTCGATACAGCGCGTACGGAACGATAACCTTTCGCCCCATGGTCCGGTTCCCGCCTGCTTGCTTTTTCGCCTGATCTTCAGCTTCTTTTTCTGTAGTTACCGCCATTCTGGTTATCGATTCTTCAAGGAAAATGATTGGATCAATCGAATGGGAGAACGTAATTTGAATGGGCCCCCGAACTTGTCCGCAATTGACGTCCGTCGACATAACGGCGCCAAACATCCGGATATCGAAGAAATTCTGACACATCCACGCCTGTGTCTTCGATACGTTTTCCGCAGCAGCCACGCCATCCTTCGACGAATCAAGCTTCAGTGCGTCATAGGCGCGCTGGTGCTGACGGTTGAGAATGGCCTTTTCCTTGACGTAAATGTCGTACCCGGCAAGAGCTTCCTTTTTTTCGTTCCTCTGGGCGATCGAGAGGTAATTTCGGATTTTTCTCTTGATGCATACGTCGGATACAAGGCCGATCTGAGTTTCAGGATCGGTCCGGGGAGCATTCCCCTCATCCGGATCGCCGTTGGGGTTCCCATTGACAACATCGAACAGATAGACAAAGTCATATCGGTTGCTGATGATTTGGGGTTCCATAGTCAGACCTCCTCAGTTTGAGTTGCTTTTCTTTGTCCACAAATAGGCCCCAGGCGCGTCCGGGTGAGCTGCGTTCCATACAGCACGGTCATCGGCAGACATCCAGAGCCATTTCCGCATATGGTGAAACCCAAGGATGAAAAGCCCCTGCTGGTCCAATTCAAGAAATGCGGGGAATCCGTTTTTCTTTGGATCGAAGTTGGATACGATTTCGTCAACCAAACGTTCGAGAAGAATGACAATGCCGACGTTTTTAGGGTCATCCTTTGCCTTCCGGATATGATATCTACAATTCTTGAGAAGTCGGACGAACACCGATCGCGGTCTTGCGGAAGCTCCGCTGAAAAACTTTTCAGTGACAGTTGCGTTCCCTGATGAGGCTTCCTGCTGAATCTTTTCCAGCACGGCCATCAGTTGCCCCAAAAGATAGCCAGGGGCTATATTTGTAGGATCCATAGAGGAAAGCACCTCCTTTTGAGTATTTCGCATCATCCGACATCTCCGGTTCCATTCCGCCTTGATAAGGGCTGTCCTGGCGTCGTTCCATCTTTTGACGAACCATCCATTCTTTTCGTCCGACTCTTTCCCGATTTCCATGCGATACCGACGAATGGCTCGTGACTGTATGCTCCGAGGGTATAAAGATCCCGAAAAAGCGGCATTCACGAACCTTGCGGCAAGTGCTGCGGGAATTCCTGCTTGCCTTCGATTTGAAGGATCGGCGATGGATTCAAGCAAGAGATTCAGTTGCAGTATTGGTTCATCGGGCTTGTTCTTTGGCGGCGGCGCCAATCGAGTGTTGGCCAGGTCAAGGAAGTGTTGCGAGAGGTTCTTTTCCGCGTTTTCCACCGTTGTCTCGAACCAGTCCCGAATGATCGCCCGGCCCTGCGTACCGGAAAGCGTCAATCCATAAAACGGAGAGGTCGAATGACGTTCCGGCGGTTTTCCGTACCAGATCGAGCGGAAGATATTCCCGACAGTCTCGGGGTCACCCTCAAGTATGGAATCCAGGATCGTAGAAAACGCGTCTCCGTCCGCCGTTTTCGCCCAGTAACAGACGACGGTGTCATCGCTCAGACGAATGTTCCATTTGGGCAAGGTTTGCGAAGTGTTGTTGGGATCAGGAAAGGCAGGATCTACCAGACGGCTTAAGGCGGTCATGCTTGCTTCTGCGGCATTTCTCGCGATAGGGGCGTTGGCGTTTGAAACCCAACCATAGGACTCGAATGCGGTTGCGTTGAACGATACGATGGCGACGCCGGAGGGAGTTCCGCCGGGAAGTTTTTTCAGAAGCGGAACATTGGGAATATCGCCGGAGATCCGCTCCCCGGAAATCAGACATCTGCAGGACTTTCCGCTTGTGTTTGCGAGAGCTTCTTCACAGGACGACGCCCGGATTTGCTCCCAGAATGAACGGACTGCCAGCCGATCGGTGACTAGTCGATCGATATCCGGTGCGTAGAGAAAAGCGAAAAGATCGTTTGCAGCGACGTCGGCCGGAAGTGTTGCAACAAGCGTTTCTGTCGCAGATGTCGGTACGTCGGCGCCCGGAAGTCTGACGGCAATTTCTCCTGACGCAACCGATTCGAGCATTTTGGACACGGCCCTGACCGCTTCATCTCCGGTTTTTTCAACGCACTCCCGCACTTTTTCCCGGAAAAGCCGAAAACGCTGTTGGAGTTTTTGGGGAGAACGCCTCTTTTCAGGCGGCAATTTCGTATTAACGTCTATGCCGAAGACGTATTCGGATTTTCCGAAAAGGAAAAACGCCCGATCTTCACGGGTCACAGCTTTTTCCCGCGGCACCAGAAAGGCTTTTGCAACCAACCGCCCTTTCTTCTTCCCCGGAACGGGAACTTCTGTTCTTGTATCATGGATGGCAAGCAGTCTTCCATCTTCGGAGACTTCCACCAGCCATGCAACAGGTTTGACCTCATAATCCGGATTCTCGCCCAGTAGTTGCTCTCTCTGGGCCAAATCGAAGAGTTCTCGAAGAATCATGAGGATGGCCCCTGTCCTGAAACGACGCCATCCCGGATTTCCAAGGGGATTTCCATAATGCCGTTTTCGAGGCGAGCCGGAAAGAACAGGGGAATATTCCCGGTTGGACTGAATGCAATGTCCCAAAGCATAAGCCCGATATCCTGGGTTATCGACTGAGGACATTCGCTCCCATCAGGAGCGGAAACGTCTGCGTCGAATTCGCGACAACCGAGATAAGGTCTGTGAAAGCATTGTCCTTTTTCGAGCCGTCGTTGAAACATATCGACAAATTTGAGGATATTGTCCTCCTTACCGGCTTTTTCCGTCATGGTGAAGTGCGCCTCTACGAGATAGTCGACATCCTTGAGAGCGATGGTATTTCTTTGTGAACGGTCTGAGTCGCAGTAATACGGAGAGAGGCTTCCTCCTTCTTCTATGAGGCGTGAGGGGATGCGAGGTATTCTGGAGTTCACTTCATTTCGACGAAAAGCGATATATGTTATCGGAGTCAAAAGCGCAATCCGTTCGATATGCCAGCGAATCGCCGGTTTCCATAAAAGCGCTTCAACGACTCCACGTGCGGCGGAAGGTGTCATGACCGGATAAGAAACACGTTCCACCTTGAACTCGGGACGCGAAAAGCATGCCAGCTTTCCTTTTGCGCGGACGCGAATCGTTGGACTTCGTGATTGCACGCGATCACCTCCTGAGATCATAAAATCTCTTGAGTGCCCCTGACGCAAACACGCCGTATATTGCCGCAGCGTTGGGTGGGACTCGCTCCTTCGTCTACTGCTTCAAGAACGAAAGAACGAGTCCCCAATATGAAACACCTCCCCAAAACCATCATGATAGAAGCACCTTACATATTTCAACCCACGGCGACTCCGCGCCGATAACAAAAATATTTTCATGTAATGTGCTTCTAAAGTCAATAGGTTACCGTATCAATTTTGCCGGATCAATCAGGGGCGACGCTTCTTCAGTAACGGCGAGCCCATACTCATCGCTATAAAGCTCGGGACGCAGGCAGCTCAACGCATAGATCCCTTCATATATTTCTTCGAAGACAGCCCCGCTCCTTTCTCCATCGTTCATTTTTCTGAATGTCTGCTCAGGAATAGAGATCGTAAAAGGCTGAGCGGCTCGCATATTCCAGCGAGTCGGACCATCACGCCGTATCTCTTCAATTACAGATGATCCTTTCCCATACGGAACGATGATTGTTCGTGTAAATCCATCTTCGATCATACGAAAATTAGACTCCACATCCGGAAACTCGAAATTTTGTCGTAAAGAAAGAATGCTATTGACATCCTTTGACTGAAGAAAATAAAAACGTTGAAAGTATTCGTCAAAGATCTTCGGGTCAGCCAAATCCATATCCGGTTTTTCTTGAAGCAGTCTTTCAGTGACTTCCGCCGCGGCCCTCAAAGATGGTGCGGGAGGGTCCGTAGGCGCCCGAAATATGAAAACATCACCCTTATTGGGATTTTTTCCGTTTCGATTGCACCGCCCTCCTGCCTGTACGATACTGTCGAGACCTGCAAGGGCACGGAATACAACGGGAAAATCGATATGGACTCCGGCTTCTACAAGTTGTGTGGCGACCAGTCGGCATGGAGATGTTTCGTCGGATGTCAGTATCCTTGTAGCGGCGTCAAGAATGACGCGCCTGTGCGCGGGGCACATGAGCGCCGATAGGTGAAATCGGCCTTCCGGAGGAAGCATTTCGGCAAGGATGCGCGCATCCTTCCGTCTGTGAACGATCGAGAGCACCCGAGGATGTGACTTCAGATCAGCAGCGAGATCCTTCCAAGTAACGGGTGTTTTGAAATCTTTGGGCCATATGTACCGTGCACGCCGGAGCCGCTCCCCAAGACAGGCAGACTCGGGAATGATCGGCCGTATGTTTTCAAGTCCCGCGCTAAGACTCTGTCTTTTTTGGAGCGCAGGCGGTGTTGCGGTGCTGAGGACAATCGAGCAGCGATAGTTTGACGACAATTCGCCAAGGACATCGACGATCGGCTCTAAATACGAGGGGGGCAACGTTTGGACTTCATCCAGGATGATGACGCTGTTCGCTATGTTGTGCAGCTTGCGGCATCGGGATGCCGACGCTGCATGAAGAGACTCGAAGAATTGAACCGTCGTTGTGACGATGACGCGTGCATCCCAGTTTTCGGCGGCAAGTTCCTGCCGCGTCGCATATGCTGCGTTTCCCTCGTATTTTTCGGGATCGATGTTTGAATGATGCTCCAGGACATTCTCTTCCCCAAGCGCTTCCCTGTATACCGCAGCGTTCTGTTCGATGATGCTCGTGTACGGGATCACGACGATGACACGATCCTTCCGGTATTGTTCGGCATGGCGAAGAGCAAAAGCCATCCCGGAAAGCGTTTTGCCTCCTCCCGTAGGAACAGTAAGGGAAAAAAGCCCCGGCTCTAGACTTGCCGCATTAATGCAAAGAGCAAGAACGTCGGCGCGAACTTGATTGACCTGCTGCTCCATATCGGATGCAGCTTGTTTCTTGGGGATATTTCGAATATGGACGTCTAGTCGCTCTTGCAACTCTAGAATTGTGGAGGAAGAGCCCCTGAGATCGGATTTCCGTTTTTCGGAGAAGTGTTCGGCATCAAGTCTATCCGCATCCACAAGGCACGAAAAAAGCATCCGTGTGAAAAACTCCGCACGTCTGCACGTCGTGCTGTCTGGGTGCGCCGACAAATTTCCCTCTTTAAAAAAACCGTCCTGAGGTACGGATATTTGAGGTAAGAAATCGTCCGCAATTTGTTTGATGAGTTCCGTATCTTTTTCGTTACGCGTTATTCTGTCCTTCAGGCATGTTCTACCGCCGTAATTTTTTGCTTTTGACGGAAGACCGCCATGATGCCCAGCCACTGCGAACATGACTGCCAGAGTTTCAAAAGGGAAGGATGCGCTCCCGTTCGATTTTGCGAAACACGCGCCGACTCCGGAATGCTCGACGGAGATATTTTCTCCATACAATTTCGCCTGAAACCTCGGAAGATATTTTCCGAGATCATGAATCATACCGGTGTATTCACCCCATTCTTTGCATCCGAACGATTCCGCAAAGAATCCGGCCAGTTTTCGAACGCCCATACTGTGAGAGTACAATGTTTGCCATGATTGCAGGTGGAGAAGATCTTTACTCGGCCGCGCAAAAAACTTCGGTTTCAGGAAATGGACAAAAACATTGTTTTTTACCAGAGACTTTTGGAGAGACATACCCAAGACAGGCGCCTTTGATTCATCATATATGCCTATGCATTTTGAATGTTTTATAGAATTATTTTTACAGATAAATATTAATATTTTTAGCTCATATGCTTGATTTCTAAAATTACCAGGTTTATTTTTGATAATTATCACATAAATAACCTCCATTTTTGAACGATACGATTATTCGTTCTCCCTCAATTTATCGCCTTCTTTATCCTACGGTTCTCGTCCAGATGACGCGCTGCGTGGGCGAGAGCGTATTTTCCCAAACGGCCGTGGTGGGCGGCGCGAGTACACGAATGCGTAGGGCACGGGGTCAGGTATACCGACAGCGGGCTTTCGCCGAGTAAGCTCCCCTGTCGCAGACGTCCGAAACTTAGATCCTGGAGCGCGGTCATCTCCTCCCCGTCAATCGTTCCGCGAAACACGCAAAGCGTGCGTCGGCAAACGCCGGTAAATTTATATCAACTATACACGCAAGAAGACGCTTATAAATTAAATTCCCTCCGAATACGCTGTATGTCTCTTTTTGTCCTGCAACGCACCGGTGCAGATCATCGCATCGCCCCGGTGCGACATGACGGGAAGCGCAAACCGGAGGACGATCCGACCATATCCGGAGCGATGCTCGCGCCGTCGCGCGCGGAGAATCGCTTTTGCCCCCCCGCAAATGTCGGCTCAACCCGATTTCGATTGGATGTTTCCGGTTCTCCCCTCAGGCGATAGCATTCGGGTGTTCACGAAACGACTGGCAGGGAGGCGGACATTCATGCGGAAATTCGAGATTCTGGACGTATTCGCGCAGCGCGCGTACGAGGGGAACCAGCTCGCGGTCTTCACGGACTCGCGGGGGCTGACGGCGGACAAGATGCAGCGCATGGCGGCGGAGATGCACTACTCCGAGACGTCATTCATTGACCCGGACAAAACGAACGGGGCGTACCGCGTGCGGATCTTCACGCCCGCGCACGAGGTCCCGTTCGCGGGGCATCCGACGCTCGGCACGGCCGACGTCGTCCGGCGGCTGTTCGAAGGGGGGAGCGCGGGGGAGATCCTTCTCGACATGCAGGTCGGACGGATTCCGGTCACGGTCGGGCGAGAAGGGGAGCGGGACGTCTACCGGATGCGACAGGTGGAGCCGGAGTTTCGCTCGCAGCTTCCGGCCTCGCGACTCGCGCCGGTTCTCGGGCTCGACGAGTCCGACATCGACGCGGCCTTCCCGATCGAGGAGGTCTCGACGGGGCTGGCGCACATCATCGTTCCGCTCCGGTCGCTCGACGCGCTCAAACGCGCGCGGACGAACCGCGATGCGTACTTCGCGCTCATCGAGACGACGTGGGCGAAGAACGTCATGATCTTCTGCCCCGAGCCCCACGAGCCCGGAAACCACATCAGCGTGCGGATGTTCGCCGACTACCTCGGCATCCCGG
>CAYVKE010000097.1:0-12641 GCA_964451935.1 uncultured Synergistaceae bacterium | reverse complement strand
GCACGGGGCTCAGCTTTTCGTGCGAGAGCGGGTAGCCCGCGCCGACGCCGTCCACTTCGCCTATCAGAACCTTCGTGCCGCGCGGCGCGGCGAACTCCGCCATTTCCGCGAGGACCTCCGCCGAACGGCCGACGGACGACGCCATCATTCCGTAGTCGGGCGTGAGGAGGACGCGTTCGAGCTTCTTCCGCTCCTCTTCGTTCATGAAGTAGCAGCCGTTCTTCCGGAGTTCCTCCCGAACCTGCGTCTCGATCGACGCGTCGCACAGGATGGACTGCTCCGAGGCGCAGATGGTGCTGTTGTCGAAGCTCTTGCTCATCGCGACGGTGCGCGCGGCGCGCGCGACGTCCGCGCTCTTTTCGATGTAGCACGGCGCGTTTCCCGCCCCGACGCCGAACGCGGGTTTGCCGGAGCTGTACGCGGCCTTGACGATTCCGGGGCCGCCCGTGGCGATGATGACGTCGACGCCCGCGTTCCGCATGAGTTCGTTCGTCGCCGCGATGCCCGGCTGGGTCACGCAGCCGACGCACCCCTCGGGGGCTCCCGCCGCGACGGCGGCCTTCCGGACGACCTCCACGGCCTCGCACGTGCTCTTCCGGGCGCGCGGGTGCGGACTCACGACGATCGCGTTCCGCGCCTTCATGGAGATGATCGCGTTGTTCATCGCCGTGGACGTCGGATTCGTCGTCGGCGTCACGGCGGCCGTCACGCCCATCGGAACCGCGATCTCGACGATGCCGTTCGCGCGGTCCTCCGAGATGACCCCGACGGTCTTCATGTCCCGGATGCACTCGTAAAGCTTCTTCGTGGCGAAGAGGTTCTTGAGCGTTTTGTCCTCCGCCCGCCCTATTTCCGTCTCTTCGGCGGCCATCGCGGCGAGCCGTCCGGACGCTTCCGCCCCGGCCTCGCACATGGCGCGCACGATCGCGTCCGTTTCCTGCTGCGACATGCCGCCCAGGATCGCTTGCGCCTTTTCCGCGCTCCGGACCAGATCCCGGACCTCCTGGATCATCGCAAGATCTTTGTCGAGCGTCACGGGAGAGGCGCCTCCTTCATCTCAGTCATGCCGGCGCCGTCACTTTTCCAGGTGCGGCAGGATATATTCCACGTCTGTGTGCGGCCTCGGGATGACGTGGACCGAAATGAGTTCCCCGATCCGCTTCGCCGCGGCGGCTCCCGCATCCACGGCGGCCTTGACCGCGCCGACGTCGCCGCGCACCATGACGGTGACGAGCCCTCCGCCCACGAGCACCTTGCCGATCAGGCTCACGTTCGCGGCCTTCACCATCGCGTCCGCGGCCTCGATGGACCCCACGAGCCCCTTCGTTTCGATCATTCCGAGCGCTATCTGATCCTTGTCCATACTCGTATCCTCCCTATCGGTCTGCTATTTTTCACCGGAACGGACGAACCGGATTCCCCGTTCCCTTGCTTCGTCCCTCGCAAGCGGCGTCAGGAGCGACGCCGCGTCGACAACGATTTCGGTCTTTCCGGCGCGGGCCGCATCCTGGACGACCGACGCCGTTATGACGGTTTTCTTCCCCTTCGCGGCCGGCTTTCGCGGCGGCTCCGGCGACGCGGATGCAGGCGCGGGCGCCGAACATCCGCGCACCGCGGCTCCGAGATCGTCCGCGTCGCACAGCGCGACGCCGAACGCAACGAGCCGTTCGAGGATCGTCCGCAGCATTCCCGCGTACGCGCCGCCCGCGCATCCCGGACAGACGGAGTCCCTCGCGGCGACGACGCGCCTGCCCGCAAGCAGCGCGCACGCCATCGCGTCGCAGGCGAAGCCGTCGCGGATCCCCTGCGCCGCCTTCGCGGCCGTGTTCTGCGAGAGCGTCGGGAAGACAACCGCGTCGAATCCGTCGACGCCGCATGCTTCCGCGAGCGTCCCGGTCCCGTCGATCCACTCGTCCGCAACCGCCGCGAGCCGATCCTTCCCGAACATCCGGATCGCCGACGCCGACGCGGCGCCCGTGATCCGGAAGCTTTCCCGGAGTCCCGCGAGTTCCTTCAGGGCCGTTTCCGCGCCCTTCATGCCCCCCGTGAAGACCGCGAGGAGCTTCGGCCGGGCGTCGCACGGCCGCTCCGATTCACACGTCCCGCCGGGCTCGCGCGGGGGAAGTTTTCGTATCTCACGCACGCACAGGTCCACGATCCGTCGGATCGTCGCTTCGTCCATTCCCGTCACCTCCCGCCGCTTCCGTAGAACGCGCCGCTTTTGAGGCGGCACATCATCACGTAGACGGCGCTGCTCAGTCTGTTCATGGAGCGGATGATATCCCCGCGCCCCGGCTCCCTTCCGCAGAAGGCGTCGCATGCGGCCAGCTCCGCCGCGCGGACCTCGGTGCGCAGCAGGTTCAGGTGCGCCATGTCCTCGCCCATGCTCCGGTCGGGCATGAAGTGCCCGATCCCGAACGCGCTCTTCGGGTCGTGGGACGCCTCCCGGATCCGCTCTTCCGTCATTCCCATGAGCGTGAACGGTTCGAGCGGGACGTCGAGGACCTCCGCGCGCAAAATCGACCGGACGACCGCGAGAAGCTCGTCGAGGTCGCGTAGGAGCGCCGTCGCGTTTTTCGCGGCGAGCCGCGACTGGACGATCAGGATCGTCGATTCGAGCGAGTCGAGCTTCCCCCGGAACCGGATGCGCGCGTCCGTCTTCGGGACGAGCCGATTCCCCCGGAGGTGCGTGTAGTTCTCGGGCTTTTCGCTCACCGTGACGCCGAGCCCGTCAAGCACGAAGGACGGGCCGTCCGCAGCGGCGCGGCCGGAGGCCTCCGTCGCGGGGGGAGGCGCAGGCGCCTCGCAGCACGACCGCGTCACGAGGCGGATTCGCCGGTCCGCGAGGAACGTCCGCGCCGCGGGGGTCACGATCGTATCCGCGTCGATCTCGAAGGAGTCGATCTCGCCCTTCGTCCGGAGCACGTCCCGCAACGCCTCTTCCGTCAGCAGCAGCTTCTGTCGCATCGTCCCGTCACCACCGGACCGGCTCGCCCGCGACGGAGATCACGGCGTCGGCGAACGCGTCGCAGGCCGCCTGACAGACCGCCTGTGTCCCGGTCAGGTGCGCCCCGGCGAAGTTCGTCTCGCTCGGGGGGCCGAAGAAGCTCGTCATGCGGACGTTGGCGGCCTTGAGCGCGACGTCGAGCGCGTACATGGCCTCGAGCGGCGGCGCGATGAGGTACGCGAGCGGCGCGCCCTCGGGAATGCCGTTCACGCCCGACAGGTAGCTCCCCGTGCTCGAGACGCACTGCGCGAAGAAGGCCGTCGCGCCGTCCCTGTCGGCGGCCCAAAAACACGCGTCGTTCTCGACGAACGAGATCGCGGCGCGCAGGCCGCTCTCGACCTCCGCCGGGTCCGGCGCGGACAGCATTCCGATGAACTCCCCCGACAGCGGCCCCGAGGCGTGCGACGCCCCCGCGTAGAAGGACTTCGCGTACGCCACGCGGACGTTCGCCTTCTTCGTCGCCTCGTCGACCGCGGCGTAGCCGACGTCGTCGCTCGTGAGCGTGAGCATCCCGAGGCTCGCGTGTCCGTCGGGAAGCCCGAGCGTCTCCTTCATGAACGCGTTCACGCGCGGGATGATCCGCACCGCGAGGACTTTCGCCCGGATCGGGCCGAAGCCGTACATCCGCCTCGCCTCCGTCAGGAGCCCGCGTCTTCGGAGAGCGCGCGGAGCTTCAGGCCGCTCGCCTTCATGTCGAAGATGCGCTTCACGGTCTCCGCGACATGGGCGGCCGCCTCGACGGCGGGGAGCCCTCCCCGGTGGATGTTCGCCGTGAGCGTGCGCTCCGACTCGATCGTCTTCGCGTTCGGCGCGTAGCACATGTACGCGCTCATGCTCGACGCGGTCACGAGCCCGGGGCGCTCTCCGATGAGCAGGAGGACGACCTTCGGGGCGAGGATCTCCCCGACCGCGTTGATGAGACCGACGCGCCCGTAGCGGACAAAGAATTTCTTTCCGGTCGCGAGGCCGTAGCCGCGAAGCATCTCCTCGAACGCCGGGATGAAGTCCGGGGCGTTCGCCGTGATCGCCGCGGAACTTAGGCCATCAGCCATGACGAGCTGAACGTCGGCGCCCTTCGGGCACTCCTCGCGGACGCGTTTTTCGCCTTCGGGCGAGAGCAGGCGTCCGAGATCCGGCCGCGTCAGGAACTCGTCCTTGCTCGCCGCGCGCGAACAGACCGTGAAGAAGCCGAGCCGTTCGACCATGTCGAGGTCCACCTCGCTGAGGACCGCGTCGTTGGCGGCAGCGTGGTCGGCGCGGAAGCGCAGCCAGTGCTCCGTCTTCGGACGCGGCCCGGCGCGCCCGACGCCGATCCGCGCGGGCGTCGACGCGACCATCGCCGCGAGCCCCGCCTCGTCGGCGGGGTGCGGCACGAGGATCCCGGACGCCTTGTCCCGCTCCATCAGGTCGGGAAGCGTCCCCGCGTCGTCCCCGGCGTCCGGAAGCGGCTCCGACCGCTCCCGCGGCGGTTTCATCTCCGATATGATGCGTCGGACAAGAATCTCGATATCCTTCTCGTTCATCGTTTCCCCCTCCGGCCCGTCATGCCTTCAGAAAGACCGACGGATCTCCGGCCCGTTCGGTCAGGCGTCCGTCCCGCATGAGCCCCATCCTCTCGAGCCACGCCTCGAACTCCGGCGCGGGGCGGAGTCCAAGATGGGCGCGCACCGTCGCCGCGTCGTGGTACGACGCCGACTGGTAGTTGAGCATCACGTCGTCCCCCATCGGAACCGTGACGAGGAAGTTGCACCCGGCCGACGCGAGAAGGACCTGGAGATTTTCGATGTCGTCCTGGCTCGCCTTCATGTGGTTCGTGTAGCAGCAGTCGCAGCCCATCGAGAGCCCCGTCAGCTTGCCCATGAAGTGGTCCTCGAGACCGGCGCGGATGACCTGGCGGCTGTCGTAGAGGTACTCCGGCCCAATGAAGCCGACCACCGTATTCACGATGAACGGATCGTAGCGCTTCGCGAGCCCGTAGCATCGGGCCTCCATCGTCACCTGGTCGGCGCCGTGATGGGCTTCGGCGGAAAGCTCCGATCCCTGCCCCGTCTCGAAGTACATGCAGTTCGGCCCGGCCCCGGTTCCGTACTTTTTCATCATCTCGTACGCCTCGTCGAGAAGCGACACGTTGATTCCGAAGGCCTCGCACCCCTTCTGGCTCCCGGAGAGACTCTGGAACATCAGCCCGGTCGGCGCGCCCGCTTCGACCGCCTTCATCTGCGTCGTCACGTGCGCGAGGACGCACTGCTGCGCCGGGATCTTCCATTTGTCCATGAACTCCTGGAAGGTCCGCAGGAGCCGTCCGACGCTTTCGGGGTCGTCGATGCACGGGTTGAGCCCGATGACCGCGTCGCCGCACCCGTACGACAGCCCCTCCATCAGGGACGCGAGAACGCCCGTCACGTCGTCCACGGGGTGGTTCGGCTGGAGGCGCATGCAGAGCGTTCCGGGCAGGCCGACGGTCGTGTTGCACCGCTTGACCCTCCGGATCTTTCCGGCCCCGTAGAGCAGGTCGAGATTCGAACAGATCTTCGCGACGGCCGCGACCATCTCGCTCGTCAGGCCGCGCGAGATCCACTCGATACGCTCCGGCGTCGTCCCGTCGGACATGATGGTCTCCCTGAGTTCCGTCACCGTCCAGTTCCGGATCGCGGCGTACGACGTCTCGTTGACGCCGTCCTGGATGACCCGCGTGACTTCGTCCTCGTCGTAGGGCGCGACGGGATTGTTCCGAAGCTCCTCGAGCGTCAACGCCGCGACGACCTGCTTCGCCGCGATCCGCTCCTCCGCGCTCTCCGCGGCGACCCCCGCAAGGATGTCGCCCGATTTTTCCTCGTTCGCTTTCGCAAGGACGTCCTTCACGTCCCTGAATGAATAGAGGCGCCCGCCAAGCCGTGTTCGCAGTCGCATCTTCAGGAAATCCCCCCTTCTGACTCTCCGGTTCCCTCGTCGGGGAAAACAAGCGTCTTGACCGCCACAGGGACCACCGTTCCCCCGTGAAGCGGCTCTCCGATATCGATGTAGTCCAGCTCTCTCGCGCTCACCTGATCGATCGAAACGATCGCGCGCGCGCGGCGAAGCCGGTTTTTCACGAGTCCGCCGACGATCTTGCCGATGTCGTCCGCGCAGAGGATCACGAGCGGTCCGTCGAGGCCGCACGAATCCGCGGCCGACGCGACGGCCGACGCGAGGCCGGAGACGTCGGCGAAGGACTTCGACCGCATCGGCGCGGCCGAGATCGCGGGCATCCGGCCGCGATCCGCGCCGAACAGGCGGATTTTCGCCGCGAGGTTCCCGCCGTTTCCGACCGAGACGACCGGAAGGTCGCGCAGCGGAAGGACGGACGCGTCGGACAGGAAGATCGTCGACCCGCTGATGTCCACCGTGTGGACGCCCGCTCCGATCACCGTGGCGTAGATCGTCTCCTCCGGAGCGACCACGGAAACCGAGCGTTCGGCCGTCTTTCGGCGCAGCTCGCGCGCAAGCGCCGCGCCCATGTCGTCGTATCCGGGTACGGGTTCGCCTTCGTCCAGATTGAGCAGCCGTCCGACGCCGCCCGAGAAGCTCACGCAGTCGCACCGCGGGGCGAAGCCCTCGCGGTTGTCGATCGCGAGCCTGCGGGCCAGCGCGTCCGGAGCCCCTTCGATCACGGACAGCAGGGAATCCGCCATCGCGCCGGCGAACGCGGACACGCCGCGCCCGTCGAGCGCCCTCCCCGGCGCGACCGTCAGCCCCAGGCCGGACGCGACGATCCGTCCGGGATCGGTCACATGCTCCACGACCGACGATCCTGCGGCGAAACGGACGAGCCGCCCGCCGATATCGAAGCACAGCGTTCCGGTGAACGTCCCCCGGTCGAACACGGAGATATTCGTCGTTCCCCCGCCGATATCGAGATTCATGAGCCTGCGGTTGTTCTTCTTCGAGAGGGTCGCGGCTCCGGCGCCGAGGCCGCTGATGTACGCCTCAAGGTGCGCCCCGGCCGTCGCAACGACGAACGATCCGGAAAAACGCGAGACGGCCTGCGCGATCGCGCGCGCGTTCGCGGCATGGGCCGCCTGCCCGGTCACGATCACGGCCCCGGTGCGGATATCCGCGGGACGGACCGAGCAGAGCCCGAACTGCCGGGAGAGGAACGCCTCGATGCGTTCGCCGTCGATGGCGCCCTCGCCGGAAAATGGAGTGAACATCACGTCGCTCCGGAAGATGACCCGCTTGTCGACGATCCGGACGCTCGGAACCCCGAACCCCTTCGAGACGTTCTCAATGCGAAGGAGGCTGAGCACCATGGATGTCGTCGTCGTTCCGATGTCGATGCCGACGCTGCGGATCTCTTCCGTGTTCATGCCCGTACTCAGAGGACCCGGACCCTGTCGCCCGTGGAGAGCCCCGCCGCGTTCGCCTCGTCCGTGTCGACGTGGAACTCGGAGAGCATGTTCGCGCCGACGCGGACCCAGACCCTCCGGAAGACGACGCTCCGGTCGCCCGTCGTCTCGACGTCGGCCTCGTCGCCGTCCGAAAGGCCGAAGACCTCGCCTTCGGCCGTGGAAAGATGCAGATGCCGCCACGCGACGCCGACGCCCCTGGAGCACGTCGCCGAACCGCGAGGGCCGATCAGGACGACTTCCGGCGTCTCCGCGCCGCTGCCGCTCTTCATGAGCGGCAGCGTGAGCCCGAGCCTCCGGGCGTCGGACGCGGAAAGCTCAACCTGCGTCTCCGCCCGGATCGGGCCGAGCAGCCGGACCTTCTCAAGACAGCCGTCATGCGTCGCTATGGTGACGGTTTCCTTGCAGGCGTACTGCCCCGGCTGGCGGAGGTCGCGAAACTTCTCCGGTTCGTACCCCGGACCGAAGAGCCGGTCCGCGTGCTCGCGCGACAGGTGCAGATGGCGGTTGCTGACGCCGGCGATCACGAGCCGCTTCGAGTCCATCGCGCGGACTATCCTTTGAACCACAGTTTCGACAAAACCGTTGCCCGAATTCATACATTCACCTTCCAAAAAAACTCGTTGTCCCGAAACTGACCTACATCCTCGTCCCGAGAATCACGTGGGGAAGCCACGTGGAAAATGCGGGGAAATAGGTCGTGATCGCAAGTACGGGGAGCCATCCATACAAAATGAACGACATTGTCGGCCCCAGCATATCGTTAATGGAGGCCTTTCCCACGCTGCTTGAAAGATACAGGAGCGGAGCGCACGGAGGCGTGATATTCCCCATACCGAGATTGACTCCGACAATGGCTGCGAAGTGGATCGGGCTGACGCCGATCTTCATCGCGATCGGCAGGAGTATCGGAGTGGAAAGCATCACTGCGCTGCAATCATCCATGAGCATCCCCATGACGATCATGAAGACGTTCAGCATGAAAAGAATAACATACTTGTTCGTGGATATGGCGTACAGCATTTCCAGAAGACGCTGCGGAAGATCTTCCATGATGTATATGCGGCTCAACACGCTGCAACTGAAGAGCATTATCATTATGGCGCCCGTGGCCGCAACCGAATCGACAAGCGTTTCCTTGAGAACGCCGAGCGAAAACCCCTTATAGATGAACATCCCCACGGGAAGCGCATACATCACCGAAACGGCGGCCGCTTCCGTCGGAGTCATAACCCCCGTGTAAATGCCTCCGAGAACGATGACGGGCATGAACAACGCCGGAAAAGCATACGCCGTTCTTTTGAAAAGAGATAGTTTTTGAGTTTTGTTATCAATGCTTGTTTTTACTATGATCCTGGTGTCATTTCTCAGCATTACACAGTTTATAAACGAAAACAACGCGGTCAGGCAGATTCCCGGAATCACCGTCGAGAGAAAACTCGCCAAAACCGATTGCCCGCCCATCCAGGAATACAGAATCATAATCGTGCTCGGAGGAATCAGCATCCCCAGGACAGCGGAGTTGGCAAGCAGAGCGGCGCAATGTCCGCGGGGATAATTCTCCCGTTCGAAGCGGGGAAACATGATCGAACCGATACAGGTCAGCGTCGCGCAGGCGCTTCCGGTTACGGAGCCGAAAAGCGCGCAGGAGACCGTCGCGACGATGCCGAGACCGCCGCGAATCCTTCCGACAAAGTTTTCCACAAGGCCGATCATCTTGTCCGCGATGTTTCCCTTTTCCATGAGCCCACCCGCAATAACGAAAAGCGGTATGGCGAAGAGAACCGAATTGCTGATTTTACTCAGGCCGTAGGGGATCATGAACGTCGGAGACTGAACCCCCGTGACAATGAAGAACATCGCGGAGGCAAGAAACGAAAAGGGAACGGGCACTCCTACGATCAGACAAGCAAAGAGAACGACGACTCCCAAAAAAACCATTGCTGCACCCTCCCTGCCGAATCAATCACCCGATTGAGGGACGACTTCCGTTTCACCGGCCATCGCCCTGCGCAAATCCCTGAAAGCGTAAATGGTCATGAGTGCGAATCCGGCGTATACGGCTACGTATTCCGCAATGTAGGGGATTTTCCAGACCGCCGTGACGGGTCTGGTATCCATGGCGAACGTGATCAGGTCCGTGCACCAGTAGGTAAAGACGATGGCGACCAGGAACGTGATACACGCGGCGATGACTCGCGCCGTTTTTCGGGATCCTTTGCTCTTCAGCATAACCTGCAATATATCCGCGGTGATCTGTGAACCGCGATAACTTGAAAAAGCGGCGCCCATAAAATAGAACCATACGCCGAAAAATATCTCAATTTCTTCTATGGCGTACAAATCAGTTTTTAGAACATACCTGAAGAAAACTCCCACGGTGATCATCGCCGGCAACAACAATCCGACAGAAATCATGATCCATTTTTCAAAACAAAGCAGTATTCTCTCAGCTTCGCTCAAGAGGCGTCCCATGCCGCATCCTCCTTGCGTAAAAAGAGCGGACGGGACTCCTGACCGGAGCCCCATCCGCTCCTTCGCGATCGAAATAGAAGCGCCTACTTGCTATACTCCTTGATCAGCGCCTCGGTCAGATCCTTTCCGAGAATATCGCCGAGTTTCGGCCAGACGTTCTTTCGCACATACGCCACCGTGGCATCGAGGTCTTTCGCCGTATACGGATACACCTTGACTCCGGCCTCCTCGAGCTTCTTCATGTACATCTTGTCTTCCTGTTCCGCGATGGCTATACTGTTTTTGCATATTTCGTCGACAGAGTCGGAAAGCAGTTTTTTCTGCTCGTCAGAAAGTTTGTCCCAGACTTTCTGACTGATGATAAATTGCTCCGACTCTGCATAAAAGTTCATCGGATAGTAGTGTTTCACCACATCCCTGAACCCCAGGTAGCTGTGCACCGCGGATCCTCCGAACCATCCTTCCGCGACGCCGGTCTGAAGCGCCGTGTACAGGTCCGAATACGGAATCGTGACCGTAGCGAATCCTATCGCCGTCAGCGTCTCTTTCGGGATCTCCATGTTCGGAATCCTGCAGAGGACGTTTTTCTTCGCGGCCGGGTTGAGCGGTTCATTCGCCGCTTTCGTCAGCCCGAGGCCGCCGAGGCCGTCCATAAAGAAGCCGAGAAACTTGATGTTCATCTTCTTGTGGAAGCCCTCGACCTGTTTGTAAAGCCAGCCTTGCTTGTCGAACAGCTTATAGAGCCCCTGATAGTCCGCAACGAGATAGGGGGTGAAGATTATCTGCTGCCGCGCGTCGAACTGCGGCGGAATGGTGATCAGAGCCATATCGATAGTGCCTTTCGATATTTCTTCGTAAACGAGCGTGTAATCTCCAAGCTGCCCGGCGGGATACGTCTTTATCTTGAGTTC
This sequence comes from uncultured Synergistaceae bacterium, assembly GCA_964451935.1. Lineage (GTDB taxonomy): Bacteria > Synergistota > Synergistia > Synergistales > Aminobacteriaceae > CALFXN01. The sequence goes on along the minus strand of CAYVKE010000097.1, from coordinate 1,863 downwards.
GCCCTTGGTGGCCTTATCGACGATTTCCGCCAGTCGGTTCATCTGGATGGAGTTCTGATGTTCCAGGGGATTCTGTCCGGCAAGCTTGAGCGTTGTTGCGGCGTCAGCGAAACCGGCGACGCCGAAAATCAGGGAGAACACCGCGCACGCGAACACAAACGACCGATTCATCTTCATTCGTCTTTCCCCCTTCTATTCTGCTCTTTACGAAAGGCCCTCACGTCGCGGCTAGAGTTTCACCCACGTTCCGCGTTTTTGCGCCTGGGCCCGTTCATACACCATTTTTCCGACAATCACGTCGTTGCAGGCGATACCCATGGGAGCCGCGCCGCGGCGCCCTTTCCGCACCCGATCTTTCTTCCCGACGACGACCTCGCTCATTTCGGCGTAGAGATCCTTCTCGCAGGGATATCCCTGGAAATAGACGCCGCCGCCCTGCATGTAGTTGTACTGGCCCCTGTCGTCCACGACATAGGCGACCGCATCCGTCATGACATCCGCATCGAAGGCGGAGTCGTGGTCCACGGCAATGCAGAGAACGTCCTTCTTCAACCAGGAAGAACGAACGATACGCACGGGTTTTTCGAGAACGGGCGTACAGGTGATCACGATATCCGCGTCGTCGCACGCGGCCCGGACGTCGGAACACGATTCGATCTTCACGGACGGGAATGCAGCCCCCATCTCTTTCCGGAAGCTTTCGACCTGACGAGGCAACGGGTCGAAGACCTTCGCCGTCTTCAGTTCCGGATAGACCGTCGCAATGGCCCGAAGGTTGATCCGTCCCTGCGTTCCGGCGCCGATGATGGCGACCGTAGCACAGCCGGCGCCGCCAAGGTATTTCGCGATGACGCCCGACGCCGCGCCGGTCCGCCATGTCGTCAGCCAGTTGGCGTCCATGACGGCCTTCATCAGGCCGTTATCGGAATCCGTCAGCACGAACAGGCCGTTGTTGTACGGGAGCCGCTGTTCGATGTTCTGGGGGAATCCGGACACCCACTTGAGCCCGCACGTATCGACCTCTCCGCCGATCCAGCACGGCATGGCGTGAATGTAGCAGTCCTTTCGCGGATGGATTCCGATCTTCGCGGGCATTTCCACTTTTCCTTCGCCCTTGAGCCGCCATCCGTTCTCGACCGCGTCGATCACTTCACTCATTTTGATGTTCAAAGATATGACGTCATCCTCTGAAAGCCAGAGAACATCGTAGGACATATGGAATCATCTCCGAAGAAGGTCAGATTAGCTCAGCAAAACTGAAATCCTTGTTGATGAAGATATCCGTCCGGTTCGCGTATTCTTCGTACATGCGCAGCCGTTTTCTGTACTGCGCAGGGTTTTTCGTGAACATGCCGACGATCAGCGAATGAATCAGCGCCATTGTCGACGCGAACGGATCCGTGATGATCAGGTACTTGTGGGGAGTGATCAGGTATTGATCCACGAGAGGAATGATCGGCGCGAATTCGCTGTCCGTTATTCCGATGACGCTGACTCCCCTTTTGTGGAGGATCTCGACGATTCGTTGCGTGTCCTGCGGGTATCTCGGGAAGCTGAAGGCCAGCGCAACGCTCTTGCGAGGCAGGCTGTCCATCAGCATCCCGAGGGAAGGAAGTTCGAGCCTCCTGATCGTATGAACCTTGTCCCGGTACAGGCATAGAAAACTGTGCGCGTACCCGACGAGGAAGTCGTTCGGAGGACACCCGACAAGCAGAACATCCTCCGCCTCGCACAAAAGGTTCACACATGATTCGAAGACTTCAGGTTTCAGCGATTTCAGCGTCTCCTGCATCAGACACTGTTCGAGATTGAACACGCGGAGATACGCCGGTTGCGTCGTATCCACGCCCGACTCCATTCTGA
>CAYVKE010000096.1:0-12648 GCA_964451935.1 uncultured Synergistaceae bacterium | reverse complement strand
TTTCCGCGGGCCTGTAGCTCAGAGGATAGAGCGACGGCCTCCTAAGCCGTAGGTCGCCAGTTCGAATCTGGCCAGGCTCGCCATTTTCCGCGGATATTTATTATCTTTGGTCGAATTATACATTGTAATATTCCGTCTATTTTATATAAAATATATTTGGGATGTTGGCGGAAGTTTCGTATCCGTTTCTGATCTTCCGCAGATAGCGCCGGAATAGATAGTCTTCGTGAAATCGGCCGTCCTGCTTCTGCAGGACGGCATTTTTCCTATCCGAGAAAGGCGGGATATCATGGCGGATGATTACAAAAAAACATTAAACCTTCCGGAAACTTCCTTTCCCATGAAAGCGAACCTTGCGAAGCGCGAACCGGAGTTTCTTGCGTTCTGGAAAGAGAACGAAATATATGCAAAGATGGTTTCACAAAGAAAGGGGAACCCTCCGTACATTCTTCACGACGGTCCTCCCTATGCGAACGGGAACATTCATATTGGAACGGCTTTCAACAAAATCCTGAAAGATCTGTTCCCTAAATACAAAACGCTCAGAGGGTACTATTCTCCGTATGTCCCCGGGTGGGATACGCATGGTTTGCCCATTGAACTGCACGTTCTGAAATCGGAAGGACTCTCGAAAGACGATGTTGACCCCGTAGAGCTTCGAAAACAATGCACTGAGTATGCCCTCAAATACCGCGATATCCAGCGCGCCGAATTCATCCGTCTCGGCGTATTCGGCGATTGGGAAAACCCATACATGACCCTCTTCCCCGAATATGAAGCCGCTCAGCTCGGCGCTTTCGCCGATATGGTGGAAAAGGGCCTCGTCTATAGAGGCGAAAAACCGGTGTTCTGGTGCGTGGATTGTCAGACCGCTCTGGCTGCGGCTGAAATCGAATACTGGGACGAAAAATCCCCGTCGGTATACGTTTCGTATTCCATTCCTGCAGCTGCGGAGCGTTTCCCGCAACTTCAAAACGAAAATGTGAACGTCATTGTCTGGACGACAACGCCGTGGACGCTTCCCGCCAGTATGGCCGTCGCAGTGGGGCCGGGGTATGAATATGTTTTCGCCAGATCGGGAAACAACGTATTTCTTTTTGCGAAAAACCTTTCCGAGTCTTTGTCCCGTGCAACCGGACTGGACCTTTCGGATATAATCCTCTCCGTCAAGGGAAGCGAGCTGGAAGGACTTCAGGCCGTCCATCCTTTCTATGAAGAACGCAAGACGCCGATCGTCCTCGCGGATTACGTGGAACTCGATTCCGGGACGGGATGCGTTCATACCGCTCCGGGGCACGGCGTTGAAGATTACGAGACGGGCATCCGGTACGGAATTGAAGTCTATAATCCCGTCGACGATTCGGGCATGTTCGTTCCCGAGACTCAGCTTGTCGGAGGACTATCCCTTGACGACGGCGCGAAAAAGGTTCTGGATACGCTGCGTACGAACGGCCGGCTTCTCGGCATGGCGTCTATCAATCACTCATACCCTCACTGCTGGAGATGCAAGAAGCCGGTAATCTTCAGATCGACGAAGCAATGGTTCGTGAAAGTTTCGGACTTTCGTCAAAAAGCTCTATCCGCAATCGACAACGACGTAACTTGGGTTCCGGAATGGGGTAAAGACAGAATCTATAACATGGTTCGTGACCGGTCCGACTGGTGCATCAGCCGCCAGAGGGTCTGGGGCATCCCTATCCCGTCGTTTACCTGTTCGGATTGCGGAGCCGCTGTTCTCACACCGGACCGGATTCGCCGTGTACAGGAAAACGTTCGGCGGCAGGGGAGTTCGATCTGGTGGAAGGAGACTCCGGAATACCTGCTCGGAGATCTGGCGTATTGTCCTGAATGCAACGGAAAACACCTGCAGAAAAATACGGATATCATGGATGTCTGGTTTGATTCGGGCGTCAGTCATATAGCGGTCCTCGAGACCCGGAAAGAACTGCATTGGCCCGCCGAACTCTACCTCGAGGGAAGCGACCAGCACCGCGGATGGTTCCAGACGTCTCTTCTTACTTCGATTGCGACGCGAGACGCTCCGCCCTTCAAGAGCGTTCTGACGCACGGCTTTATCGTCGACGGAGAAGGACGCAAAATGTCTAAATCCGTCGGAAATGTCGTCCGTCCGCAGGAAGTCATCGACAGATACGGAGCCGATATATTGCGGCTCTGGGTGGCTTCGACCGATTACAGGGGCGACATCCGCATCTCTGAAACGATCCTCTCCAATCTGGCGGAGTCGTACCGTCGCATCCGAAATACCGCGCGATTCCTCCTCGGGAACCTCTGCGGGTTCGATCCGAAAAGGGACGCCGTTCCGTATGAGAATATGCCGGAGATGGATCGCTGGCTTCTGTCACGGTTGGGACAACTCATCGGCAAGGTTGGCGTCGCATACGACGATGCCGAATTCCATGTGCCGACATTCCTTATCCATCAGTTCTGCGTCAACGAACTGAGTTCCTTTTTCCTGGACGCGAGCAAGGACAGGCTCTACGCGGAAAAAGAAGCGTCGCTCACAAGAAGAAGCTGTCAGACGGTCATGTGGAACGTTCTGAAGAACGTCACCACAATGCTCTCACCCGTGCTCAGCTTCACGACCGAGGAGATCTGGCAGGCAATGCGCTCGATTGACGGAGCCCTGTGCGAAAGCGTCTTCCTTTCGGATTGGCCGGTCGCCGACCCGAAATGGGAGGACGCATCCCTTTCGGCGCCTTGGGAACAGGTTCTTCTGCTTCGCGGAGCGATGAGCAAAGCGCTCGAAAAGATCCGCGGCGAAGGAAAGATAGGTCATTCGCTCGAAGCGACGATCATTGCAGAAAAAGGAAAATTCAAGGAAACTGCGGAGCGTTTTTCGGATGAGAATTGGGCGATGTTTCTTATCACTTCCGGGTTCCGCTGGGTCGATGCAATCCCGGACAAGACCGCTGCCATTGTCGATGAAGAAACCGGGCTGACGCTCCTCGTCGAAAGATCGACGGGGCATAAATGTCCCCGTTGCTGGAAATACAGCGACGAGATCGATGAAAACGGCCTCTGCATACGGTGCTCTTCAGTCCTTGCGAAATAATGAAGAGTGATTTCTCTTTTTCTCCGGAAGAGGAGTGCGACGGGAGCGGAGGGGCATCTTCCTCCCTCCCGTTTCTTTCTTGCGACGACATCGTCGTTCGTGACGCGGAAAACGATAGGATAGACCGTTATCTCTCACGTATTCTTGGGTTCTCCAGAAACTTTGTACAGAATCTGTTGCGAAACGGAAACGTTCGGATTGACGGGGCGAATGCCGTCAAACAGTCCGCAAGAGTTTTTTCGGGGATGAAGATCTCCGTCGCCATTCCTCCGCCGCGTTCGTCCGATATAACTCCGGAAGATGTTCCGTTCGATGTCCTTTTTGAAGACGACCACATACTCGTCATAGCCAAGCCGTCCGGAATCGTCGTTCATCCGGCCCCGGGAAACTGGACGGGAACGCTCGTGCATGGGCTTCTGCATCGGTATCCCGATATCGGAAACATCGGCAACGTTCTGCGGCCCGGGATCGTACACAGGCTTGACGGCGCGACATCGGGCCTTCTCATCGTCGCGCGTTCGCAGACCGCTCTGGTTCGATTGCAGGAACAATTCAGGGAGAGAAGCGTCGGAAAGGAATATCTCGCTGTCGTCTGCGGAACGCCGGAAAGGAAATCGGGGACAATTGATCTCCCGATCGGCAGAGATCCGGTACATCGAGTCTGCATGGCGGTGACGAATGAGGGGAAGCCTGCTCGAACACAGTACCGCGTCCTGTGGAGCCGGGGGCGGATCTCTCTTCTTCGTGTTTCGATCCATTCGGGGCGAACGCATCAGATACGCGTCCACATGAAGGCGATCGGCCACCCCGTCATCGGAGACGATTTGTATTGCAATGAAACGCTTCTCGGGAAAGAACACGAAAGGCTCCTGCTGCACTCATGGAGGCTTTCATTCGAGCACCCGGTTTCGGGAGAACGGATGTCGTTTTTGTGCCCGCTCCCGACCGATTTCATCACGGCGCTCCGAGAACTTCTTTCCAATAAAAGGGACTGACGAGAACCGTCCGCTCATTCCTGTAGCGAACATGCGCGATTGTTCCTGGTATCGGTCGAACATACCTTCTTTCGGTAACAATGACCTGAGCCGGGTTCGAGGTCCTGGCTTTGCTGTAGTACGCGGCAAGGCTTGCCGCTGTTCGGATTATCCCGTCTTGTTCCCCGAGCGGGAGACCGCGCAACATGACGTGCGACCCGGGAACGTCGCGGGCGTGGAGCCACAGGTCCGATGAAATCCCTTCGGCGAATGTGACGGTTCTGTTTCCTATTGCCGAAAGGCCTATGGAGATCCGGGCTCCCGCATGCTCAATTCGTCTGAGTGCCGGAGTTTCTTTCGTTTTCTTCCGTTTTCGTTTCCCATGACCGCCTGATTTCGGCGAAAGCCACGAGCGAAGATCTTCAAGCGCCATCTCCAATAGCTGCGAAGAGTCTATCGTATCGAGAAGCGCAAGCTGCTCATCCAGCTCCTGAAGGCTTTCGCGAATGTCGTCAATCGACTGCGCGACGCGTGCAGGATCTCCTTTTGCGCGCGCATATCGAACATAGTACGCGGAGGCGTTCTCCTGCGGCGATTTCATCGGATCGAGCGGGATCGAAAGCGCCGTCTCATTGCCGTTTTCGTCCCAGTACGGAACCTTTGCGATATCCATCCCTTTATGGAGCGACGACATATTCGCAAGAATCGCGTCTCCGGACATCTTGAATCCGGGGGCATTGCGGACGAGTTCCTCCCTGTGGATCATCCCGTCAAGGACTCGTTGTTTTCGATGTCTTTCCCGATCCACCAGCGCGCGAATCTGTTTCGTCACCCTGTTCAGGATGCACTTTTCTATCGGCGCACACAGAAATGGAAGGGACGCATCAAGCGCATCGCGGTCCCGGATCGGAACGGCTCCTTTGAAAAGAACGGGAAACGATATGAGCTTTCCGTCGAAATTCTGAAGAATCAACCCTGCTTCGTCTCCCGAGTATGTATCGCGAAACGCATGAACCCACTCTTCAGGGCTCCGCGAGTTCCATTCCTGCATCACTGCGCAGCGCAGCGTTTTGCTGAAGCCGGCCAGCCTTTCAACCTTCTCGGGTGAAAGCGTTTCCTCAATCTTTTCTCCGCCGAGCACCGGAAGCGGGGGCGTATACGTAAACGAGGGAAATATAGTTCGTTCTCTCGTTCCGGGAGAAACTATCTTGGCCGCGTCGATGATGAGGTTGCGTTCGTCGCAGAGGACGAGATTCGCAAAGCGATCCAGGGATTCGAAGAAGAGCGAATAGGAACGGATGAATCCTGCTCCGAGCGTCTTCTCGAAGCGGAGATTCAAAACGCGATCCTTTCCTATCTGGTCGACGTCTCGAAGTCGTGCGCCCGAAATATGCGCTTTGAAGGATTCCTGAAGAGAAAGTCTTTTCTTTTCGCGCATGAACGGTTTCAAGGACTTCTCGTCCATACAGCAACAGCCCGAACCTTGGGAAGACCAGCTGAAAAACAACCATTCATCCGCGCTGAATCGCACTGCCAGCCAGTCTGCGCCTGCTTCCGCCTTCGTAACCTGTCTGTCGCGAAAACGTTTTCTGATCGCCGATTTCCACGCATGAACCAGTTCCGGACCGAACTTCAAAGCGCACACCTCTTTCCATGATTGCATTGTAGGCTGTAGAAGCGCACCTTGACAAGCGTGGTCCCCCTCATTACAATATCGCCGTTGGACATTTGGGGCTGTAGCGCAGCTGGGAGCGCGCTTCCCTCGCACGGAAGAGGTCAGGGGTTCGAATCCCCTCAGCTCCACCATTTTTTTTGCTTTTCGGGGCGTAGCGCAGTCTGGTTAGCGCACCTGCTTTGGGAGCAGGGGGTCGAAGGTTCGAATCCTTTCGCCCCGACCAAATTGCCGCTACAAACATAAGTAGTTGTTATAGAGCAAGTCAGGATGAGCGGGAATAGCTCAGTTGGCTAGAGCGATGGCCTTCCAAGCCGTAGGTCGCGGGTTCGAATCCCGTTTCCCGCTCCAAATTTCAGTTGCGCCTGTAGCTCAGGTGGATAGAGCAACGGCCTTCTAAGCCGTGGGTCGCGGGTTCGAGTCCTGCCGGGCGCGCCAAGGATCTGGTGAGCGTAGCTCAATTGGTTAGAGTACTGGACTGTGGCTCCAGATGTTGGGGGTTCAAGTCCCCTCGCTCACCCCAGTTTAATATGCGCCCGTAGTTCAGCTGGATAGAACGACGGACTTCGGATCCGTAGGTCGCGGGTTCGACTCCTGCCGGGCGCGCCAGCTATAAATGTTTCGGACCGTTAGCTCAACCGGTAGAGCATCTGACTCTTAATCAGGGGGTTGTGGGTTCGAGTCCCTCACGGTCCACCATTTTTTTAAAGCCACCTCAATATGGTGGCTTTTTGAGTGAACGAATGAAAGAAAGAAAGATTTTCGTAATTTTTTTGACCAACTCTATTATATATGTGGACCGTTAGCTCAACCGGTAGAGCATCTGACTCTTAATCAGGGGGTTGTGGGTTCGAGTCCCTCACGGTCCACCATTCTATGTTTTTCGGTTCTTCCTCCTCGTTCATTTGTCCTGCGAGAGTGGCGAAACGGCAGACGCGCCGGACTTAGGATCCGTTGCCTTCGGGCGTGGGGGTTCAAATCCCCCCTCTCGCACCATGTCGGTTTTTTCTCTCCAATTATTTCTCCGATTCAATGTTTTTTATTGATATCCCATGATATAGTGGCGCTATCCGCATCATAGGATGGTGTTTGTGTCATTATGGGGCGACAGAGATTCTCCGGAATTATTCTCGCTGCAGGATATTCTTCCCGAATGGGGGCATGCAAAGCCCTTCTCCCGATAAACGGCATATCGCTTTTGGAAAGAGCTGTGCGGCTTTTCAGGGAAAGCGGCGTGGAACGCATCGTTGTCGTCATCGGCGCACGTCCCGAAATTCGCCCTTTTGCAGAACGCTTGAACGTAACTGTTGTGGAGAACCCGAATTTCGACTCGGGGATGTTTTCGTCCGTTCAAACCGGAGTTGCCGAGATTCTGAAACATCCGTCCGCAACGTTCATCCTTCCCGTCGACATTCCGCTTCTCCGAAAGAAGACGCTTCTCTCCCTTCAGGAACTCTCAATGCCGGCCTTATCTGTGTGCATTCCGACTTTCAAAGGCCGCCCCGGCCATCCCCCTCTTCTCGGGACGGACGTTCTCCGACGCATCTCTTCGTGGAAAGGCGACGGAGGATTACGTGGGTTTTTCAAAGAACACCACAATTCCGTGTCCTTTTTTTATGTTCCAGATGAGGGAATATTGATTGACGCCGATACTCCGACTCGTCTTGAACGCTGCAACCGGCTTGCAGACGAACGAGAACAGCTTCCATCGAAATCCGAGTGCTCGGCGCTTTTCGATCTCGCCGGAACGTCGCGAAGGGTGCGAAGACATTGCAGGCTCGTCGCCCGCGTCGCTCACGAACTCGGAAGAATTCTCGAAAAGAACGAACCGATCGATCAACGACTTCTTGACAGGGCTGCGCGACTCCACGATATCCTAAAAGCGAGTCCGGATCATGCCAATTCCGGGGCTGCATTCCTTCACAGTTTCGGCTTTGACGGATTGGCGGATGTTGTTTCGCACCATCAGGACCCATCCGGAGTTTCGATTGAGGAAGATGTCCTGTCGCTTGCCGACAAACTCGTCCGCGGGGATGCAATGGTGTCACTCGAACAGCGAGAGCAGGAGCTTTCCCTGAGGTTTTCTGATTCCGAGTCGATTGATGCAGGGCGACGGAAGCTCTCCGTTGCCCGAAAAACGTTGGATAGAATACGATCGATCGCGCGCCTTCATGGAGACGCCTTCTCCTTCGATATTTCCTGACAATCTTCTTCGTAATGTCCTCATCCTTTTCTCTCGTGATAGAATGTTCGCTACGGGAGAGATTCGATATCCGAAACGATGTGTACGTATTCTCAGCCGTCGCTCATCTTTCCCGGATTGCGAATTGAGGTGTCCGCAAATTGTATCGAAAGACGCAAGCAACAGGAACACAAGATCTCCGAGTAACAGGGAGGAACTGCGAATGACGGAAATGTTGTGGATTCGCCCCAGGACGTTATCCGAAGCACTCGAATATGTGAAGGACGAATCGTTGCATGTACATGGCGGTGGGACGCATCTCCTGAGAAACTGGAAAGGAGCGCTTCGCGGGCTGATCGATCTTTCGGAGCTGGAGCTGAATTTTGTGCGGATCAGCAAAGAGTGGATTGATATCGGCGCGATGGCCACTTATGCCGACGTTGTCCGAGCTCTCAGGAATTCTTTCCCGGAAAATGTTCTCGTTGACGCTCTGTCCGAGGCCGCGTCCACTGCCTTGCGAAATCGAATCACCATAGGCGGCAGCTTTGCGTTGCTTCCTCCGTGGTCGAACGTGCTCGGGCCCGCTATCGCAACAGATGCGACCGTTTCGATCGAGGGCATGAACCGGGGGCTGCATCCCGTCGCGGATGTGCAGCGAAACAAACTTCTCTTGAAAGGCTCTCTGATTCACTCCGTTCGAATTCCTGTCCGTCATTCATTGGCCGTTTTTCATACGGAAAAACGCGTTGCTTTCGATTATCCATCTTTCACCATAACGATTTGTGCGGATTTTGAAAGAGATCTTTTCGCGAACGTTCGCATTGTCATAACAGGCGTGACCGACCTTTTCGCCCGGCTTGAAAGCATTGAACGGAAAATCGAAGGGCGTTCCCCGGCTGAAGTCGATTCACGCGCTGTCTGTGCCTCCCTTCCGATTTCTTTCACGATGAAACCCCTCGGGAGCCCTCAATATCTTCTGGAACTGGCGACGGTCCAGTTGGAACGTTGCGTGATGAAACTCGTTTCTCTCGCTTCGAGAAAAAGGGGGTAGCCTCATGGAAGGACAATTCCGCGTCAATGGCGTCAACCATACGTTCTCGTTCGCGGCCGACGAAACATTGCTCGACGTTCTCCGCAGGCATGGGTTTACGGACGTCCATTGCGGGTGCCGGGAAGGGAGCTGCGGCGCCTGCGCGGTTCTACTCGATAAAAAACTCGTAAATTCGTGCCTTGTCTTCGCCGCGACAAGTATCGGACAGGAGGTCGTTACGGTTTCCGGACTCGGTACGAGAGATGCGCCGCATCCGATTCAGCAGGCCTTTGTCGATTGCGGCGCAGTGCAATGCGGATTCTGCACTCCGGGAATGATTCTTGCGACGTATGCGCTGCTTTCCGATAATCCGAATCCCACTGATGAAGACATCATCCGCGCTCTCGATGGAAACCAGTGCCGTTGTACGGGATATGTGAAAATTATCGAAGCGGTCAAGCAGGCGGCAAGGAGGCTCGATCGTCATGAATGACAGTCGATCCTCGTCCGTTATCGGTTCTTCCGTCACGAAAACCGACGCTCTTTCGCTAGCATGCGGAGCATGCCGATTTACGGCGGATATCGATCTTCGCAATCCGCTTTTCGTCGCCTTCGCCTATTCGCCGTATCCATTCGCCGATATTCTGTCGATAGACTCGCGCGAAGCCCGCGCCGTTCCCGGCGTTGTCGATATCCTGACGTACGAAAACGCTCCCGATCGCCTCTATACCACGGCGGGGCAGGGGTATCCCGAACCCTCTCCGTACGACAGCCGATTGTTCCCGAAACGCGTGCTGTATGTCGGTGACAGGATTGCCGCTGTGGCTGCCGAAAGCAGGAAAGCCGCCGAAGCGGCCGCACGGAAGCTGAAAGTCGAGTATGCCCGTTTGACGCCGCTTTTCGATCCCGAGCTTTCGCGGAATCCGGAATCTCCAAGACTGCACGCGGACGACGGTTCGTATGCGCCGCTTCCGGTCGCGTATCGTCCGGAAGAAAACGTTGCAGGAGAAGTGCTCTTTTCTTTCGGAGACTGCGAGCAGGGATTCGCAGGCGCCGATTACGTCGATGAGCACACCTATCACACGCGGTACGTCCAGCATTGTGCAATGGAGCCGCATGCAGCCTGTGCTTCCTTTGACGAAAACGGGCGTCTGGTGATCGTAGCGACGACACAGGTTCCGTTCCACGCCCGGCGCATCGTCAGCAAATTGACGGGAATCCCCGTGGGGCGGATTCGGGTGATAAAGCCCCGCATCGGCGGGGGCTTCGGGTCGAAACAGGAAGTTCTTCTTGAACCGGTTGTTGCGCTCTTCGCCCTCCGGACGCGAAGAAATGTCATCGCCGAATTCTCCAGAAAAGAAGTTTTCATGAACTCTCGCACGCGGCATCCCTTCAGGGTTCGGATCAAAACGGGGCTCAAAAATGATGGGACGATAACGGCGCTTGCGATGGATGATCTGATGAATGCCGGGGCGTATGGGCCGCATGGATTGACGGTTCTCTCGAACGGCGGATCGAAAGTGCTTCCGCTCTTGAACAAGGTTCAGAACGTCTCTTTCGTCGGACGAACGGTCTATACGAATCTTCCCGTAGGCGGCGCGTATCGCGGATACGGAGCGACACAAGGGTATTTCGCGCTCAATCAGCATCTCGACATCCTCGCGCGACATCTCGGCGTCGATGTGATCGATTTCATCAAGGCGCAGCATATCCGCGAAGGAGAAACGTCCGAAGTCTTCAAGGCCATCGGCGAAGGGACCGAGGGGGTCAGCCAGATCATCAAGTCATGCAGGCTTTCCGAGTGCATCGATATCGGAGCGCGGGAGATCGGCTGGAAAGAGAAGCGGAACCGCAGGATCCGGAACGGCGATCACGTCTCGGGCGTCGGCATGGCTGTGGCGATGCAGGGCTCGGGCATTCCCCGCGTCGATATGGGCGCCGCCTGGATGAAGATGAACGATGACGGTTCGGTCAATCTCATGGTCGGCGCGACGGATATCGGGACGGGCTCCGATACGATTCTTGCGCAGATTGCGGCGCAGACGCTCTCTCTTCCGATGGAAAAGGTCATCGTGCTTTCGTCCGATACGGATCTCACTCCGTTCGATACCGGAGCATACGCCTCGTCGACCACGTATATTTCCGGCAAAGCGGTTCAGAAATGCGCCGAAGAAATACGCAGACAACTGCTTTCCGTCGCCGCGTCCATGTTGCAATGCGACGCGTCGAACCTTGCAGTGCGCGATATGAACGTCGAAAACCCGGGTTCGGGGAAATCAGTTTCCTTTGAGGATATCGCCTGTCGCGCCACGTACGGAGCCAACCAGTTCCAGATCCAGGCTACGGCATCCTGCGTCACCGAAGAATCGCCGGCTCCCTTCGTCGCCCAGTTCGCAGAAGTTGACGTCGACGTACGCACGGGGAAGATACGGGTTGTATCCTTCGTTACTGCGGCTGATTGCGGCGTTCCGCTGAATCCGCGGATGGTGGAAGGGCAGCTGGAAGGGGCGACGGTGAACGGCATAAGTTTCGCACTCACCGAGGAATTGCTCTTCGACGAAAACGGACGGATCACGAATCCTTCCTTCTGGGATTACAAGATTTATACGGCGGCCGATATCCCGAAGATGAAGACCTTCATTATCGACTCCTTCGAACCGACCGGCCCCTTCGGCGCCAAGTCGATCGCGGAAATCGGGATCAACGGCCCGGCGCCGGCCATAGCGAACGCGCTCTTTGACGCCGTCGGAATCCGTGTTTTCGACCTGCCGCTGACCCCGGAAAAGGTTCTGAGAGAAATCCGGCGGCTTGAAATCTCCTGACGCGGCGCCTGAATGAATACAAGCGGTGAGTCCGTCTATGCAATAGGAGGAGGAGTGGTCTCCGATGGAGAGGAAGTGTTTCTCTCCGACGGCGCGGTCCTCATCGATTCGGGTGTGATCGTCGACATTCTTCCCTCAAGCGAAGCGAGAGCCCGGTGCAGTCGTTTTGTCGATGTCGGGGGCAGGTTGATTCTGCCCGGTTTTGTGAACTTCCATCACCATCTCTATTCGTATTTCGCCGTCGGATTGCAGCCCTGCGGAAAAACGGACACGTTTTCCGAGGTCCTGCAAAATTTCTGGTGGAGGCTCGACAGCGTTCTTTCAGAAGATTGCGTTTTCTATTCGTCAGTGCTGGGACTCATGGAATCACTCCGACACGGAACAACGACGGTGTTCGATCATCATGCGTCCATGGGGTATGTTTCGGGAAGTCTCGACAAGGCGGCGGAAGCTTTCGATCTCACCGGAGCCAGAGGCGCGCTCTGTTTTGAGACGTCCGATCGTTTCGGAGAAAAAGAAGTCGCGAGACATATCGAGGAGAACCTTTCCTTTTGCCTGTCCCACAGGCGAACGTCGATGCTTCGGGGGCTCTTCGGCCTTCATGCGTCCCTGACGCTTTCCGAAAAGACGCTGCGCGCTGTCGCGGACCGTCGTCCGCCGGAGATACCCGTGCATATTCATTGCGCGGAAGCGATGGATGACCTCGATGCGTGTCATCGTCTCGGGTATGCCGGCCCGGTGGAACGGCTTTACGAGCACGGCCTTCTCGATAATCGCTCACTGCTTGCACACGCCGTTCACCTTTCAACACGTGACGGAGACCTTATTCGCACGGTCCGTCCCCTCGTCGTAACGAATCCGGAATCGAACGCGAATAACGGTGTGGGCCGTATGG
>CAYVKE010000095.1:0-12709 GCA_964451935.1 uncultured Synergistaceae bacterium | reverse complement strand
CCGGTCGCAGAGCAGGACGCCGATCCGATGAGCGGCGCCGGTGCGCTCAGGATGCGGCGCCACGGCTGCGTTCCGCCTTCCGCGCTGCGATGATCGCCGCGCCGAGAGCCCCTGCGATCTGGGCTTCGGCCGAGACGAGAACGGGGCGTCCGAGGCGTCGCTGCAGGAGCCGGGCCAGATTCGAACTCCGCGAGACGCCCCCCGTGAACGCGACCGGTCCATCCCCTCCAAGTTTCTGGAGCATTCCGGCGGCGCGTCCGGCGACCGAATCGAGAAGCCCCAGCGCCAGCGACTGCTTGTCCACGCCGCGCGCGAGAAGGCTCACGACCTCCGACTCCGCGAAGACGGTGCACATGCTGCTTATCGGCTGGGGAGCCACATCCGCGGGGATCGCGCTGAAGTCCGAAAGATCGTATTCGAGAAGCGTCGCCATCATCTGCAGGAAGCGCCCCGTTCCGGCCGCGCACTTGTCGTTCATGAGGAAGTCCCGGACGCAGCCGTCCCGGTCCAGAAGGATCGCCTTGCTGTCCTGCCCGCCGATATCGAGCACAACGCGGGCCTCCGGGTGCAGGAACGCGGCGCCCGCAGCATGGCACGTGATCTCCGTCACGCGATCGTCCGAGGGGAACGCATTCCGTCCGTACCCGGTCGCGACGACGCGGGAGACCTGCTCCCGCACAAGGCCGTTCCGATCGAGCAACGCGTTCATCGCCTCCGCCCCCGCCTCACGCGGGTTCCACCCCGTCGGCGCGACGATGGCGTCGACAATTCCCCCGCGGTAGAGGACCGCCTTGATTCCGACGGACCCGAGGTCGATCCCCAGGGCAAGCGGCACATTCTCCGGTTCGCGCATGATTGTCTCTCCCATCCTATCGGTGTCGCCGCCGGTTCCGCAGCGACTACAGAGGTTCCGGGCCGGAAACGCCGCTGTCGGCGTCGTCCGAGCCCTCCCCTTTCAAGATCGCCGCGTCGAGCATATCGAGAATCGCCGCCGTCAATCGCCCGTACTCGGGATCGTCGCGGCGGCGCGGACGGTCGAACGGGACGGGGACCATCGCCGTAACGCGTCCCGGGCGCGCGGAAAATACGGCGATCGTGTCCGCGAGATAGACCGCCTCGTCGACGCTGTGCGTCACGAACAGGACGGTGTTTCTCCGGACCGCTCGGATTCGGAGCAGCTCCCGCTGCAAAAGGATTCTCGTGTGCGCGTCGAGCGCGCCGAACGGCTCGTCCATGAGAAGGACGTCGGGCTCCGCCGCGAGCGACCGAGCGATCGCGACGCGCTGCCGCATGCCGCCCGAAAGCTCGTGCGGCAACGCCTTCTCGAACGAAGACAATCCCACGAGATCCAGGAACGCCCGGGCGCGTTCGACGCGCTCGCGTTCGGGCGCACGTGCGTATTCGAGCCCCAGCGCGACATTGTCCAGGACGTTCCGCCAGGGAAGCAGGGAATACTCCTGAAACACCATGCCGCGCTCGCGTCCGGGTCCGGCGACGGGCGATCCGCGATACTCCACGGTTCCGCCCGATGCGCGTTCGAGCCCCGCAACGACGCGGAGCAGCGTGGATTTTCCGCACCCCGACGGGCCGACGATGCAGACGAACTCGTTCTCGCACGCATCGAGCGACGCCCCGTCGACGGCCGTGAGAAAACCTCCCGAACGTTTCGGAAAGACGACCGAAAGGTCCCGGACCGACACGACGGGAACGCGGCTTAGCGGCTCAAGTGAACCCAATGGAATTTCCTTTCCTCGATCCTTCGGAATCCGAAGTCCAGAAGCGCGCCGACGAAACCGATGCCGGCCATCCCCGCCACGACAACGTCCGTCCGCGCGAGCGTGTACGCGTGCGTGATGAGGTATCCCACGCCGGAGATGCTTCCGGGAAGCATTTCCGCCGAGACGAGACACATCCAGGCCACGCCGAGCCCGACCCGGAGGCCGTTGACGATCGACGGCATCGCGCCGGGGAGAAGGATCGACCTGAAGATGTCGCGATCCGACGCTCCGAGCGTCCTCGCCGAGTCGATCAGGATCGTGCGCACGCCACGGACGCCGTGGATGGCGCCGCTCAGGATCGGATAGACCGAGCCGATGAAGATGATGAAAAGCATCGAGAGCTTCAGATTGTTCAGCGGGACAAAAAGAGCCCCTTCCTCGACGCCCGCAATCGTCGCGAAGCTGGCGACGCCGAACCACGCAAGAACGAGCGGCACCCACGCAAGCGGCGGAATCGGCCTGAAGAGGGAAAGAAACAGGTTGAGCAGTTTGTGGAGCCGCAGGCTGTGCCCCATCGCGATCCCGAGGGGAATCCCCACGGCGACCGCAAGCGCGTAGCCCGTCAGGACGCGGGCGAGACTCACGAGGATATTGGACACGAGCGACCCCATCCCGATGACCGATGCGAACGGCGACGCGAAAAGCTCCCCCACCTGTTCCGGCGGGGGAACAACCACCTGATTGTTCGCCTTCACGGCCGCGACATGCCACAGGAGAAGAAAGAGCGCGGGGATGACGAAGGGAACGAGCGAAAAAGTCCGTTGTTTCTTCATAACGAAGAGAGGAGGAACCGCCCCCCGGAAAAAAGGGGGGAAGAAACCGGAGGACGGTCCGAACCTCAGCCTGTACGCGTCCCTATTTGCGAACGTGTGAAAAATCGAAGAGGATCCCCTGTGCATCCTCTATCTTCTTGCCCTTGAGCGACCCCGAGAGTTTGTTCATCGCATTGAGAACGTCGAGATACGCTCCGGCGCCCCGAATCCAGCCTTCGGTCGGGTCGGTCCCGAAGACGATCGTTGAGCGTTCGACGGCCTCACGGGGCATTCCGAGCCACTCGGCCGTGATCGTCGCGGCCTCGCCTCTGTTCGCGTTGATCCATGCCGCGCTCTTCGTCAGCAACTCGACGAGGGCGGCCGTCTCCGCGGGATGGGCCGCGAGTATTTCCGTCCGCGCTGCGGCGACGCAGCACGGGAAGTTCGACCAGCGCCCCGCAGGGGGCAGATCCTTCAGATCCATGACGATTTTTCCGGCCTTCTTCTCGGCGGCGACGGCCGGAATCGGGTCCGGGCCGACCCACGCGTCCACCTGTCCGCTCGTCAGCGCCATGATCAGATTTGACGTTTCCTTGAGATCGACGAGAAGCACCTGAGCCTTCGAGTCCCCGGGGTCCTCCGTCACGGCGAGTCCCGCTTCGCGCAGCGCGCCCTCGATGACGATTCGCGGGGCGCTCGTCGGAGAGTGATAGCCCACCTTGACCGGCTGCTTCGCGCCCTTGACCCATGAGAGAAAGGAGTTCCAGTCGGAGACGGGATTCGTCGGGGCGACCACGAGCCCCATCCCCTCGGTATGCACCGGGCAGAGAACCTTGATCGGAAGTCCCTTGTCGATCGCGGTCATCATGGCCGGGAGCGACCCGAGGCCGATGTCGAGGTGCTTCTGGGCGAAGAGCGTCGACGTCTCCGCCCCGCTCTTCGCGACGATGACGCTGAGGCGCGCGACCGCGTTCCCCTTCACCATGAGGTCGTACTTCTCCTTCGCGACGACCGGCTTGAGATAGACGCCCGAATCGGCGAACGCCTCGCCGCGCGCGAGCGCGACCATGAAGGGCTCCTGGTGCGTCGTGAAGATGTAGCTCACCGAAAGGCGCGGCAATTCGCCGCCGAATGCTGCCGGAGCAAGCGCAAGCAGCGCTGTCGCAAGAAAGGCGAGAAGAATTTTCTTCATAACGGATTCACTCCTGTCATAGTATGTCGATCGATTTTGATATCAGTGCGTATGCAGAAGCGCTTTGGGGGTTCCGTTCAGAGTCCCCCTCGGGAGACATCCGCCGCTGTGCGCCGGACCGACCGGCGAAACCGGAGCAGCAGCAGCGCAAATACGACCAGCCCGATCGCCCTTGCCGCCGGGAACGGCGTCAGCAGGGCGAATCCCGCCGCGGCGAAGGCGATGCGGTCGGGAATGTCGATGTTCCGGAAACACCACCCCTGCGCGCCCAACGCGACGACGACGACGCCGAGCACGGAGAGAGCGAGAACGGACGCCGTCCCGAAGAGCGAGGTCCCCTGCAGCAGCATTTCCGGACTGTAGACGAACGCATACGGAATAACGAAAGCGGGAATCGCCATAATAAACGCGGTTCTCCCCGTCTTCGAAGGACTCGCGCCCGCTATTCCCGCGGCCGTGAACGAGGCGAGACACACGGGCGGCGTCACATCCGCGAGGATGCCGAAATAGAACACGAACAGGTGCGCGGCCAGCAGGGGGACCTTCAGCGCCGCAAGCGCCGGGACGACGACTGTGCTCGTGACGATGTAGTTCGCCGTGGTCGGGAGCCCCATTCCGAGGACCAGACACGCCGTCATCGAGAAAAAGAGCGTCGGGAACAGGCTGTTTCCCGCCAGTCCGACGATGTTGTTCGAGATCGCCAGGCCGACGCCCGTCAGCGCGGCCGTCCCGACGACGAATCCCACGAGGGCGCACGCGACCGCCACGCCGAGCCCTTCCCGCGCTCCGTCCGCCAGCGCGTCCCATATCGCCCGGAACGACATCCGCGTATGATGTCGCAGCGCGCTGCACGCGACGGTCGAACAGACGCCCCAGAAGGCCGCCGTAAGCGGCGTGTACTTCCGAAGCAGCAGCGCGATCACGACGATCACCGGCAAAAGCAGGTGTCCGTCACGCCGCACGACAAGCCGGACATTCGGAACCGCGTCCGGCGGCAGCGCGCCGAGGGCGTTCCGGCGCGCGTTGAAATCCACGTTGCAGTATATCGAGAGGTAATAGAGGATCGCCGGGAAGAGTGCAGCCGCGGCGATCGTGAGATACGAAACGCCCAGGAATTCCGTCATGATGAAGGCGCCGGCGCCCATGACCGGAGGCATGAGCTGCCCTCCGGTCGAGGCCGTCGCCTCCACGGCGCCCGCGAATTCCGGCCGGCACCCGACCTTCTTCATGAGCGGAATCGTGAAGGTTCCCGTCGTGGCGACGTTCGCCACGGATGACCCGTTGATCGTCCCGAGCAGTCCGGACGCCACCACCGCGACCTTCGCCGGACCGCCGGGACTCCTCCCCGCCAGCGAGAGCGCGAGGTCGTTGAAGAAACGCGCCCCGCCGCTCGCGCCCAGAAACGCCCCGAAGAGGATGAAGAGAAAGACATAGGTGCTCGATACGCCCAGCGCGATCCCGAGAATTCCCTCCGTCGTCAGGTACATCTGCTGCACCACCCGGGAGAGCGAAAACCCCTTGTGCGCGAGGATTCCGGGCATGTATCGGCCGAAGAAACAGTACAGCAGCGCCGCGAGGGCGATGCACGGAAGGACGTTCCCCGTCACCCTCCGCCCGGCTTCCAGGACGAGAACGAACGTCAGCAGGCCGAGCCAGAGTTCGTGCGGCTGTACGAGCGCCCCCCGCTCCATGATGGCGTCGTGCGCGATCACGAGATATCCGACGCAGACGCCGGCAAGAAGCGCCAGGAGCCAGTCGAACCATGAAACGCCTTCGTTTCGTCCCGGCGCGCCGGGATAGAGAACGAACACCGCGACGAGGACGAAGAGCAGATGGACCGCACGATGGATTTCCGTCGGCATCAGGCCGAACCCGGCCGTATAGAGGTGGAAGCAGGACATGGCGACGAGCCACAACGTCAGCAACATCCCCGTCGCGCCGACCGGCATGCGTCGGCCGGCGCCCGAAAGCGCGGACGTTTCCCCGGTTCCCGTTCCTCTCGCGGCGGCGTCACCCCGTTGATTCATGAGTCCGGCTTTCCTACTTCACTACGCCCTTTTCGCGATAGTACTTCTCGGCGCCCGGATGCAGCGGCAGCATGATGTGCGCGACGTTTTCAAACGTCATTCCGCTCATCTTCGGCGCGTTCTGGACCAACGCATCCTTATGCTCATAGAGCGCCTTCGTCATCTGATAGACCAGTTCCGCATCCAGGTCGTCGCGTACGGTGAGCATGTTCCAGCTCGCGTATCCGACGACATCTTTCGTCTGCCCCTTGTAGGTGTTCGCCGGAATGACGAATTTGTCCCACGCGGTCAGGTTCTTGAGGACCTTCGCGAGGGCATCGTCCGGAACGTCGATGAAGTCGACGAGGCCGAGCGTCGTGATCTCGACGACGCCCGGAACGCCGAGGGACCCCACGAAGACGGCCGCGTCGATGCGTTTGTCGGCGAAGGCCTTCGCGGTATCAGCGATGCTCAGGCGCTCCGGTGAGATGTCTTTGTCGGGATCGATGCCCGCCGCCGTCAGAAGCTGCTTCGCCATGACCTCGGTTCCGCTTGCGACCGCTCCGATGGAGACGCGCTTGCCCTTGAAGTCGGCGAGCGTCCTGATGCCGCTGTCCTTCGCGACGATGAGTTGGAGCGCTTCTGGGAACAGCGGAACCATCGCGCGGATGAATTTCTGCGGCTTGCCGTCGTACTTCCCCTCGCCCCGGTACGCCGGGATGGAGACGCCGTCCATGAAAGCCACGTCGGCTTCTTTGTTTCCCATGAGCTGGATGTTGTGCACCGTGCCGCCCGTCGTCTGGACGCCCGCCTTCATGTCCTTGATGGAGTCGTCCCAGATCTTGGCCATGATGGAGCCGATCGGGTAGTACGATCCCGAGGTGCTGGCAGTGGCGATGTTGATGAACGTCGCCGCCTCCGCCTGCGCGGCCAGCGTTGCGGCCGCCGCGAAGGCGGCGAGGGTGCGGATGAGATTTTTCGTCGTCATGTGAATGACCTCCCTGTGGTTTGAACGTGCGATTTTGTTCTTCCGCCGGTTTTGGCGGAACGCCGATTTTTGCGCGATGCGGCCCCGAAGCGTATCGGGGCGTTGTACGCGGAATGCCGGGATCGGTCCGGAACTCCGCCCCTGTTACCCGATCACGACGTTCTTCGACGCTCCGAAGACCGCTTCCGTGATCTCGAACATGTTGGAGATGCCGCCAACGCCGACGGAGTCGACGATCCCGAAGTGCTTGGCGCACGTCCCGCAGACGAGCACCTTCACTCCCTTCGCCTCAATCTCCTTCAGCGTGTCGCACGTCGAGTGGTCGGGCAGCGCGAGGAAGACGCCGCCGTTCATGAGCGCGACGACCGACGGCAAATCCTTTCGCTGGGCGAGCGTCCCGAGAAACGCCTTCATGAGGACGTCCCCGAGTTCCGGCGATTCGTTCCCGATTGTCTTCGAGAGGAGCAGCACCGCATAGTCGCCCCCTGACGGCAATTGCGGCGTGCAGACGACCGCCGGAGCGGGACCGGCCTCGCCGGTCTTCTTGCCGCGCACCGAGTACTTCCCTGCGGCGCCCGAGCGTGTCGTCTCATACCCCTGGCTCCTGAGGAACTTCTCCACATTGGAGACGGCGACCTCGTTGTCCACGAGAACCTCCAGTTCCCCGGCCCCTTTGTCGACGGCGGCCTTGGTCATCATCACGGGCTGCGGACAGTTCTTTCCCATCGCATCGATTCGTTCCATGGTTCATTCTCCTTTCACGGCGTCGCCGCCGTCTGTATTCGTCGTCCGGCCCCGGCGGACAATCCGAACCGGAACCGGACATTCGCGTGAAATGCCCTCAACAACTGCGGAACGTTCCGCGTCGAAGCGCAGCGCGATACCGCAGCTCTCGTCGAGATCCCGCGGCGTCGGGCAGATTTCGTGCGGGACGCCCGCCTTCCTCAGGGCCGCGTGAAGCCGCATTCCGTCCGTGTGCGATTCGAACAGCGCATAGGCCCTCTCCGGCGCAGGCATCGCCGCACGCCCTTTCTACCCTCGAAGCCCCTCCAGAAAGGCCTCGATCCGTGTCCGAAGCTGCCCCTCGTCGCCGGGCGCGTAGTCGGTCTCGAAGGCGAGGAACGGGATATTCTCGGCCTGCATGCGTTTTCGGAGCTTTTCGGCCTCGACCTGGTAGGTCGTGCAGAAGCTCAGGCTCGCGTTGATGACGCCGTCGGCCTTGTATTCGCGCGCGAGCCGGACGACGTCGTCGGCCCTCGCCTCGTTGGGCGAGAAGCAGGCGCAGTGGATGTTGTCGAAGTAGCGGTGCGCGATCGCGTCGAGCATTCCCGGAAGATCGGGCGCGCCCATATCGACGCGCTGCTCGAAGTAGCGGGTTCCGGTGCAGTTCTCCTCGACGACGACGGACGCGCCGCTCGTCTCGATGAGGTGGTGGACCTTCCAGTTCGGGACGACGATCGGCGTCCCCGTGACGAGGATGCGCGGGGCGTTCGCCGCGAAGGGACTCTCGCCGCTTGCGACGCGCGCCTCGCACTCGTCGGCGAGTTCGTTCGTCTTCCGGATGAAGCGTTCGGGATCATCGTAGAACGCGATCTGGCTCACGAGGAGGGCGTCCTTGCCGGATACCGGCGACGGCGTCGCCTTGCGCGCGTTGTAGAGGCGCGCAAGCGCCGCGCGCTTCCGATCGACGACATCCGACGCCTTCCGGAGGCCTTCAAGCGTCAGCCGGTTGCCGGTCTTCTCTTCGAGGACGCCGACGAGCCGGTCGATTTCTCCGCGCCACAGCGTGAAACCGGCGACGCTCTTGGTGTTGGGAAGATCCATGACGTGAATCGGGACGTGCTCGCCGAGGATTTCCCACGCCTTCTTCTTGCCGTCGCAGGTGTTCTCTCCGATGATGAGGTCGACCGACTGGAAGTAGGGGCAGGTTCGCGAGAGCTTCGCGCCGACACCCGCCTTGATCAGGGGACACAGGTTGCGCGGCAGAACCGCCTCGCCCGCAGGGACCCAGAATTGCGATCCTGCGCAGAGGCCGACCGAGACGCCGCCGAGCGCGAGAATGATCTCCTCGGGGACATAGATGCAGAACGTGCCGATGATCTTCTCGCCCCGGGCTTTGTGTTCGAGGAGTTCCTGGATGCGCAGGCCGTGAACCTCGGCGATGACCATGTTGAAATAGTCCATTCCTTCGGGACGCTTCTCCTGTTCGAGATAGTGCTCCTCGAACATGGAGGGAAGCGCGGCGCAGAGCAGGTCATGCGTCGGCAGGTCCATCCCGAGGGAATCCCACATTGTGTGATAGTCCGCCATACGAGTCCTCCTTCGATCGTCTCGCGATCGTCCGTCTTCGGGCGCGCAGAACGGCGCCCGCCCATGCCCGGCTACAGGCGCGGTTTCGGGAAGAGGCGACGACGCAGTCGATTGGACCCTGACTGAGCGGCTAGAGGTGAATCAGCGTGCGATACCGAAAGGGGAAAGAACGAACGGTCAGCGACAGGAGGGGGAATGGAACAAACGGGGAAGCGGTCCGGTCGATATGAGCGTCCGTCGGTCAGCCGACAGCGTTGTTCGCGATGAATGCATCCCGTGCATTGCCGCATCACACCGTCACCGGAACGCCCATGTCATAGACAGCACACCTCCTCGTCATCGATCGTGCGGGCTCTTGTTTCGCCCGACTGTGGATTATATCATACATGAAAGTCCCGGCAAGGGACGCACATGGCGAACCGGACCATACGGACACGGACGACGCCCATCCCGAATACGCTCTCCCCGCGCCGGCCGAAACGAACGAGGGGTGGAATGAATCGCATGCCGGAATCGGGAACGCGCCGCGATTTTTACCGTTTCGACGCAACGCCTTTCTACGCCGAAAGAGGATGGCTGCTCGGCGGGGACGCTGTCGGAGGCAAAGCAAAGGGGCTGGCCTTCGCGCATCGCGCGCTCTCGGCCGGTCCGCTCTCCGGATCGGTCCTCCTTCCCCCCGTCACGCTGGTTGTCGGCTCGGAGGTCTTTCTCGGATTCATCGACGACAACGACATGGAGTGGGCGTACCGGGAACCCGACTGGGAACGGATCGCCATCGCCTTCTCGAAGGGGCGCTTCCGCGAAAGCTTCACGCGGGACCTCGAACGGGGACTCGCGCTGCTGGGCGGAGTTCCGCTCGCCATCCGGTCGAGTTCCACGCTCGAGGATTCCGTGCGGCTCTCATTCGCCGGGAAGTACGATACGTGCTTCTCCGCAAACATCGGCGACCCCGGACGACAGATGCGCGAGATCGAGGACTCCCTGCGGACCGTCTGGGCCTCCCTGTTCAAATCAGCGCCCCGCGCCTACAGGGCGAAGCACGGCTGCCGAGACGAGGACGAGGCCATGGCCGTCCTGATCCAGCCGATCACGGGAAAGCTCCGCGACGATCTGTACTACCCCGAACTGGCGGGGGCCGCCTTCTCGCGGGTGTACCGGCGTCCGACGCCGCGCGTCCGAAAGGAGGACGGCGTGATGCGCCTCTGCTTCGGGCTCGGGACGCGAACAGTCGAGCGGTCGAACGCCCGCGTCTTCTATCTCACGAATCCCAACCTCCGTCCCGAGGGAAACCAGCCACGGGAAATCGCCCGAGCGGGGCAGACCGAGTTCGACTACATCGACCGGACCTTCGGCAGCTTCATGACGGCCCGGCTCGACCAGTTCCTCCCGTTCGTCCTCAAACGCCACGCATCCGTCCACTCGTTCGTCGAGATCTTCGCGGACAACCTGCTCTACTGGGCCGGCTGTCCGTTGACGCCGGCGTCCCGGCCGGTCTTTTCCTTCTCGTCCCTTCCCGACAAGCATCCGCATTTTTTCCGGCTCGTCCGCGATGTTCTGTCGTCCCTGGAGGCGGCGATGGGGATGCCCGTGGACATCGAGTTCACCTACGACACGGACGACCGGAAGATGACGCTCATCCAGCTCCGCCCGCTCGCGTCGTTCGCGGAGGCGGCCGGCGTCGTCCTGCCGGACGTTCCGCCGGAACGCGTGCTGCTCCGCGGCGACCGGATGGTGAGCAACGGCATGATCGACCGGACGGAATGGCTCGTGTACGTCGATCCGGATCTGTACGGAACAGACGGGCGCAACCACGAGATCGCGCGCGAGATCGGACGGATCAACCGCAGCCTCGAAGGAAGCCGCTATATTCTGGTCGGTCCCGGGAGATGGGGCAGCACGAACGCGGACCTCGGCGTTCCGGTGCAGTACGACGAACTCTGCAACTCCGGCTGCATCGTGGAAATCGGCATCCGGGAGCGCGACTTCACGCCCGAACTTTCCTACGGGACGCACTTCTTCCTCGACCTCGACGTCGACGGGATCCTGTACCTCCCCGTCTTCGCAGGAGAAACGGGCAACGAATACGACAAGAGCTGGTTCGACGGCAGCCCGTACGAACAAGGACGTCACCCGGCCGTGCGCATCTACCGCGGGGCGTTCGCCGTGTATATGGACGGAGAGAGCGAAATCGGTCGGGTGGTGCGGCTCTGACCCGGACGAGTCGCGAAAAAAGCGGGGAGGGGATTCCCCCTCTCCGCTTCCGGAATACTCTATACGAACAGCCGTGCGCCGATCAGGGCCAGATCCCCCGGAAGCGCATAGCCAGGACAATTCTGCTTATGGCCCGGACATACGCGGCCTGCCGCATGCGGATATTGTGCTGCTTCTTGATCGCCCAGATTTCGTGGAAGGCCATCGAGAGCCGTTCATCCAGCTTGTCGTGAACGGTCTTTTCGCTCCAGTAGTCCCCCGAACGGCCCTGAATCCACTCGAAGCAGCTCACCGTGACGCCGCCGGAGTTCGCGAGGACATCGGGGATCACCATGGCCCCGTTGTCATGCAGGATCTGCTCCGCGGCCGGAGTCGTCGGTCCGTTCGCGAGTTCGAGAATGGTCTTCGCCTTGACCTTGCCCGCGTTCGCCTCCGTCAGGACGCCTTCGAGCGCCGCCGGGATCAGGATATCGACCTGCGACTCCAGGATCTCGTCCGTGGTGATGCGTTCGCCCTCCGGGTAGTCCGCAACCGTTCCGCCGCTCTTCTTGTGCGCGCTGAGCGCCGCGTAATCGAGCCCCTTCGGGTTATAGGTTCCGCCCTTGCTGTCCGAAGCGGCGACGACGGTGATTCCGATCTCGCCGAACAGCTTGTGGGCGTTGCTTCCGACGTTTCCGAACCCCTGAATCGCCGCCGTCAGCGGCTTTCCGAGAAGTCCAATCTCCCGGAGCGCCTCCCGAAGGACGTACATTCCGCCCCGCGACGTCGCATCGCCACGCCCGAGCGAGCCGCCGAGTCCGACCGGCTTGCCCGTGTAGCAGGACGGTTCGCTCCTGCCTACGATCTTCTCGTACGTATCGATGAACCAGGACATGATCTGCGGATCCGTGTAGACATCGGGCGCGGGAACGTCGATATCGGTCCCCGTGAAACGGACGATTGACATCGCGTACGCGCGGCTCAGACGCTCCAGTTCGTTCTTCGTGAGGTCATGCGGCGAAACGCGGACGCCCCCCTTTCCGCCTCCATACGGCAGCATCGCCGTGGCGCACTTGATGGACATCCACGCCGACAGAGCCGTCACCTCTTCCCGCGACACGTTCGGGTGATACCGGACGCCGCCCTTGTACGGCCCGAGCGCGTTGTTGTGATGCGCCCGCCACCCCTTGACGATCTGAACGGTTCCGTCGTCCAGCTTCAACGGAATGGCGATTTCGAGGACTTCCTTCGGCTCCTTGAGGATGTCGACATATTCCTGCTCGACATTCAGATACGGGATGGCCTCGTCGACCTGTTTCAGGAACATCTCAAACGGATTCATTTTCGCCATGCGTCATCTCTCCTCCCGCAGTTTCTCCGGCGATTCGCACTGCGATTCGCCCCGGCGGATTCGACTCCGGAGCGATTTCCGATATTTCTTCTCTCCGATCCCTCTCCCGATCGTTTCATGCTTCTCTCCGGCGCATCCCTCC
>CAYVKE010000094.1:8666-12921 GCA_964451935.1 uncultured Synergistaceae bacterium | reverse complement strand
GCAGGAAACCTACCTCGGCAAGGTGAAGATGATCTACATCGATCCGCCGTATAACACTGGGAAGGACTTCATTTACGAGGACGATTTCGCCGAAAACGCGGACAAGTTCTTGAAACGATCGAACCAAAAGGACGAAGAAGGAAATCGCCTAGTGGCGAACAATGAGTCGAACGGCAGGTTCCACTCCGACTGGCTTTCAATGATGTATTCAAGGCTGAAACTCTCGAGGAATTTACTGCGAGATGATGGAGTAATTTTTATAAGCATTGACGATGTAGAAAACTCTAATATTCGAAAACTAATGGAAGAAGTTTTTGGCGATACTAACTTTATTGCTACATTTATTTGGGAAAAAAGAAATACTAGAGAAAACCGGAGAGTATTTTCTTTTAATCATGATTACATACTTTGTTTTGCAAAGAACAAAGTATCATTTGAAAAAATACGCAATTTGCTGCCAGCTACAGATGATATACACAAAAGATATTCAAATATAGATAATGACCCACGAGGAGAATGGCAATCGATTTCTTTGAATGCACAAGCAGGGCATGCAACTGCTTCTCAATTTTATGAAATTGAAACACCTGGCGGACAAAAACTACAACCGCCCCCAGGAAGATGTTGGACTTATACAAAACAAAAATTTCAACAACTAGTTGATGATAATCGAATATGGTTTGGCCTAGATGGCAATAATGCGCCGCGGTTAAAATCTTTTAAATCTGAAGCAGAGCTTGGTCTTGTTCCTAATACTTTATGGTATGCAAAGGAAGTAGGAACAAATGATGGAGCAAAAAAAGATCTCATTTCATTATTTGATGGTTTGGTTGTTTTTGATACTCCAAAACCAACGGACCTGTTATTGAGAATGATTCATATCGCGTCGGAAGGTAATGACATAGTGCTCGATTTCTTTGCAGGAACCTCTGTTACCGCCCATGCCGTTATGCGACTTAATGCCGAAGATAGGGGTGACCGCAGATTCATTATGGTGCAATTACCCGAGCTTTGCGATGAAAAATCTGAAGCCTTCAAAGATGGCTACAAAACCATTGCCGAGATCAGCAAGGAGCGAATCCGGCGTGCCGGGAAGAAGATCCTTGAAGAGACGTCTTCACAGAAGACGGTAAAGGGAGAAAACTCCTCAGCATTGGGCCTATTTGATGAAGTTGATCCTTCTGTGTCAACGATTGAAAAAAAACCGGACATCGGCTTCCGGGTCCTGAAGGTCGACTCTTCCAACATGGCCGATGTGTATTACGCCCCGGACGCCATCGAGCAAACGCTGCTTGACAAGATGACCGATAACATCAAGCCCGACCGGACACCCGAGGACTTGCTCTTCCAGGTTCTGCTGGACTGGGGCGTGGACCTGTCGCTGCCCGTCCGGAGAGAGCGCGTTCAGGGCAAGACGATTTTCTTCGTCGATGAAGATGCGCTGATCGCCTGCTTCGATGCCGGCGTGGACGAAGATCTGGTCAAGGAACTGGCCGGATTCAAGCCCCTGCGCGTAGTGTTCCGCGATGCGAGTTTCGCCTCCGACGCCGTCAAGATCAATGTGGAGCAGATCTTCAAACAGATCTCCCCGGAGACGGACGTGAAGGCGATATGAGCGAAGGGGCGAAGGGAAATAAAAAGCTGCGCATTCGCAACAGCACCGCCGAATTTCTGGTTTTCGCCGTTCAGAGCGGCGAAAGCGGCATCGAAGTTCGCTATGAGGACGAGACCATCTGGTTGACGCAGAAACTGATGTCGGCGCTGTTCGACGTCGATGTTCGGACCATCAGCGAGCATCTGAAAAACATTTTTCAGAGCGGAGAGTTGGAGCAGGACGCAGTTATCCGGAAATTCCGGAATACTGCCGAGGACGGAAAGGACTATCTGACTCAATTCTACAACCTCGACGCCATCGTTTCCGTGGGGTACCGGGTCAATTCCGTGCGAGCGACGCAATTCCGCCAATGGGCGACACAGGTGCTCCGGGAATACGCCCTCAAGGGGTATGTTCTCGATCGGAAGAGGATGGAAAACGGCGCCTTTCTCGGGGAAGATTACTTTGAGAAGCTGCTGGAGGAAATTCGGGAAATCCGGCTCAGCGAACGGCGCTTTTACCAGAAGATAACGGATATCTACGCGACAAGCGTCGACTATAACCCGTCCGCTCCGACAACCCGGGATTTTTTCGCCAGGGTCCAGAACAAACTGCATTTCGCCATACACGGCCATACGGCCGCCGAGCTGATCATGCAACGCGCCGGCTGTGAGAAACCGTTCATGGGGCTGACATCGTGGAGAAATTGCCCGGATGGGAAGATCCTGAAGTCGGATGTCTCCGTCGCCAAGAATTACCTGAGCAAAGAGGAACTCGAATCACTCGGGAGAATTGTCAACGCCTATCTCGATTTGGCCGAGGATCGGGCGAAAAGAAGAATTCCCATGACTATGGAAGATTGGGCGAAAAGACTTGATTTGTTCCTGGAATTTGACGAACGGGCGATCCTTCAGGATAAGGGCGAAATGTCGCATGATCTGTCCAAAGAGTTCGCGGAAAGCGAGTTCGAAAAGTACCGGATTGTTCAGGACAGACTGTTCAGGAGTGATTTTGATAAGATCCTCGGGGAAATAGCGGAGGGCGAAGATGAAGAGTAATCATCCCGCGTCGTATGACGCTTTCGAGCCTTCGCCCGGACGATGCGGGGAGCGGACGGCATGAAGCTCAAATTCAAAATCCAGCCCTTCCAGACCAGAGCCGTCGAATCCGTGGTCGACTGCTTCGCCGGACAAGTCAACGCTTCCGGTGCGGCATACCGCGTCGATCCCGGAGTGATACGTATAAAGTCGGGAGAAGAACAAATAACGTATACGGAGATCCAGGGCTTTCGGAACGCCGATATTCAGCTGACTCGGGAGCGATTGCTCGAAAACGTCCGTTCCGTCCAGATGCGACGGAATCTGCCTCTTTCGGAATCCCTGGCATCCAGCGCGGGGTGCCACGTCAATCTCGACGTTGAGATGGAAACCGGCACGGGGAAGACGTACTGCTACATCAAGACCATCTTCGAGATGAACAAGCGGTACGGCTGGACGAAGTTCATCGTTGTGACGCCCGGCATCGCCATTCGCGAGGGAGTGTTCAAGTCGCTGGACATCACGGCCGGACACTTTTCCGAGAGCTACGGGAAGAAAGCCCGGTTTTTCATCTATGATTCCGCCAATCTGTCGCCTCTTGAGAGCTTTTCCTCGGACGCGGGCGTCAATGTGATGGTCATCAACATTCAGGCGTTCAACGCCGCCGGGAAGGAGAACCGCCGGATTTACGAGGAACTGGACGACTTCCAGTCGCGTCGCCCCATAGACGTTATCAGCAGCAACCGTCCCATTCTGATTCTGGATGAACCGCAGAAGATGGAGGGCCCGAAGACGCTGAAAGCGCTTGAAAAATTCAGGCCGTTGATGATTCTGCGGTATTCCGCGACGCACCGGACCCATCACAACAAGGTCCATCGCCTCGATGCGCTTGACGCGTACAATCAAAAACTCGTCAAGAAGATCGCCGTTCGCGGCATCGCGGTGAAGGGGCCGGCCGGGACCAACGCCTATCTGTATCTGGAGTCCATCGAAATTTCCCGACAGACTCCCGCAGCCCGCATCGATATGGAAGTGCGGTCGGGCGCGAACATCAAGAGATTCGTCAGGCGTCTCGAACAGGGCAGAGATCTCTTTGTCGAGTCCAACCGTCTCGATCAGTATCGCGGCTTCGCTATCGCGCAGATCGACGCCAGAAACGATACCGTGGAGTTCACGAACGGCGTCGTTCTGAAAGCCGGGGAAGCCGTCGGAGACGTGACGGAAGCGACATTGCGGCGCATTCAGATTCGCGAAGCGATCCGGGCGCATTTCGAGAAGGAAAGAATTCTCTTTCCGCTTGGCGTCAAAGTCCTCTCCCTCTTTTTCATCGACGAGGTGGCGAAGTACCGCGACTACAGCCGACCCGACGAGCAGGGAGAGTACGCGCGCTTCTTCCGGGAGGAGTACGAACGCATGAAAGAGGAGTACATGAACGACCTCCCCTATGACGACAGCGCGGCGTACCGGAAATATCTTGAAGGCATCGACGTCGACCGCACGCACAACGGCTACTTTTCGATAGACAGGAAAACGAAGAGACTTGCCGATCCGGGTTTCAAGACTCGCGGCGAGGATGCGGGACTGTCGGACGATGTGGACGCCTACGATCTGATTCTGAAGGACA
>CAYVKE010000094.1:4817-8656 GCA_964451935.1 uncultured Synergistaceae bacterium | reverse complement strand
GCTTCTCTCTTTCAGCGAGCCCGTTCGCTTCATCTTTTCGCATTCCGCCCTGCGTGAAGGTTGGGATAACCCCAACGTCTTCGTCATGTGCATGCTCAAGCACAGCGACAATACCATCTCCCGGCGTCAGGAAGTCGGCCGGGGATTGCGGCTGTCGGTCAACCAGCACGGCGATCGGATGGACAAGCCGGAAACGGTGCATGACATCAACGTCCTCACCGTCGTCGCCGGAGAGAGTTACAGGGATTTCGTCGCCAATCTGCAACGGGAGGTCGGCGAATCCCTGTCGGAACGTCCCCGCTTCGCCGACAAAGCGTATTTCCTCGGGAAGGTTTTGAAGAACGACGGAGTCGCCGTTGTTGTGGATGATGACATGGCTGCGGGGATCGAATTCTATCTCATTCAGAACGGATATGTCGACAGGAAACGGAACATCACGGAAAAATACTGCTCCGACAGGAAGAACGGGGTCATCGCGGAACTTCCCGACGAACTGAACCCCTATGCGGAACAGGTCCTTCAGCTGATCGACGGCGTGTTCAGCGAATCCAGCCTGCCCGAAGTGGAAGACGAACGCACGGTGAAGCGAAATCCCCTGAACGACAATTTCAGCAAGAAGGAGTTCCGGGAACTCTGGAGCCGCATCAATCGGAAGGCCGTCTACCGGGTGGAATTCGACCCGGAAGAGCTTGTCCGCAACGGCATCGCGACTCTGGACAGGGAATTGCGGGTGACCCCTCTGCAGTATGTCATACAGGAAGGGGAACAGCTCGATCACGTGACGTTCGACCGGCTGAAAGCCGCGCGGAGCTTTGAGATCACCGGAACCGCCACGAAGGAATTCGTGTCGTCGATTCATTCGCCGGTAACATACGATATTCTGGGAAAGCTGGCGGAGAGCACGCAATTGACGCGAAAGACCATCGCCGCAATTCTACGCGGAATCCGGACGTGCGTTTTCGACCAATTCAGGCAGAATCCGGAGCATTTTATCGCGGAAGCAACCCGTCTGATCAACGAACAAAAGGCGGCGGTCATTATCGAGCGCCTGAGCTATGACGAGATCGCAGAGGTCTACGATATAGATATTTTCACGGCCGGGCAGGAGCGACAGGACTTCGGCAAAGCAGGCGGGAAGCTCGGGAAGCATATCTACGATTACGCGATTACGGACTCCGCGGTTGAAAGAAAGTTCGTCGCGGAGCTGGACACCGGCGCCGAGGTCGTGGTGTACGCAAAGCTCCCACGCGGCTTCCTGATCCCCACGCCGGTCGGAGACTACAATCCGGACTGGGCTATTTCGTTCAGGGAAGGATCGGTCAAACACATCTTTTTTGTGGCCGAAACCAAAGGTTCGATGTCCACGCTGCAATTGCGGGCCATCGAGGAAAAGAAGATCGAGTGCGCCAGGAAATTCTTCGAAGAACGCAACAGGAGAATCGATCCGGAGCATGTGACGTATGACGTCGTCGACAGCTTCGGGAAGCTGATGGAGATCGTCGGCATCGGCGAAGCTTCGCTCTAAACCCGGGCCCCTCTCCCTCGTCAGGGCATAGCAGCTCTTCGCATCCCCGGCGGCTGCTCCAGCCGGCACCGTTCGAGAAGCGCCGCGTCGGAGAAGACCGTGCGCGTGTCGCCGTCCGCGGCGATGCGCCCCTCGTGAAGGACGATCGTCCGGGGACAGACGTCGAGAACCATGTCGAGGTCATGCGTCGCGATCAGACGCGTGTGACGGAAGTCGCGCAGCAGGCCGATCAGCAGGCGACGTCCGTGCGGATCGAGGCCCGATCCGGGTTCATCCATTATCAGGACGTCCGGCAGCATCGCGAGGACCGTTGCGATCGCGACGGCGCGCTTCTCCCCCCCCGAAAGCCGGTAGGTCGGCCGGTCGGCGAGGCGTTCCGCCCCGACGCGTTCGAGCGCGTCCGTCACGCGCTCGCGGACTTCGGGCTCCGAGAGCCCCTGATTCAGCGGCCCGAAGGCCACGTCGTCGAAGACCGTCGGCATGAAAAGCTGGTCCTCCGAGTCCTGGAAGACGAAGCCGATCCTGCGGCGCACCTCGCCGACCGTCTTCTTCGACAGGAGCGTCCCGCCGACGTCGATCGTTCCGCCGGAAGGAAAAATCAGCCCGGTCAGCGCGAGCATCATCGTCGACTTTCCCGCTCCGTTCGCCCCGACGAGGCCGACCGCCTCGCCGTGCTCCAGCCGGAACGAAACGCCTTTCAGGGCTTCCGTGCCGTCGGGGTAGGCGTACCGGAGATCGCGGACGTCGAGATAGTGATGGCTCATCGCAACGCCAAGCCGGACAGGAGCCCGGGCAGATTCACGAATCGGCACATCAGGAAGAACCCTCCCCATGCGAGGATGAACACAAGGTCGCCGCGCGCGAACGCGAGCGGCCGCAGGACGCGGATCTCGCCGTCGAACAGCCGCGCCGTCATCGCCCGGTGGACGCGCGTCGCGCGGTCGAGCGCCCGAAGCAGCAGCAGCCCGATCATCGGGGCATACGCGGCGAGCGCGAGCTTCGGCCTGTTTCCGCCCGAGCGCAGGTCGTGCGCCCGGACCATGCGCTGCGCCTCGCCCGCAAGCAGGCCGATGTAGCGGTGGAGAAACTCGAGCTGCGTCACGAAGACGCGAGGGACTCCCATCTTCGCGAGGCCGAGGCAGAGCGCGTCGAAGCGCGTCGTGAGCACGAGAAGCACGGCCGCCGACACGGCGAGGAACGACCGGACCGCGATCGAGAGGAACGACATCCACCCGCCCGTGACCGCGAGGCCGCCGATTCGAAAGAGAACCTGCCGGTCGAAGAAGGGGTTGAACAGGCCGACGAGCAGGATGAAGGGCGCGGCGAGCAGCGTGCGCTTCAGGACCGCGCCCGTCCGGACGCCCGACAGCGCAGCGATCGCGACGGGATACAGGACGAACGGCGTCAGGCGCGACACATCGTACTTTCCGAACGACGTCACGGCGACGATGAACAGCACCGTCACGAGGCACTTCGCCCGGGGGTCGAGCCGGTGGACGGGGCTCGACCCGAGCGATTCGCCGGCGGCGTCGGAAAGATCCGTCAGGTTTCGGTCGAGGGAATTCGACATTCGGAAGGAAGGCGCTGCGGCCGAAAAAGGCGGGGGGACTCGCATCCCCCCGCCCGAACGCTTACCTGCGCGCGGTCGATGCGCGCCGCAAAGCCAGGCCGATCACGACTGCAAGCGCCAGCGTCAGTGCGCCGCCGACGAGGCCCGCAACGCTCGTTCCCATGTCGGGGTTCGGCCATGCGGCCGGTTTCTCGGACTGAGAGGCTTCGGCCTTCGCTTCCGCCGGTTTTTCGGCGTCGCTCGCGCGGAAGCCGTAGTCCGGCAGGAACGCGGTCTTCTCCTGAAGACCGGCCAGCGCCGCGTGGACGCCGCCCGCGGGCGCGGGGAGTTCCTCGCTTCCGGAGGTCTTCGCCATCGACCATTCGAGGCCGTCGGGATACGTCGAGGCGAACCACGAGAGCGCGCCGCCCGTGACGACCGCCGCTACGGCAAGTCCCGCCAGAACTTTCCCAAGCGAAACGCCTTTCATGGGAACATTGTTCGCGGCCAGCTCCAGAACTTCGGGCCGGGCCTGCCGCACGAACAGAACCACCGCCGTCGTGACGAGCCCCTCGACGACGCCGATCGCGAGGTGGATCGGCTGCATCAGCAGCACAAACGTCCGGAACGGCAGCTCCGAAATCCCCGAAGCCATGGTCTCCAGAACGACCGAGAAGGCACCGAGCTGCAGGCCGATGACCGCCGAAAGAGTGGCTGCGATGAAGATCGTCTTCCGGGACGGATTCTGACCGGCGATCTTTCTGT
>CAYVKE010000094.1:0-4697 GCA_964451935.1 uncultured Synergistaceae bacterium | reverse complement strand
ATGCCAGGAAACAGGTGTAAAAAGCCATGTTGAAGATGTTGCACCCCAGCGCGAGAAGGCCTCCGTCCGCGAAAAAGAGCGCCTGGACGACGAGAACGGAGGCGAGCGTCAGGAAAGCCGCATGGGGCCCCAGCAGAATCGCCAGGATCATCCCCCCTCCCAGGTGGCCGCTCGAACCCGTGGCCGGTATGCTGAAGTTGATCATCTGGGCCGCGAAGATGAACGCGCCCAGAACGCCCATCAACGGCGCCCGCGCATCGTCCGGCGACTCCTTCAGCTTCTTCGCCGAGTATGCCGTAAGTCCCGCCGTCACCGCCCACATCGCGCCGCCGACCGCCGGAGAGAGCAACGCATCCGCCATATGCATCGAAAAAGACCGCCCTTCGTGCTACGATTTTTACTTATTGTAGTATGAAGGGCGGCGATGTCAATGCGGTTTTGCGAAATCCTCCGGAAGACCCCGCGCATGCCGAGTCCGGGAAGGATGACGCCCGCCGGTTCGAGGCCGAAGAGACGTTCTATTCCCCGTAGACCTCGCGTTCCGCGGCCATGTAGGCCCGTTTCGTCGGCGTGATCCCTTCCTGCTTCGCCCCGTTCAGGTTCTCCCAGGTTCTTTCCGTGCAGAGCGCGCCGACCTTTTCCATGAGGCGTTCCATGCTCGCGTTCTGCTGGTGGACGTACTCCTCGTATACGGCCATGATGCCCGCGATGTTGTGGCGCCACTCGACCTGATAGAGAATGCCCCGCGCCGCGAGAAGATCCGCGAGGGCATACTCCTCCTCCTGGCTCGACGCCTTCAGGACGTTGTTCGCCGGTCCCATGACCATCCGGAACTTCAGGCCGGGAATGTTCCCCGCATCCAGAATTCCTCCCACGGCGCAGGGGGAGAAGATGTCCGCGTCGACGTCCAGAATGGCCGTCGGCTCCACGACGTCGATCGAAGCGCCCGGATGCTTCTCCTTCAGAAGCCGGACGGCGGACGGGTTCAGGTCGCAGACGACGAGCTTCGCCCCGTCGCGGATGTAGTCTTCGGCCAGATGGAATCCGACCGCGCCGAGCCCCTGCACCGCGACGGTCTTTCCTTCGAGCGAGTCGGATCCCCAGAGGAACCGCGCTCCCTGCTTCGCCGCTATATGGACGCCGTGCGCCGTAGGAGTCCCCGTCGGGCCGAGCGGCCCCTTCGCGCCGCCGGCGATGTGGAGCGAGAAGTGTTCCTTCATGACGTCGGCGAGGGCGGGAGGGAAACGCATGTCCGGCCCGCTCGTGTTCCGTGTCCTGTCGTTCGCGTAGGCGAGGAACCCCACCTGGTCCAGGTCATAGAGATCGACGGGTTCCATCTGGACCGTGATCTTGCACCCGCCCATCGGAATGTCCGCCGCGATGTTCTTGAAGGTCATCCCGCGGCCGAGATTCATGCCGTCGATGAAGACGTCGATTTCGTCCTCCTCCGGCTCGTGCCTGCGGATCCCGCCCATGAGCAGCGACGAACGGAGGTTGTTCAGTCCGCGTTTGTCGCTGTGAATGTGATTCGTGAAGCGGATTCCGAGTTTTTCGTTGTAATAGGAGTCCAGAAGGATATGGCGTCCCTTGCGCATGAGCGTTTTGATCTTCTCAAGGTGTCCCGACAGGCCGTGCTTTCCGAAAAGCGCCTCCGTCTCCGCATGGCCGCAGTAGCGCGCTTCGGGCGTCCGCAGCGAGAAGACCGTGAAGCTCCGGTTGTACTCGCGAAACGGCGTATCGGCGTCCCACTCGCGCGCCGCATACAGGACGAAGGCGTCCTTTCTCCAGTCGTAATGAATCTCCATGTGGTTCAGGCCTTCCGAACGCAAAACCTCAAAGACACTCTCCCGCATGATGAACAGAGCCTCCTCTGGATGAATATTCGGACATGTTGCGACACAGCACGGATCCATTGGAAAAAACCGCAGTCGTTCATTCCAGATAGTGTTTCAGGAAACGCATCGGGTCATGGAAATACCGGCCGAGTTCCTCCATGGTCCTCGACGTATGGCTCTTCTCTCCGTCGTCGTCGACGCGCTTCCGGATCTCCAGGTGCGTGTGGCGCACGGGAAAACGCGACCGCCGCTGTTCCTCCGCGTCGAACAGTCTTCCGACGCACGTCGTTTCGTCGACGATGTCGCCCGGCTTCACCCGACTGTCCGTGACGTGAAAGTACGCGGAATAGAAGACGCCGCCGTCTTTCAGACGATGCCGCACAAAAACGCCCCGGTTCGGAAATTCGCCGACGAATCCGACGACCCGTCCCGCGCCTATGGCGTAGACCCGCTCCTTCGGCTTTCCCACGAGGTCGAGCCCGGAATGGAGGTGTCCCCTGCGGTACGCGCCGTAGCCGTCGTGCGCGCGAATCCGGATGGAGCGCATCGAGCGCCGGTCGTCCGAATCGAACGGGCTGAAGAGACGAAGACAGACCGGAGTCTCCTGTGCGTCTCCTTCGCGCGCGTGGACAGGGGAGGAAGCGCCGAACAGGAGCGCGGCCATCGACACGATGATGAAAGCTGCGGCCGCAACGCGCCTGCCCATGACGGACTTCGCAGGAAGCCCCGACGCCGCCATACAGCCAAAGCGCCCGATCCGCCGCGCGCCTTCTACCTGTAGTACTTCCCGGTGCATTCGGATATTGAAATTTCGATGATTCCCGTTCCCTTCACCATATTCTCCGGAAACGGCCGGCCCGCAAGCTGAGGCATATATTTCCGGACGATCTGCTCCAGAATTTCCGTCTTCTCGTCGGGCCGCTCGATCATCGCCGCCGCGCCGAAGGCGATGACGCTCTGGTATTCCGTATTGACGTCGCATGGAAGTTCGCTCGGCAGGAACCCTATCATCTTGTCGATCTCAAAGCAGACCTTGGGATTCGCTTTGAGGTTATCGATCTTTTGTCCTTTGATGAGGCCGTGGATGTAGATTTTGCCTTTGTAATACACGAAGTGGACGGGCGTGACGTAGGGGAAGCCGTCCGGGTTCAGCGTGGCGAGCCGCCCCACCTGCGCCTCCCCGAAAAGGGCTTCTATTTCCGCTTCCGACATCCGGTGCGTTTTCATCCGATGCTGCATTCTTCGTTTTCCTCCCGTCGAAAATCATCGCCGACCGGCTTCGGCGTGACGGGCAGCCGCGACCGTCCCGCGGCGCTCCGCCGACGCGCCGAAGCGCGACGCTCCGGAAAAGACCCTTCCGCCTACTGCGCCGCGGCGCTCAGGCGCACCATGACGTAATGCGGCTTGTTCTTCCAGACGGACTCCCTGATGACGGCGTTGAAGCCGCCCAGGACATCCGCGGGGTCGTCCGCGTTGTACACCTCGCCCGAGATCTCCCAGACGCCCTTTTGCGGGCTCGACGCCTTTTTCACCCGTGCGAGCCAGGTCGCTTCGCCGTCGGCGGCCTGGAAGTGGAAGGACGTCCCGTCGAAGTGATACGGGGGATAGATCTGCTCCACGGACCGGTCCGCCTTGATTTTCAGCCCGAAGTACTTCAGGACGGTCTCCTCGACCCAGGTCGCCTTGATGCGGACGTCGCCGTGTTCGCGCGCGCCTTCCCTGTTGGCCTCGATGCGGCTCTTGAAGTTGTTGATGTAGTTGTGCCGGATGCCGAAGCGGACGAGATCCGGGTATTTGTCCGGTTGGGCCATCTCTTCCGTAACGACCTCCATGATTCCCTGTTCGGTGAAGTTGCTCACGAAGACGCTCATCGCCTTGAGGTCCTTTTCGCTTGGAGCCGCCCAGGCGCACCCCGCCGCGAAGAGCGCCAAGACGCAGAGCACCGGAATTCCGCACTTTTTCACGTCCGTTCCCTTCCTTTCGTGATCGTCATCGGACTCGTTCGGGAACAGTATAGACGATAGCGCCTTGTCCGCTTCCACAGCGTTTTATGTCCGGAGGCTTCCCGGAAAAACGGCAGCATACGGAAAAACGCCCCTATCGGGTATAATAATCAATAATACTATTGTTTTTATACCCGAAGGGGTGCGAATTCCATGACGAAAACGACGCTCGCGGACACGGTCAGAAAGATGCGGAAGCGCCTCAAACTCTCGCAGGCCACGGCCGCCGAACGTGCGGGCGTGGGGTTGCGTTTTCTTCGCGAACTCGAAGCGGGCAAACCCACGCTCCGGATGGACAAGGTCAACGCCGTGCTGTTCCTGTTCAGCCTGCAACTCGGCCCGGTCCCGCTGGAGCCTCTCCCCGAAAGCGCCGAAGACGCGACACTCGAAGAGGGTCGCCTTCCTGAATCGATGGTCCGGGACTACCGGAAGAACCTCGTCCGCAAGAGGGCCGCACGACTGGGGATATAGGCGGTCACGATGCGGTCTGTTCATGATGTAGATACCTTCAGTGCGGCTTCTCCGGGTTTTCGACAAGAAAACGGACAAAATTCCCCGCAGGGAGATCGAAATCGCCATGGACCGTCTCGCGCTTGTGCAAACAGGGAGGTGAATCGTCATGGCATCCATTCCCTACAGCGAAATCAAGAAGGAACTCCATAAAAATCCAGAATTCGTACGGGAGTACGAAGCGTTGGCCGAGGAATTCCAGATAGCCGAAACGCTGATCCGGGCGTGCATGGCCACCGGGCTGAAGCAGATAGTTCCACGATTACGTTGACGTTCCGGTAGACGCAAACGGGGCAACTTCCCTTTTCACCTTCCGGACATCCTTTCCACTGTCGCCCCATGCGCCGAT
>CAYVKE010000093.1:0-12954 GCA_964451935.1 uncultured Synergistaceae bacterium | reverse complement strand
CCCTTCGCATCCGCTCTTCTGAGTTCCGATTGTATCCAGGAAATGATCCGTTTTACAAGAAGCTCCGGATCGCGGAATGCCGCATGCATACGTTCCTCTCCCTTCGTTCAGCAGGAACATTCTAGCACACGCATGCGTTCTTCCGAGTCCGTTCCGTCACGGTCCAAGAAATGTGGGAGATACGGAAAGTTCCTGAGTATAATGAAGCGCAGACAATCTTGACCAGACGAGGTGGATCCGGTGGAAAAACTTGTACGATTCGGCGTTTCGATCCCCGAAAAAATGTTGGCGTCTTTTGACGGAAGGATCGAGCAATCGGGGTTTCCCAACCGTTCGGATGCGCTCCGGCGCCTTATACGCCAATATATCAGCGCGGACGAGTGGGAAGAAGGAACGGGAAGAGTATATGGATCGGTGACGTTGTTGTTCGATCACCACAGGCATGATACGTCCGAGGATTTGAACGAGCTGCAGCATGATTTTCTGGATGTCATTCTATGCACAACGCATGTCCATATCGATAACGATCACTGCCTGGAACTCATAGCAATCCACGGCGAGCCCGATCGGATCCGTAGTTTTTTAAACAGGCTCACTGCATTGAAAGGCGTTTTCGCCATTCGACCGGTTATCACGACGGTCGTATAAGACTACAGGAGGGGCGAATCGCCCCTCCTGTAGTTCAGTGACAACAGGAACACCCGGAAGAACAGTTCCCGCTGCACCGTTTCTTGCCGATCGGCTCTCCTTCGAGAAGGATCAACGTTTTTCCCCTGCATTCAGGACAGCGCAGTTCATTGTTCTCCGGCGTCTGAAAGAATTCAAACCCGCATTCGGCGCATCGAAACTTTCTCGCATTTTTTCCCAAAACCCACCGCTCCTCCCGGTCGCTTCTACGATCCAAGTGTTGCGACCATTACGGCCTTTATGGTGTGCATACGATTTTCCGCTTCGTCGAAAACCTTGGACATCGGGGATTCGAAAACATCTTCCGTAACTTCCTGTCCCTTGACAGCAGGAAGACAGTGCAAGAAAATCGTCTCCGCCTTTCCCGTCGCTTTCATGAGGGCCGTGTTTATCTGGTACGGACGGAGAAGCGATTCGCGTTCCGCTTTCTTCGATTCCTCGCCCATCGAAACCCATACGTCGGTGTACAGCGCATCGGCGCCTTTGACGGCGTCTTCGGGGTTTCGATAGACCTCCACACTGCCGCCGGTCTTTTTCGCCTCTTCACGGCACTCGTTCAGAAGTTCGGAAGCGGGCCAAAGACTTTCGGGCGTTCCTACGGAATAGTGAAGGCCAAGCTTCGAGCAACCGATCATAAGCGCGTTTGACATATTGTTGCGTCCGTCGCCGATGTACGCCAAGCGAAGCCCCTTTAGATTCTTCCCGAAATTCTCGCGGAGCGTCATAAAATCTGCAAGCACCTGGGTTGGGTGGTCGACATCGGTCAGGCCGTTCCAGACGGGCACGCCGGAATACTGTGCAAGGCCTTCGACGACCGACTGAAGAAACCCGCGATACTGGATGCCGTCGAACATGCGCCCCAGGACGCGTGCGGTATCCTTGAGATCTTCTTTTGCGCCGAGGTGGATATCGTTTTTCCCAAGGAACTCCGGATGCCCGCCCTCGTCGATGCACGCCACAGTGAAGGCGCAACGGGTTCGTGTCGAGGCCTTCTCGAAGATCAGTGCGATATTCTTGCCCTGCAAGCTGTTTCCGCGGATTCCTGCTCTCTTTTTGGCCTTGAGGTCATCGGCCAAATCAAGCATATAGAGGATCTCTTCTTTCGAAAAATCCTTCAGCGTGAGAAAACTCCGCCCCTTAAGATTGATGGGCATGAAACATCTCTCCTCTCAGGTATTGGACTTTCGATCAATCGCATTTATCGATGCGTCCTTCGGAAAAAGCGCGGAAAAGAACGGGGATGTACGTCGATAT
The DNA here is from genome assembly GCA_964451935.1 of uncultured Synergistaceae bacterium. Lineage (GTDB taxonomy): Bacteria > Synergistota > Synergistia > Synergistales > Aminobacteriaceae > CALFXN01. Next base: position 11,013 of record CAYVKE010000093.1, on the reverse strand, counting down.
CTCTTCAGAAGGGCACCCGCCAATGCGCTTTCCTTTGGAAAAGACTACCACGCCGCCCTGTGACCCCGCAATCCCGATATCAGCGTGTGCGGCTTCGCGCGGGCCGTTTACTTCGCATCCCATGACGGCGACTTCCGTTCCGTCAGGCAAGAGTGCGAAGTACGGTTCGAGAATCGGGAGAACCAGACGGACGTCAAGACGTTTTCTGCCGCATGTCGGACAGGAAATGAGGTTGATTCCCCGTTTTCTCAGATCAAGCGATCTCAGAATGTGATACCCTGCGCGAACTTCCATTTCCGGCGGTTCGGAAAGACTGACGCGGATAGTGTTTCCGATTCCCTGGGCAAGGAGAAGCGCGATGCCGACGGAGCTTTTGACGATTCCTCCCGCCCCCGCTCCGGCTTCCGTGATCCCGATATGCATCGGATAATCCGGGTAACGCCTCGAAAGGAGCGTTACGCAGGATACGGTCTCGCGAACCGAAGACGACTTGGCGGAAAGGATGATGTTATGAAAATCGAGCGATACAAGGGATTCCATCTGTTCGCCGACGGCGAGCGCAAGAGCGGATGCGCGATCCCCGGAAGCGTCGCGCAGTTGTCGTTCGTTGACGGACCCGCTGTTCGCTCCGATGCGAATGACGATATTGCGCTCCGTTGCGAGCGCTACGATGTCCCGGAGAGACCGAAGCGGTATGTTTCCGGGATTGATCCGAATAGAGGGACATCCGATTTCCATTGCCGCCATGGCCAGAAGCGGATCGAAATGTATGTCCGCCATTATGGGGATCGTTGCTGCTTTGATCAGGCGAGCGAGTTCTCCTTGAAAACGAATATCCGGGAAGGCGACACGAAGAAGTTCACACCCCTCTTTCGCAAGGTCAAGAGATTGCGAAAGGCATGCCTCCTCGCTCGAAAGCGGAATTTTCAGCATGCTTTCAACCCGGATCGGAGCATTTCCGCCGATCGTGAGTCCGTTTATGTCGACTTGACGCACTGCGACCAACCTTCTTTCAAAAACCTAGTTCGAAAAGATAAGCTTCGAAATGTCATTCCACGTAACAAATATGATAAGCCCTATCAAAACTATAAAGCCGACATAATGAATAAAGCCTTCCGTTTTTTCCGGAACGCGTCTCCCCGTCAGCATTTCCCCGAGGATAAAAACAAGTCGTCCCCCGTCGAGAGCCGGAAAGGGGAAAAGATTGAGAAGCCCGAGATTCAGACTGATCAACGCGAGAAAAGAGATGAACGTCCACGATCCTCTTCTCGCGGCATCGCCGGCCATGGATGCGATGCCGACGGGACCGGCGACGTCCATGTCCGATTTTCCGGAGATCCAGAGTCCGATGTTCCGGATCATTTCGACGCTCATGGAAATCGTAAATCCGAACGCGGAAGAAAGAGCGGTATGCGGGGGATACCGCTTAAAAGAGGGACGTATCCCGAAAACGGGAACGCCCGAACGGGCATCGTTGGGGATATTCACTGTGACGGTCCTGAGAACGCCGGAACGATCGATGCGAAAGGCGACGGGGCCCTTCAACGCATGATTCCGAATGGCGTCAGACATCTCTTTCCACGAAACGACCGATTGTTCGTTCACGCTTCTGATCTCGTCACCGACCTGTATGCCGGCCTTTTCTGCGGGATACCCCGGCATTATTTCACCGATACGCGTGCTTTCGACATCAAGCGTCCCATGAGCGACGAGGAAAAAAGCCGTCAAGAGCAGCGCAAGGATCATGTTTGCGAGAGGTCCGTTGAAAAGAATGAAAAAACGTTTCCAGGCCGGTTTTTCCATGAAGGAGCCTCCGGCGGGAACGACCTCGTCCCCTTCTTCCTCCAGTCCGCCGAGGCGCACGAATCCTCCGAGAGGAACCGCGCGTAAAGCCCACATCGTTGCGCCGCGCATTCTCGAAGCAAGGACGGGACCGAATCCGAGGGAAAATTCATGGACGTGCACGCCGGCGGCCCGTGCCGTCAGGAAATGCCCCATTTCATGGACGATCACGCAAATTGCGATGACGCAGGCAAACGAAACGATGCTGACGATCATAAAATTTTCTTCCCTCCGTATTCTTCTGAAGGCTGCATTATCCGGCGCAAAAACGTCTGCAACATTCCCGTCCGTGCTCGACGAGAGCCACTGCTTCTTCCAGGGTTTTCGGCGCCGGTCCGCAAAAGGCGTCAAGCGTTCGTTCCACAACGACCGGAATATCGGTGAAGGCCAATTGACGGTTGAGAAAGCATTCGACGGCTATCTCGTCCGCTCCGACGAGCAACGACGGGTACGCGCCTCCCCTTCTCCCCGCCTCTTTCGCGATTTTCAGGGATGGAAAACGGACCGGATCCGGTTCTTCAAAAGGAATCGTTCTGCCGTGAAGCGTCTCTGTTTTCAGCGAGGCGAAACGAAGCGGGAGGCGATCAGGAAACGCCAGCGCTACAAGGGAAGGCAGACGCATATCAGGTGCGCACGCGGCGATTTTCATCGTGCCGTCGGAAAATTCGACGATTCCATGTGCGAAGGAGCCGGGAGAAAGAATCGCTTCGACGCGATCGATCGGCATCGAAAACAGCAGCGAAGCTTCAATGATCTCGATTCCTTTGTTCATCAGCGTTGCGCTGTCGACACTGATTTTCGTCCCCATGGACCAGACGGGGTGCCGGATGGCGTCCTCGGGTGCAACGTGCGAAAGCTGCTCCGGGGAATACGTCCGAAAAGGTCCGCCGGATGCAGTAAGGATAAGGCGATTGACGGACTCCGGACTTTCGTTGCGGAGACACTGCCAGATTGCATTGTGTTCGCTGTCGAGCGGACGAATCTGGTCCTTCCGCGAAACCTTAGGGAGAACCCAGGGAGCAGCGACGAGGATGCTTTCCTTGTTCGCGAGCGATACGTCCTTTCCTGTTTCCAACGCGCGAATAAGCGCTGGAATTGCGGCGGTGCCCGACGAGGCGAACACGATATGATCTGCGTCGGACAGCTCAGAAAGCTGAAGCAGTCCTTCAGCTCCTTCGAGACAGGGGACGGAATTCCCCGCGAGAGATCGGAACACGGCAGCAGATTCCGGTTCCGACAAACAGACAACGCCGCAGGAAAACTCCTGAGCCAGGCGGTGTAAAGAATCCGCGCTCGAATGAGCCGCCAAACCGACAACGGAAAAATACTCGGGGTACGTCCGGCAGACATCGAGAACGGAAGAACCGACGCTCCCGGTGGCGCCGATGACGACAATCCGAACGGGAGGTTTCATCGAAGAACCACCGCAAAAAGAAAATACGTCAGAATTCCGTTGATCAGAATGCTGTCGAATCGATCGAGAACTCCTCCGTGGCCGGGGATGGCGTCACCGCTGTCCTTCACGCCGTATTCGCGTTTCAGCAACGACTCCGCGAGATCTCCCATCTGACCGACGATGCCGCAGATGACTCCGATATACAATATTGGGGCAGGAGACAAATCGATTCCGTAGGAGAAGAAGCCTGCGCTCAGAAGGCTGCCTGCGAGGCCTCCAATGAATCCTTCCCACGTCTTTTTCGGACTCACCTTGTCGCAGAGCGAAGTGCGCCCCCAACGGCTCCCCATGATGTAGGCGAAAACGTCGCAACTCCATGTGCATGCGAACAGGGCGAACAGAAGGTATCTCCCCGACGGAAGATCGCGCAACATAAAGATGCAGGTCCATGGAACAACTATGAAAAGAATGCCTGTGATCAATCCCCCGACATTGGAAACGGCGGAACTGTTTCCGGAGAATTGTCGACGCAGGATTTCGATGAGGAAAACGGCGAACGTCGCCAGGGAAAGCGTGAGGTACAAGGAGAAGGATCTGGCTCCATGGTACGCGGATATCATAACGACACAAGCAGCGATATACCCGATTCCTTTGGAAAGCTTCAGTTGTCTTCCGAGTATACGATAAAACTCATTCAATGAAAGAAAAGAGAGAGAGAAACAAAGCGCAGCCCAGTATAATCCCCCCGAATGGATGGAGCCGAGAACCGCAAGGACAATCAACGAGCCGCTTGCGGCTCGAACAAACAATTCACGATGCGCCGAGTTGAACGTTGCCATATCGTCGCTCCCGTTTTGAAAAAGCGGACAGTGCTTTGTCCAGTTCGTTTTCATCGAAGTCAGGCCACAGCGCCTCTGAAAAATAAAGTTCACTGTAGCTTGCCTGCCAGAGCCAAAAGTTGCTCAGGCGCATCTCGCCGCTTGTCCGTATGATAAGATCCGGATCAGGGACATCGGGAAGGTAAAGATATCGACGAAACGTCTCTTCGTCAAGGTCCGTATCGCCGCATTCCTCCCGTATGCGCCGGAAAGCATCAAGTATTTCCTGCCTTCCGCCGTAATTCAGGCACGCTATCAGCGTCATGCGCGGATTCTCAAACGAAGTCTCTTTCTGCGCGTACTCAAGGAGATCCCGCAGATCCTGAGGAAAAAGGTCGATTCGCCCGGCGATTCGTAAACGCACATTCTCCTTCGCAAGCTCTTGAACTTTCCGTCGAGCATATGATCGAAACAACGCCATGAGCCCAAGGACCTCTGTCTTGGGACGTTTCCAGTTCTCTGTGGAGAACGCGTAAATCGAGAGATACCGGATTCCTCGCTCCGCAGCGGCCCGTACGATTCGAACGAGGGAGGACGCGCCGGCCCTGTGTCCGAGAATTCTGGGAAGCATTCGCTTTTTCGCCCATCGCCCGTTCCCGTCCATAATGATTGCACAGTGCATCGGAACGGATTTCACTTCCTGCGTCATTCGGTCGCTCCTCGCGAGGTTGTGCGTGACATTTCCACTACTGCGTTCCAGCGCTTCCGAAGCTCCTGAACATCTTGCCACGTTAAATGCTTCGGGCTTCCGACCTTGCGCGAATCATTCCGGAGAAGATAACTCGGATGAAACATTGGAAAGAAGTCGATTCCCCTCCACGTGAGCCACTTTCCGCGCACGGAACTGATTCCTTCCGTCGTTTTCATGAGCCATTTCAGAGGAGTGTTTCCGAGACAAACAATAATTCGGGGATTAATCAACGCTATCTGGGACTCAAGGTATTTACCGCAGGACATCATTTCCTGCACCGTCGGCACTCTGTTTTGCGGCGGTCTGCATTTGACGACGTTCGTAATATACGCTTCTTCGCGTCTGATGCCGCCCGATTCGAGTATTTGCGTCAATAGCTGTCCGGCGCGCCCGACAAAGGGTCGCCCCTGAATATCCTCGTCGGCGCCCGGCGCCTCGCCGATGAACAGAACCGGGCTCTTTCTGTCGCCTTCTCCGGGAACGACCTTTGTCCTCCCCTCCGAAAGCGGGCATTCCGTACAGTTTTCCAGACACGAATGAAGCATGTTCCATGCTTCTTCAGATCTGTTCGTTATTTCTCCACTTCCCGGGGAGAATGGGAAATCCGCTGCGTTCATCCGACTCCACTCCCTGAATGAGGACATCGACCGATGAGACGTCCATGCCCGCCAAGTATCGAACTGCGAAAACGATCCGCCGTCTCAAAGCTCTGCCTGCGGCCAACAAGCTGAAACGCCCCAGATAGAAATCCACAAAAATCTCGATTCGTATCGAGTCTTCCATAGGAAAAATCTTGATTTCGCGGATTTCTTTCGACTGGACGCTGCGTCGTGAGACGTGATCGACGATATCGGCAACGGCTGTCGGGGCGATGCTGAGCGTTCCGTAAAAGCTGAAAGGAGGACATACGATGGTGCGTTCTCCCTCGTCACGTCCGGGGTGCTTGAAAAAATCGCGAATATGCCCGACGAGTTTTCCCGTGAAATTCCGGCGAACCTGGGCGCGAATGACGGGGATGATGTGTTGCCCCTTTTCGTGACGTTGCCGGAGGGCGCATCGTATTTCTTCCTTCGTGGCTACATCGGTGATGTCTATAATCTTCTCCGGAAGGGGGAGTCCAAGCGCTGCGATTATTTTTTCGGCCATAGAAAGAGATGTGGCGATCACCATGACTTTACAGGGACATTCTTTAGAAAGAACGTCGATTACGGTTTCCTTGTGATCTTCGTATTGAAAAAGAGCACGTCGTATCGCGCGGACGAGGTTCTTTTCGCCCTTGGCGCTCTTTCCGGCGAGAATCCTGCCGTCGGCGATCAATAATCCGTCGTCAATAATAAAATCCACATCATTCCAGCGAGCGACAAGTTGCGCCCGAAGGCTCTTTCCCGTTCCCGCCGGACCGACGAACGCGACAACACGAACCGTAGACAACTTGATTTTCATACGATGCGGACGCGTCTCCTTCCGGATTTTATTGATGTTCTTTGACCGAATCGCCCGGAAGAGTCGATGTCTTTGTATTCTGGGGATCAATCGGAAAAACATCGATACGTCCGCCCAGGGATCGCAGCTTTCCTTCGATGTTCTCGTATCCCCTTCGGAGATGTCCCAGTTGGCACACTTCCGTTGTGTCCTGAGCGGCAAGTCCCGCAAGAATGAGAGCGGCTCCAGCCCGGAGGTCGGTGACGCAGACGTCCGCGCCGTAGAGACCGGCGACTCCTGTAACCACGGCAGACGTACCCTGTATTTCGATTTTTGCGCCCATTTTGTTCAGTTCGCTTGCGTGCAAAAAGCGCGACTGAAAAATGCTCTCCTGAATAACGCTCGTTCCTTCGGCAAGACACAGCGTCGCCATGATTTGCGGCTGAATATCAGTCGGAAAACCGGGGTACGGAAGCGTTTTCAGGGAAACGGCCTTGAGGCGTCCGTCCGGTCGAACTGTTGCGCTGTCTTTTGTCAGTTCTATTGATGTTCCCGCTTCCTCAAGTTTTGCGACCAGGGAATCGATATGGCCTGGAATAATGTTTTCCACGGTGACATTGCCGCGGGTGATCACTCCGGCGAGGAGGTAGGTGCAGGTCTCAATACGGTCCGGGATGATCTGCGTTTCGGCGTCATGAAGCGAAGACACTCCCTGAATTCGGATGATTCCGGTCCCTTCCTCCCTGATGATGGCTCCCATTGAAGAAAGAGCTTCCACGAGATTGTGAATCTCAGGTTCACGCGCCGTGTTCTCAAGGACGGTCTCTCCTTTTGCGAAGACGGCGGCCATAATGAGGTTCTCAGTCGCGCCGACGGACGGAAAATCCAGATAAATCCGTGTGCCGACCAAACCGTTGGTGCGTGCGTGGACGGCTCCGTGAACCAGTTCGATGCTGGCCCCCATTCGGGTCAGTCCTTTGAGATGTAGATCGATGGGCCTGCTCCCGATGGAGCACCCTCCGGGAAGCGGCATAATCGCGCGACCGCATCTCGCCAGCAGAGGACCAAGCACAAGGGAAGAGGCTCGCATCTTTCGGACAAGGTCTGCAGGAGTTTCCCAAGAAAGGCTTTCGGGAACGGAAATATCCATGATGTTATTTGTATATTCAACTGTGACCCCCAGATGACGCAACAGATCGGCCATAGTCAAAATATCCTGGAGGACTGGAACTCTCTTTATTCGAAGCGTATTTCCCCTGAGAAGCAGGGAAGCCGCCAAAACCGGAAGAGCCGCATTCTTGGAACCTTGTGCTTCTATAACGCCGTTAAGGGGAATTCCCCCGTGGATTCTCATCTTACAGTCCAAACGTTATCACTCCCGCAAGGATAGTAAAAACACGAACTTTAGTACAACGGAGTCGAGCTAGTGAATTATATTATAAGGCAAAAAGTCAAAATCAGGAGCGATCATTGAAATATTTCAAAATAACGTCCGCTATTCTCCTGGAGGCGTTCCCATCACCAAACGGATTGTTCCGAATTTTGTGAGGTGCGTTTCCCGGAAACTGCACGTTGGTGAGGATCGTGTCTGCAGCGTGAAAAATTTCGTCCGGAGACGTTCCTACAAGCTTCGCGGTCCCTTCCGACATCGCCTCGGGACGCTCGGAGACGTCCCGGAGCACAAGCAGCGGTTTCCCCAACGCAGCAGCTTCTTCCTGAATGCCGCCGCTATCGCTGAGGATGAGCGAACAATGCCGCATTGCATGGATGAAACTGCCGTAATCAAGCGGTTCGGAAAAAATGACATGCGGGTGTTTCCCCAACTCGCTGCGGATGATATCCCGAACGGAGGGATTTTTATGAAGCGGGACGAGTGCGTAGAACTCTCCATGGACTTCCAATATTCTCATAATAGCGTTGCATATTCCGATCAGAGGCTCTCCCCAGGATTCCCTGCGATGAGCCGTGAACACAATGAACGGCGTGCCGTCGCCGGGAATGGCCGCATCACGCTTCGACGCGGCGGGATGCTCGATGGTCCATGCCAGTGCGTCGATTACGGTATTGCCCGTAATTGTAATAGAGTCGTCAGAAAATCCTTCGCGAATCAGATTGGAACGAGCGATTACAGTGGGCGCAAAATGCAGGGATGACAGCCTGTCCGCAAGAATTCTGTTCGCCTCTTCCGGGAATGGGATATCCATTCTCCCGCTGCGCAATCCCGCTTCGACATGTCCGACGGGGATATGTCTGTAAAACGATGAAAGCGCAGCTGCAAACGTAGTCGTCGTATCGCCATGAACGAGAACAATAGAAGGTCGAACGGCGTCAAAAAGTTTCCCGCTTTCCTCGATGACTCGGGAAGTAATGTAGTCAAGCGACTGCCCTTCACGCATGACGCGAAGGTTATGGTCCGGCTCGATGTTAAAGTGCGCGAATGCCTGATCCAACATATCGCTGTGCTGTCCGGTGGCAAGAGTGTAAACCCTATATTCCGGTCGCTCTCTGAGCGTCAAAATGACCGGAGCCATTTTGATCGCTTCGGGACGCGTCCCCGCGACACATATAACGACTCGTGGAGCATCGACGGAAGAAAGTGTCTCCGGAATCACAGAATCTCTCCTTTCAAGAGAAAAAGCCCCGCTGTGACACAGATCGCCTGGAGCGCAGACAGCAAAGCGACGGCGCGTATCGTCGACACGCCTGCATCGAGCAGACGGTGATGAATATGCCCCCGATCAGGCCGAAACGGAGAACCCGAAACCAGAAGCCTGCGAAAGATGGCGAAAACGGTATCGATAACGGGAATACCGCCTGCCAGGCCTAATGTGATGATCAGAAGCAACGGGGTCATAGCGCGAAAAGACGCTTGGTATGAAAAAACGATATGTGCAGCGAAGAGAAAACCGATAAGCGTCGCTCCTCCATCGCCGAGAAACGTCCGCGCTTTGGGAAAATTCCAGGGCAGAATGCCGGCGCACAAAGAAAACAACGGGAGAAAACCGTATGCTCCATCCAGAAACACAAGACACGCCGAAGCTGTCATACAAAGCAAAAGACAAAGTCCGTTCGCTCCGTCGATGAGATTGTAGGCGCTCGTCGTCCCGGCGATCCATATGAGGCATATCAGTTTCAAAGGTACGGGAAGCTGTAACGTTGCGGATACGACGGCGGCGGCGAGGAGGTGGATACAGAAACGGAGGAAAGCGTTCACCGATACCATATCGTCCCAATACCCCGCAAGAAAAACGACAGTTCCGCCGGCGGCCGTGTATCGGAGAACGGGCTGATCCGAAACGGCGAGAAGCGCCCAGACGAGATAGCCGAGCCAAAGCACAATTCCCGCGCCCCGCGGCATTATCGTTGTGTGGGTTTTTCGACCGCCGGGCATATCGACAATGCCGTACCGATCGGAGAGTCGGATTGAAAGAGGCGTAATGACAAGCGCCCAAACGAAAAGGCAAAGAGCGAGAATGATTCGTGTTATCACGTTCGTTTTTCCTATTTCGTCCCGAAAAGCCTGTCTCCCGCGTCACCGAGACCGGGAAGGATGTACCCGTGATCATTGAGATGTTTATCGAGAGCCGCCGCGAATATTTCGACATCAGGGTGTTCTTCGTGTACTTTGGAAATCCCCTCTGGAGCGGCAATTATTGAAACGAGCGATATCCGCTTGCCTCCTCTGGATTTGACAAGAGAGAGCGCCGCCGAAGCGGATCCGCCCGTCGCGAGCATCGGATCGAGGATAAAAATGTCTCTTTCTGCAATATCACCCGGCAGCTTACAGTAATATTCGACGGGCAAAAGCGTGGCGGGATCCCGATACAGGCCGATATGGCCCACTACCGCGTTCGGTATGAGCCGCAGTATTCCTTCCACCATACCGAGACCTGCCCGGAGAATCGGAATAATAGCCAGTTTTTTCCCTTCGAGCGTGTACGCCCGCGTCTTTTCGAGAGGCGTCTCGACTTCGATCTCCGCCAGCGGGAGCGCACGCGTGACTTCGTACACCATAAGTCCCGCTATTTCCTGCACAAGCTCCCTGAATTCCTTGACGGACGTATTCTTGTTGCGAATGATGCTGACTTTATGCTGGACAAGAGGGTGATCGCAGATCGTCGCCTTGCCCTGATAATTTGTGTGCTGCCCCGATTCTGTTTCTTTCCGGCGAATTTTTTGAAGCCTGGCTTCGTGTCGTTCTCCCTCAAATTTCGTGTCGATCCACGCCCGAACGATTTCAAGCGCCGTTTCGCGCGAAATGAGGCGTGCGCCGAGGGTCAGCACGTTCGCATCATTATGTTTTCGACTCATGACCGCCATTTGTTCGTTTGTACAGGCAGCCGCATAGATGCCTCGAACCTTGTTCGCCGCTATCGCCATCCCAATGCCTGTGCCGCAGACGCATATTCCCTTTTGCGCGGCCCCTTTCGACACGACTTCAGCAACCGCAAACGCCGCATCGGGATAGTCATACGGAGCTTCCGACTGAGCGCCGAAGTCAAGCGTCTCGAAGCCAAGCTCCCGTAAGCGCTTTGTGAGAAACACTTTCAGCTCATATCCTGCGTGGTCAGCACCAAGTGCAATAATCATTCTCATCATGACCTCCTTATCCGCAACGGTTCATACTATAACACGACGGAGGCCTTCTCTATGAAGAGATGGCCTCCGTCGTGAAGATTTTTTCCGCCTCTCTCTCCGGTTGGAGGAAACGGGGTGTTCGCCTGAGACTAGCTGAGGAGTGTGAGCATGACGCCTGCGGCGACGGCTGTTCCGATGACGCCGGC
>CAYVKE010000092.1:0-13022 GCA_964451935.1 uncultured Synergistaceae bacterium | reverse complement strand
TCTTCGGAACGCGCATGTCGCTCTGCATTTTTCATCTTCTTCGGGTATCATGTGTCTGTCTGTCTCAATATATGCGCCAAACATTTCGCGAGATGGAACATTGAGGTGAACCGTTCGTGTCGTCTCCCGTCCGGTCCGATTGCATCCCCGTTGGATTTCTTCATTCGTTCTCAGGGGCTTTGGCGTGCAGCGAACGACCGCTCCTGTACGCCGAAATGCTCGCCGTCGAGGAGATCAACGGCCGCGGCGGCGTTCTGGGACGCGAGATCCGTCCGGAGCTGTACGACGGGGCGTCTCATTCCGGAACGTTCGTCTCGTGCGCGGAGCGCATCCTCGGGACGGACTGCAGGACGATCTTCGGATGCTGGGCCTCCGCCTCGCGCAAAGCCGTCCGCCCTCTCGTCGAAAAGGCCGGCGCGCTCCTCTGGTATCCGGTCCATTACGAGGGGCTCGAGGAGTCTCCGAATATCGTCTACACCGGAAGCTGCCCGAACCAGCAGATGCTTCCGGCCCTGGACTGGCTGACCTCGCATTCGGGGAACCGCCTCTACCTGATCGGCTCGGACTATGTCTATCCGCGGACGCTCCATATCCTGATCCGGTCGGAAATCGAGCGGCGGGGAGGCGAGATCGCCGGGGAGGCGATGATCCCGCCGGACGTTCCCGATTGTCCCGAGTGCGTCTATCGCGATATTCTCGAACACGAACCGTCGGCGATCATCTCCACCCTGAACGCCGGAAACACCGTCGATTTCATCGTCCGGTGCCGCGAACGGGGCATCGATGCGCGCGAGATTCCCGTCATGCATCTCGACGCCTCCGAGACGGAGATGCGCGCGGCGGGCGACGCGGCGGAAGGGCATCTGACCTGCTGGCCCTACCTCCAGAAGCTGGACGGGCCCGCAAACGCGGCCTTTCTGTCCCGCTTCCGGGCCCGTTACGCTTCCGGAATCCCCTGTTCGGCGGCGATGATCGCGGCCTACGTTCAAATCCATCTCTGGGCGCAGGCATGCGAACGAGCCGGAACGACGGAACCGACTTCAGTCATGGCGGCGCTCGACGGAATCTCGTTCGACGGTCCCGGCGGCCGCGTCACGCTCTCGTCGAACCATCACGCGTCGCTGATGAGCCACATAGGCCGGTACGGAACGGACGGAGAATTTTCCGTCCTCTGGAGTTCCGACGGACCGATTCCGCCGACTCCGTGGCAGGGCGTGGAGAATTCCCGTTCGCGCTTCCGGAAGATCGTCCGCGGCGCGCTGGGATACCTGAGCGAGGAGATTTTCCGTTCCGCCATGCTCGAGGAAACGCTCCTGAAGCGAACGGACGAACTGGAAGCGTCCAACCGGAAGCTTCGCAGCGAAATCGCCGAGCGCGGGCGCGCCGAAGAGAAGCTCGGGAAAAGCGAGGAACGCTTTCAGACGCTCTTCCGCAGGGCGCCGACCGCCATGGCCTTCGTCAACGAGGACGGGGCGATTCTCGATGTGAACGATCGTTTCGTCGAACTGACCGGGTACACGCTGTCCGACGTTCCGGACATGGCGACGTGGGAAGCTCTGGCGTTCCCCGACGCCGACATGCGGCGACAGGCGTCCGAAGCCTGGTTTTCGCTGACTCGCGCGCTCGGGGAGAAGTCCGAAGAAACCGGAAAAACCGCGCGACGCTTCGTGGTCCGTTGCGCCGACGGAAGCGTCCGCATCCTGGAGTGTTTCACCTCCCTGCTGGACAAGGCGATCCTGATGGGGATGAACGACATCACCGCGCAGACCGCCGCCCTCGAATCGCTGCAACAGCTCAAGGAGAATCTGGAAATCCGGGTGGCCGAGCGAACCGCCGAACTCGAAACCGTCAACAGCCGGCTGCGAATGGCGAGCATGGAGGACGCCCTCACGAAGCTGGCCAACCGGAGATGGTTCAACACCACGATCGACCGGGAAATCCGGCGCGCGCGGCGGAACGGCGATTCGCTGTCGCTCCTGATGATCGACGTCGACTTCTTCAAGCAGTACAACGACCGCTACGGGCACATCAAGGGGGACGCCTGTCTGAAGAAAATCGGGGCGGCCCTTCGCGAGACCTTCCGCAGGGCCGAAGACCTCCCCTGCCGGTACGGCGGGGAGGAATTCGCCGTCATCCTGCCCGGAATAGCCGCCGAAGACGCGCTGGCGCTCGCGGAACGACTCCGGAGGAAGATCGAACGACTCTCGATGCCGCACGATGCCTCGTCCGTCGCGCCGGTCGTCACGATCAGCGCGGGAGTCGCAACGGAACACAATACCTCATATACGATGGAGCGCCTCATCGACAACGCGGATCAGGCGCTTTACAAGGCGAAGTCGAACGGCCGGAACCGGGTGTTGCTCTGGAAATAGCCTCCAAAAAAACATACTTATTGACATCTGAGAATTTTTTAGTTACAATAAGTATGCATTTTAAGGAGGGATTTGCGATGTCCTTTTCGGAAAGCTGCGTCGGATCGGCGGGAAGCGCCTGCCTTGCAGTTCTCAAACGAACATTCGCGCTTGAGCGCGGAGACACGGGAATTCTCAGGCTCAGCGGACGCCGCGACGTCCTCGTGATCGACCGGAAGCTCGCCCCGGGCGAAGGACGGCTGACCGTCGCGGTGACGGACGGCCGCGTCAAACTCTTCCGCCGGCGGGGCGCATTCGATCTCTCCGGCCTCTTTCACCTCTTCCGAGCGACGAAGCCGACGGTCACGCACTAGCCCGCCGCGACTCGGGGTTACAGGACGGCGATATGGACGACGGCGGCGACGCCGTTCCCGCCGAGGGGCATCCGCACGTCCTCCGTCACCCCCGTGACGAACAGGGCGTCCAACCCGTGGAGCAAGGCCGGCCTGTGTTCGGCTCCAGCGGCGGCGCAGCTCCCATCGAGGCAGACGACGATCGTCGTCTCGCCCGCCGTCGCCGTAACGGACGTCTCTCCGGCCTTCCCTTCGGACGGCCGAAAGAGATACGTTCGCGACCGGACCTTCCCGCGGAGCGCCATGACGTTGAAGTCCCGGATCGGCCCTTCGGTCAGCGCGCTCGTAACGGAGGCCTCCCCTGGAAAGGCGAACGGAGCGTCGAGCCGGGCGATCGTCGTCAGCTTCCCGTCCGCATCGAGGATCATCCCCGCCCCCTCGACGACGACGAGCGTGCGGTCGTACCCGGGAAAGAGGGAAAAGGGGCCGTCCGCCTGAACGAGCGCCGAACTCAGGCGCCACAGGAACGGATCCGCAAGCGTCGCGCCCTCCGGCGCGATCGCGATCTCCTCCGTCACGCCGAGGCCGTTCTTCCACGGCATCCGCCGGTGTTCTTCACGTCTTCTGACTGTCAGCGATACCATCGATGTCCCTCCGAATGTTCATGATATGAAGGTTCCCCCGTAAAACCGGCCTCCGAACGCGGGACGAACGGGAATGCGCACCGCACAGTCCGCCGCGGCCGGAGTTACGGCTGCATCCACAGCTTCCGGTCGTCCGCCACCTCGTAGATCTTCCCCCGGACCCGGTCCCAGGCATACGCGCCGTTTCCGGCCGGGCGGCCGGCCGCGTCGAGAAAGGTCATCCCCTCCGCGTATGCGCGGTCGCGCGTGACGAAACCGCGGACCTCGCGCGCCAGGGGCAGGCGCCCGACCGGCGCGTCCTTTCGCCAGACCCCGTGGGGCGGAAGCACGTGCTTTCGCGTCAGCGCGTTCACGGTCATCGCGTATTCGGCGGGGCCATGATCCGCGAAGAGCAGCGCCGCGGCAGGATCGGAGAGAAGAGCCAGAAGCAGTTTCCGTGCAAGCCAGGGAGCGCCGGGGTCGTCCATCGTCGCAAGCGACGAGGCCGCGACGAGGATCGCATCGACGGCGGCGAGCGGCGTGGGAATTTCCCTCGGCCGCCAGAAACCGCCGGTCTCGTTCCACCGCGCGGGGTCGCCGTCCGGAACGAGCGCGTCGAGCAGCGCAAGCGCGTTCGCGGCCCGAAGTTCCGGCGATATCCCTTCCCGCATGAGCGAGTCCCACAGGCCGAGCGGGGAGATATTATCGGCCTCATCCGCAAGTCGGATCCGCAGCGCCTCGGCGTCGACGTTTCCCGCCGCCGCCGATTCGTACCGCGCCGCAAGATCGTCGAAACGCGACGCGAAGGCCGCGGGAACGCTCATGGCGCCAAGCAGCAGCACCAAGACAAGCACATTTCGCACTTTCATCCATACCACCTCCGCATGTCGGTTCCCCGGACGGGTCCGCGAACACCCGCGTCGGTCATGGCGTTTTTTCGACGACGGACATCGCGACTATCTTGTGTACACGAAGCAAGCCTACCACAACTTGGAAGAGAGGATACAGGGCGGCTCGCAAACCGGACCGCTCCGCATCCTCTCCGTCATGTCCCGGATCGTTCGTTTTCCGGACTTACTTTACGTATTGATTGTGCTCCTTCTCGACGGGGTCGGCAATTTCGCCCATCACTTCGTAGAGCTTCCCCCTGACCCGGTCCCAGGCGTAGTCTCCGTTGGCGACGGGACGCCCCGCCCCGTCCAGGAAGGTCATTCCCTCCTCCATCGCGCGGCTCCGCTTGATGAAGCCCTTGCACTCGCACGCAAGGGGCAGGCGCCCGACAGAAAGGTCCTTTCGCCAGAGTCCGTTCGGCGGAAGCGCCTGCTTTCGCGTCAGCGCGTCCACGGTCTCCGCGTATTCGGCGGGCCCGTTTTCCGCGAAGAGCAGCGCCGCGGCCGGATCGGAGAAAAGGGCCAGAAGCAGCTTCCGCGCAAGCCGCGGTGCGCCGGGGTCCTTCATCTCCGCAAGCGCGCCGGCCGCAAAGAGGATCGCGTCGACGGCCGCGAGCGGCGTGGGGATCTCCCGAGGCCGCCAGAAGCCTGCGACCTCGCTCCACCGCGCGGGGTCCCCGTCCGGAACGAGGGCGTCGAGCAAGGCGAGCGCATTCGCGGCCCGAAGTTCCTGCGACACCCCT
Source organism: uncultured Synergistaceae bacterium (assembly GCA_964451935.1). Lineage (GTDB taxonomy): Bacteria > Synergistota > Synergistia > Synergistales > Aminobacteriaceae > CALFXN01. The sequence continues at coordinate 8,062 of CAYVKE010000092.1, read as the reverse complement.
TCCCGTGTGAGCGAGTCCCACAGGTCGATCGGAGCCAGATTTTCGGCCGCGCCCGAAAGGCGCGTCCGCAACGCGGCGGCTGCGACATCTCCGGTTCGCGCCGCTTCGTACCGCGCAAGAAGATCATCGTAGCGGGACGCACAGGCAACCGCACCGTTCAACAACACAAACGCCAGCGCACAAAGGAGCGCGTTTCGTCCTTTCATACCCGCACCACCTCCGATGTCAGTTCATGTCAATGGTTCGGCACACTTCCCCGCTTCTCATGCAGCTATCGTTTGAATATTCTATCCCTTCCGGGGCAGACTGTCATGCGCCTTTCTTCCCCGTTCACGCGGGCCGTTTCGTTCAGAAAAGCGCGGCTCCGCCCCCTGGAGCGTTGAGAAAGGCAGACAGCAAGAGGGCGGTCCGGAAAACCGAACCGCCCTCTTGCATTATTCCCTTTTGGAGCAGTTTTCCCCGATGGTCGGATCAGACGGTTTTCGGGAACGTTCGCTTCTGGTGCCACCATTCCGCGGCCAGGATGAGCACGCCCGCGATATCCGTATAGATTCCGGGCTTGATGAGCATCAACGCCGCCGCAAACACGATGACGCGCTCCACCAGCGTCAGTTTGCCGTACCAGAACCCCGCTCCGGCCACCGCGAGACAGAAGGCTCCGATCAGGGCCGTGACGGAGACGCTCATCACCTGGAAGATCGTCGTGTCGATGAGCAGAAGCGACGGGTCGTAGGCGAAGATGTACGGGATCAGAAACGCGGCTATGGCGAGCCGCAATGAGACCCATCCGGTCTTCATCGCGTTCGCGCCCGCTATGCCCGCTCCGGCGTAAGCCGCGAGCGCGACGGGAGGCGTGAGGTCCGCGATGATGCCGTAGTAGAGGATGAACATGTGCGCCGCGATCGGCGGGACGCCGAACTTCTGGATCGCCGGAGCGGCCATCGAGGCCAGGATGATGTACTTCGCCGTCGTCGGCAGGCCCATGCCCAGGATGATCGACGCGATCATCGTGAAGAAGAGCGTGAAGAAGAAGCTGCCTCCGGCGAGCATAATGATGCCGTTGGCCATCTTGAGACCGAGTCCCGTGAGCGTGACGATGCCGATGATGATTCCCGCGCACGCACACGCCGCCGCAACGCCGAGCGCGCCTCTCGCGCCGTTCTCGAGAGCTTCCATAATGTCCGAAACCTTCAGTCGCGTATTTTTCCGCATCATGGCGACCACGACCGTCGCGATGATGCAGACGAGCGCCGCCCGAAGCGGGGTGTATCCGCTCACGAGCATGTAGATGATGACTCCGAGCGGAATCAGCAGGTGTCCGCCGTCCTTCAACACCTTTTTCGGATCGGGCAGCGTCTCTTTGGGCAGCCCTTTGAGCCCGAGGCGCAACGCTTCCATGTGCACCATAAAGCCGACGGCGAGGTAATACAGCACTGCCGGGAGAGCCGCCGCAATGGCGATCTTGACGTATGGAACGCCGATGAATTCCGACATGACGAAGGCCGCCGCGCCCATGATGGGCGGCATGAGCTGTCCTCCGGTCGACGCCGCGGCTTCGACGGCGCCCGCAAAATGGGCCGGGTAGCCGATGCTCTTCATGAGCGGAATCGTAAAGGTTCCGGTCGTCACGACGTTCGCGACCGAACTTCCGGAGATCGTCCCGAACAGGCCGCTCGCCAGCACGGCAACCTTCGCCGGACCGCCGACGGTATGTCCCGTGGCCGCCAGCGCCAGGTCGATGAAGAACTTGCCCAGGCCGCTCTTGTGCAGAAAGGCGCCGAACAGGATGAACAGGTAGACGAAGGTCGCCGACACGCCGAGCGGCAGGCCGAGGATGCCTTCCGTCGTCAGGTACAGATGGCTCAGGATGCGTTTCATCGCGAAGCCCCTGTGTCCGAGCATTCCGGGGATGTAGGGACCGAGCAGGGCATAGGCGATAAACAGCGCCGCTATCAGGGAAATCGGCAGGCCGACGACGCGCCGGGCGGCTTCGAGGACGAGAAGGACCGCCATGGCTCCGAAGAACAGGTCCATGAACGTGGGCAATCCGCCCCGAAGCATGATGTCCCCGTAGAAGACGACCATGTAGAGCCCGATCGACGTCCCCAGAAGCGCGAGGACGATGTCGAGCGGATTCATCGACGAACGGGACCCCTTCGATGTCGCCGGGTAGAGCAGAAAGATCAGCGGCGTCGCGAAAGCCAGATGCACGGCCCGCTGGATCTGGGCCGGGAAAACGCCGAACGCGGCCGTATAGAGCTGAAACAGCGAGAAGCAGATGCAGATGATCTTGATGATCTTTTCCCATGACCCCGAAAGAATGCGGAACGTGGACTCCTTGTCGTACTTCGCGAGGATCTCGTCCACGTTGATGGTCTTGCTTTCCTGCACCGGTCTGATATTTTCTTCGTTCACTGCAATACCTCCTGAAGTGCTATCCATAATACGGGTCGTTGTTCCACCCCGAATGTCAGGGCGCCCCCCGGTTGTTCCCATCCGCACAACAGTGTCTCGCTCCCCTTCAGGAGCAGCGCATGCTCCGCAACGCGTCCCACCCGAACGGCGACAGTTGCGAACAGACGTCGCATTCCCACGATCCGGAAACAATCCTTCCCGACGAGAAACCGCTCGGGGCCGTAGGGCTCGAACGGAAGCCCCGCGCCGAAGGCGTCAAAGGTCGTTTCCCTGAGAAGAAGGCCGCCTGCGCGCGACGCGGTGAATATCTCCCTGACGGGACGACGGGCGACCGAGTGCGTATACCGAATGCCGAATGTCTCTCCGGCGCCGAGCGGGAACGTTCGAAGGAGCCGCCCGGACCGGTTCCGTACTGTCAGCGCCGGAACGATCGCGAACAGCAGAACCAGAAGCGAACAGCCGATCAGAAGCATGGTTAGTATGCGCCGGATATTTTTCTCCATTATCTCCTCCCTCTCCCGCGTGTCCGAAGCAAAAAACGCCGGGGTGGGGAACGCTCCCCCTCCCCGGCGATGGTCGGCCGATGTTTCCTACTTGACCAGGCCGATTTCCTTGTAATACTTCAGGGCGCCGGGATGAACCGGAACCGTGATGCCGTCGAGGGCTTTCTTGGCGTCGATGCTGTTGCCCTTGTGGTGCGCCTGCGCGATTTCCTTCTTGTTCTCGAACAGCGCCTTCGTCATCGCATAGACGATGTCCTCGGGCAGGTTGTTCGCGACGATCAGGATCGCCTGGACCGCAACGGTCTCGACCGGAGCGTCCTGTCCCTTGTAGGTGTTCGCGGGGATCGTCTCGGCCGCGAAGAACGGGTACTTCTTCATGAGAAGGTCGCGGTCGGCGCCTTTGATCTCGACGAACTTCAGGGGCGTGAGCGTGGCGATGTCCTGGATCGCGGAGTTCGGCGCGCCGGTCGTGAACATGAACGCGTCGATGAGCTTGTCCTTGAAGTGATCGCCGGTCTCGGCATAGGAAAGGAAGTGGGCTTCAAAATCCTTGTAGGTCATTCCGAACACGTCGGTGATCTGCCGGACGTTGGCTTCGTTGCCGCTTCCCGGGGCGCCGACGGAGATCTTCTTGCCCTTGAAATCCTTGACGCTGTTGATCGGGCTTTCCTTGCGGGTGACGGTCTGGATGATTTCGGGGTAGATACGGGCCATGGCGCTGAAGTTGGCGTTCTTCGTCTTGAAAAATTCAATGCCGTTATAGGCGTAGTGGGCGATGTCGTTCTGGACGATGGCGATGTCCACGTCGCCCGCGCCGATGAGGTTCATGTTCTCGACGGACGCGCCGGTGGACTGGGCCGTGATGTTCACGAGCCCGGTTTTGGTGCTGACGATCTGGGCTATGGCGCCGCCGAGCGGATAGTAGGTTCCGGCAGTTCCTCCGGTCGCCAGCGTGAGCTGTTTCGGAGCCGCAAACGCCGCGCCTGCCGCAAGCATCACGCAAACCAGCGCCGTCAGTGCAATTACGAACTTCACGCTATTCCGTTTCCCTGTCGTCTTCCGGATCAATCGTATCGCCTCCAGAAATGAATTTTGTGAATACCCGTACCATGAGACTTTATCGTAAATTCCCATAAAAGGGAAGTATCCGGGCGAATTGGATACTGTGTCTCATGGGGCGCGCTCCGTCCGGCCGCGTCCGTCGCTTTTTCGCGCGCGCCTCGCGGCGAGCGTCGCCGCGAGCGTCGCCAGGGCGTCCGCCACCGCCGGCTCGGCGATGCGCTCCCGGAACGTCTCCCTGTAGCACCGGACGAGGTCGTCGTCCGCACGGACCGTGAAGGGCTTCGGGGCCTGCGCCGCCGAATTCGTCCGCACGGGACGGATGCGCCCCGTAAACGGACGGACGCCGCGGATGACGATGCGGAAATTCTTCTCCAGCCGCTCCCGGATGCGCTGGCCTTCGAGCATTGTCCGGTGCGCGACCGCCTGCGTCGTCGCGGAAATGACGAGGCAGCCGTCCTCGATGCGCACCGGGACGGTGAGCGGAGCCAGCACGGGCCCGGCGACCTCCGGCCACCTCCGGCGCAGCTCCGCGAAGCGGAAGTGCTCCTCGGCGCCCTTCGGGAGCGCGTTCCGCACAAGCGACGAGAGACTGCACACGTTTCCCTTCCGATACCCCCGCAACATGGAACTCCCCCCTCCGCCGGCCGTCGTTTTCCCACCGAAAGAATTGTAGCATTCCTTCACGGGTCGCACTCGCGCCCGTCTTGCCACTCTCCGGAACGGAGCGTATATTTTACACGTCAAAGTACGGACGCGGTTGTTATTGAAAAACGTTTTTCCATAATACGTTTCCTATTTCAAGGAGGGGTTCTGAATGACCGGAAAGAAATGGCTTCTGTTCCCGATCCTCGTTGTATCACTCGTCGCGGCGTCCGCCGTTTGGGCCGCGGACTCGGTCAAGGCGTACACGACGCTCGAGGAGCCGCTCGCGAAGGCGCTCTTCGAGGCGTTCGAGAAGGAAACGGGAATTCACGTCGAATGGGTCCGGCTGACCACGGGCGAGGCCGTCGCGCGCATCGAGGCCGAAAAGGCCAACCCGCAGGTCTCGATCTGGGTCGGCGGCGTCGGCACGCTTCACATAGACGCGAAGGACAAGGGCCTCACGACGCCCTACCGCTCCCGCGCAGCCGAGTCGATCCCCGCGAAGTATCGCGACCCCGACGGCTCGTGGATCGGCCTCTACATCGGCCCGATCTCGTTCGCGACCAATACGAAACGCGCGCAGGAACTCGGCCTCAAATCCCCGACGTCGTGGGCCGACCTGCTGAAACCCGAGTACGAAAAGAAGGTCCGCATGGCGAACCCGAGCACGTCCGGAACGGCTTACAACGTCGTCACGACGCTCATCCGCGTCGTGGGCGACGAAGGCAAGGCGTTCGACTTCATGAAGAAGCTCGACAGAAGCGTCGACCAGTACACCAAATCCGGCGCCGCGCCCGGCAAGAGCTGCGCGATCGGCGAGATCCCCGTCGCGATCGGCTACCTTCACGACCAGATCAAGCTGAAGAAGGAAGGCGCCCCGATCGAGATCACGATCCCGTCCGACGGCACGGGGTTCGAGACGGCGTCGATGTCGCTCGTGAAGGGCGGACCGGACGCGCTCCAGGCGAAAAAGCTCTACGACTGGATTCTCGGCAAAGCCGCGATGGAAATTATCGCGAAATGGTACGTGATCCCGCTTTCGAGCGCGGCAACGGCGACCGACACGGGGTTCGAACTCGCGAAGATGAAGCTCGTCGACCAGGATGACCAGTGGGACGCGAAGAACAAGGCCCGTCTGCTGGAGAAGTGGAACGCGGAGGTTCCGGCCGCGGGCAAGGCGCAGACGAAGTAGCCGCACCCAACCGAAAGGAACGGCGACGGTGTCCGTTGTGTCCGTCTTTTCGCGCGTCTCCCGGAAGGGCCTGATTGCGAGCCTGATTGCGCTCCTCGCCTTCGCGGCGGCGGACCTGTGGGTATGGCGCACGCTCGAAGAGGCCTATACGAAGACGCGCGACGGACGGATGCGCGGAATCGCCGCCTCCATCGCCGCTTCCGCGCCTGTCTCCCCCGCGGACCGAATCGCGTGGGGAGAACGCTTGAAGGGCGCGGAGCGGGATTTCGACGCAGCGGTGACGGAGGGGTTTCCCGAAACCGGGAAGCCCCTCGGTCCGGTCGCGGTCGTGGCGACCGCGCCGGAGCTGACCGCGCTGCTGGCGGGCCCGAACCCGGACGTCGCGAAGGGCGTCGAGAGCGCGGGCTACGACGAACCCTTCCAGTCCGGTCGACGCGTCACGATCGGCGGCGGCGAACGGATCCTCGTCTTCGCGCCGCTCCACGGAAAGGCCGGCGACGTGACGGGAATCGCCCTGTTCGCGTTCCGGACGGACGCGTCCGACCGGTTCGTCTTTCTGCTGCGCCTCTTCGCGCTCCTCGCGGCCGCCGCATTCGCGACCATCCTGGCGATCGCGCGGCTCTCCCGCGACCCAACGCTGACAGCCGTCGTCCTGACGCTCTTCGTCATCGTCGGCGTCTTCACGGCCTACCCCCTTTTCGAGGCCGGGCGGCTCACGCTCGTCCGCGCCGACGGATCCTTCACCTGGGACGTCTGGAAGTCCGTCTTCACGGAAGGCCGCTATATGGCCGCGCTCCGGGGGAGCATCCTCCTCGGCGCGCTGACGGCCACCGCGTCGACGCTCCTCGGATTCCTCTTCGCCTTCGTCGTGGGCCGAACGACGATCGGCTGCAAGCGCCTCCTCACGGCCGCCGCGACGATGCCCGTCATCTCGCCGCCCTTCTCGCTGACGCTGTCGGTCATCCTGCTCTTCGGCAACAACGGCCTCGTCACGAAACAGCTCCTCGGGCTCCACGACGTCTCGGTCTACGGCCTGACCGGCCTCGTTCTCGTCCAGACGATGGGGATGTTCCCGATCGCGTTCCTGACGCTCGCGGGAATCCTCGAAGGGATCGACTCGACGCTCGAGGAGGCGGCGATGGACCTCGGCGCGTCGCGCCTGCGAACGTTCCTGACCGTCACGCTGCCGCTCGCGGTTCCGGGACTGCTCAGCGCGTGGCTTCTCGTCTTCACGAACTCGCTCGCGGACTTCGCGAACCCGCTGATCCTCGCGGGCGACTTTCACGTCCTCTCCGTCGAGGCCTACATTGAAGTGACGGGCATGAACCGCCTCGGAACGGGCGCGGCCCTGTCGATTCTGCTGCTGCTTCCGACGCTGACGGCCTTCACGGCGCAGCGCCGGTGGGTGTCCCGGAAATCGTTCGTCACGGTGACGGGCAAGCCCTCGGGCCGGATCACCGAGATCGTTTCGCCCGGCGTCCGCCGCGCCCTTGCGATCGCCGTCTGGGGCGTCGTGATCTTCCTCGCCGCGCTCTACGGGACGATTGTCGCGGGGTGCTTCGTGAAGAACTGGGGCGTGGACTATTCCTTCAGCCTCGTGAACATCCGCGAGGCGTTCGAGCGCGGGCGCGACGCGCTGGTCGACACCGTGGCCCTCGCCGCCATGGCGACGCCGGTCGCGGGCGTCCTCTCGATGATCGCCGCCGCGATCCTCACGCGCCGGTCGTTCCCGTTCAAGCGCGCGCTCGAATACGGCCTCATGACGCCCTTCGCGCTGCCGGGGACGCTCATGGGCATCAGCTACATCCTGGCGTTCAACAAGCCGCCTGTCCTGCTCGTCGGCACAGCCGCGATCATCGTGATCAACTACGTGATCCGCGAGCTGCCAGTCGGCGTCGAAGGCGGCGTCGCGGCGCTGCGGCAGATCGATCCGGCCATCGAAGAGGCCGCGCAGAATCTCGGGGCCGACGCGCCGCGCGTCTTCCGCGACATCATCCTGCCGCTGCTGCGGCCGGCCTTCATATCGAGCCTGTCGTACACGTTCGTGCGTTCGATGACGGCCGTCAGCGCCGTGATCTTCCTGATCTCGGCCCGCTGGTACCACGTCACGGTCCTGATCTACAACTTCTCGGAAAACCTCCGGTTCGGCCTCGCGAGCGTCCTCGCCACCGCGCTCATCGTCATCGTCCTCGCGGCGATGGGGCTCATGCGCCTTCTCGTCGGACGCAACCGGAACCTCGACAAGACA
>CAYVKE010000091.1:0-13175 GCA_964451935.1 uncultured Synergistaceae bacterium | reverse complement strand
AAGATCCGGATGGCCACGTCCGGCGTCGGCGGTCTGCCCTATGTGGCGGGCGCAATGATGAAGAATATCCACGGGACCGACTTCAACTACATCCAGTTCGACGGCGACGGCCCCGGCGCGACCGCGGTCATGGGAGGACACGCCGACGTCATGCCGCTCGCGTTGTCGACCTCCGTCGAATATATCCGCGCGGGGCGGCTCCGGGGACTTGCGGTCCTCACGACGAAACGGGTTCCGCAACTGCCCGATCTCCCCTGCATCACCGAAGTCTATCCCGAATACGCGCAATACCTCCCCTGGGGCCCCTTCTACGGCGTTTTCGCGAAGAAGGGGACTCCGGCCGATGTCGTCGCAAAACTGTCGGACGCATTCACCAAGGCCATGGCCGAGCCCCGCTTCGAAGAATATGTCAAGAATTCGGGCGGTTTCAAGAACGGATGCACGGGCGAGGAAGCGGTGAAGTTCCTCGACAAGTTCGAATCCACGGCCAGCTGGCTGATCTTCAACGCCGGCGGCGCAAAGAAGTCCCCTGCGGAGTTCGGCATCCCCGAGCCGAAGAAATAACATCGCTCTCCACTCCATGAAACGCCGGGGAAACGGAGCGACAGACGCCGCTCCGTTTCCCCGTGAAAATGTTCGCCAAGTTGAAAGGACGTGAATATCCGTATGGAAGAATCGAAAGCGATTCTCGCGGAGGGAAACGCGTCGGATGAAGCCGCTTCACCGAAGGACTTGTCGACGTTCGTCCCCGAAGCTCGCCGGAAACCCGGGGAACTCGGAATCGCGGCGATCGGCTTTCTCATCGGGGCGCTCGGGTACTATTTCGCCCTGGACATGACGAGCGGCGAATATTCGTCTCCCTCCGTCTTTCCGAAGCTCGCCTCGACGGTGATCATGCTCTGCTCCGCCGTCAACTTTTTACGCGCAATGAAGCGGGGAAAACCCGAAGCCGGGATATCGCCGGCGCGTTTCCTCTTCCCGGGCGATGTCGTCGTCGTTCTCTGCCTCCTCGTGGCGTATTGCATCGCGTTGCCCAAACTTCATTTCATCGCATCCTCATTCGCCTTTCTCGTCGTTGGGATGATCTACCTCCAGAGAGGGAAAAACATCGTTCGGGCGCTCCTCGTCTCCGCAGCCGCCCTTGCGGTGCTGGTGGCCGTCTTCCGCTACCTGTTCCTCGTCATTCTTCCGTAAAGGAGCCCGAAAAATGGTGCAGAACCTGCAGTATTTCCTGATTCCGTTCCTTCAGCCCGAGATGATGCTCCTGATCTGGGTGGGCGTTTTCGCGGGCATCTGGGTGGGAGCCATTCCGGGGCTTTCCGTGACCATGGCCGCCTCCCTGCTGATCTCATTCACCTTCTCGTGGGATATCAACAGCGCCCTGGCGCTGATCTGCGGCGTATTCGTCGGCGGCGTCTACGGCGGCGCGATCACCGCCATCCTCATCAACATTCCGGGAGCGCCCGCCGCGATCGCGACGGCGATGGACGGCTATCCGCTGGCGCAGATGGGCGAGGCGGGCAAGGCCATCGGCCTCTGCACGACCGTATCGGTGTTCGCAAGTTTCGTGGGCATCGTCATCCTCGCCGCAGCGGCGCCGGTCATCGCGAACTTCTCGCTCAAATTCGCCCCAAGGGATTTCTTCCTGCTCGCCGTGATGGGACTGCTTCTCATCGGCAGCATCGGCGGCGGCGATCCCATAAAGGGGATAACGGCGGGAGCCGTCGGCGTCCTTCTCAGCATGGTCGGCATGGACCCATCCACGGGGGAGCTTCGCTACACATTCGGCAACCTGTACCTGATGGCGGGAATCAGCTTCGTCACCGCCATGATCGGCCTGTTCGGCGTTTCCGAGGCATTGACGCAGTTCCGGAGTTCCGGGACGAAATCGCCGAAACAGAATCTCGACCGGATCATCCCGAGCTGGGAGACGTTCCTGAAATACCTTCCGCTCTCGCTCCGTTCCGCGTTGCTGGGCGTTTTCATCGGAGCGCTTCCGGGCACGGGAGGAGACGTGGCGGCCCTTCTGGCTTACGATCAGGCGAAACGATCCACGAAACATCCGTCGAGGCCCTTCGGCAAGGGAGCCTTCGAGGGGATCATCGCTCCCGAAACGGCCAACAAGGGAGCTATCGGCGGCGCCTTCATCCCGATGCTGACGCTCGGCATCCCCGGAGACGCCGTCACGGCCATCATCATCGGAGCACTGTTCATCCACGGACTGAAACCCGGCCCAATGCTCATGATCGAGACGCCCCACCTGTTCTGGATGATCGTCAGTTGCCTGAGCATCGCCAGCGTCGCACTCATGGTTCTGGGGCTGATCAGCGTGAAGCCCTTCGCGAAGATCATCGAAATTCCGAAAGAAATCGTCATGCCGGTAGTCATCATCCTGTCCGTCATAGGGACATACGCCATCCAGAACAGCGTTGTGGACATTTTCTACATGATCGGATTCGGAATCATCGGGTACTTCCTGCGTCTGTACGGCTACGCGACGGGGCCGATGGTCCTGGGGCTCATCCTGGGGCCCATGCTCGACGCCAATTACCGCCGGACCATGCAGGGGGCGGAAAACCAGATCCTTCCCTTCCTGCAGGGCTTCGTGACCAGTCCCATCAGCCTGTTCCTGACGCTGTCGATCGTTTTCCTTCTTTTCTCCCAGACCGCAACGTACAGGAGGTGGCGCGGACTCGAGTGACGACTGCCCGTTTTATCGCGGCGCACGGCGGCGTTCTCCGTCTGACGGGCCGCCGCGGGCCGAATTTCCGGAGGATTCCGGACGGAACTGAAGCCTGAGGAAACAACATCCGCAAAAAAAAGGAAGGGAATGAGACAAGTGAAGAAGTTGTGTGTTGCGCTCCTGTTTCTCTCGGTCATGACAGGTTCGGCGATTGCGGCGTACCCGGAAAAGAACCCCCAGGGATACATCATGTGGGGCGCCGGCGGCGCAATGGACAATGTCGCACGGGCCATCACCCCCATCGCCCAGCAACACCTGGGCAAGACGATCATCCTCCAGAACAAGACGGGAGCGACCGGCGCGATCGCCACGACCTTCGTCGCCAACCAGCCCGCGGACGGATACAGCCTTCTCTTCGGCGCGGAGAACCCCAACCTGTACAAGGTCGCCGGACTGTCCCAGATCGACTACGACCAGCTCGATCCCGTCCTGCTCATGATGGCCAACGTCGGCGTCGTCGTCGTGGCGAAGGATTCCCCCTACAAGACCTACAGGGACTTCATCGAAGCCGCGACATCGGGCAAGACGATCTCGGTCGGTTCGACGGGCCCCGGAGGACTCGCATTCGTGGCCACGACAATGATCGAAAAGATCCACGGCATGAAGTTCAACAAGATCCAGTTCGACGGAGAGGGCCCCTGCATCACCGCGCTGATGGGCGGACACATCGACGCCGTCGCCGTCGGCCTGCTGGCCGCAGCGAACTTCATCAAGTCCGGGTCCGTCCGCGGCCTCGCGATGATCTCCACCGAACGGATCCCGGGGATGGACGTCCCGGCCGTTACGGAAACATATAAAGAGTATGAACCGTATCTCCCCTGGGGAGCGTTTTTCGGCGTCTTCGTGCGAAAGGAAACCCCGAAAGAGGCCTTCGACGCGCTTCAGGCCGCATACCTGAAAGCGTATGACGACCCCAAATTCGACGAATTCGCGAAGACCATGGGCGGCGTCAAGCTCGGCCTGACCGGAGACAAGGCGCGCGCGTACATCAAGCAGAACCAGTCGGTGAGCGCGTGGCTCCTCTACGACGCGGGCGGCGCGAAGTTCTCCCCCGCGGACTTCGGGATTCCGCGCCCCCAGTCGAAGTGACGGAGGCGCGCGAGATCATGCCGTTCCGATTCTCCCTCGCGCAACTGACCGTCCTGAAGACGTCGCCGGCCGAAATCGCCCGGATCGCCGCAAACTGCGGCTACGACTACGTCAGCATGCGGCAGATCTACATGGGGCTTCCCGGCGAACCGGATTACGACCTGTCCAAGAACAAGCTTCTGATGAAGGAAACGAAGGCCGTCTTCGCGGAAACCGGAATCCGCCTTCTGGACGTCGAGCTGGCCCGCGTATTCGACGGAATGGACGTCAAGAAGTACGAACCCGCCATGGCGACGGCCGTCGAACTCGGCGGGAAGCACGTCCTGAGCAGCATCTGGACCGAGCAGCGGGACTATTACCTGGAGAAATTCGCGGAACTCTGCGACCTGGCGAAACAGTACGGACTGACGGTCGAGCTGGAATACGTCCCGATCGCAGCCGTCAGGACGCTGGCGGGAGCGGTCGACGTTTTGAAGACGGTCAAGCGCCCGAACGCCGGGCTCATGATCGACGTCCACCACTTCCAGAGGGCGCAGGATGACCCGGCGGAGCTGAGAAAGCTCCCGAAGGAATGGTTCCGTTTCGCGCACCTCTGCGACGCCCCCGGCCCTATTCCGGCCGACAGGGACGAGATGACCCGGATCCTGCGGGAAGAACGCTCCTACGTGGGAGAGGGCGGAATCGACGTCGCCGGGATTCTGGGCGCAATGCCGCCGATCCCGTATTCCATCGAGCTGCCGAATCTGAAACGGGTCGCCGAATACGGATACGAAGCGCATGCGCGCCGCTGCCTGGAGTCGGCGAAGGCGTATTGCGAGGCGCACGTGAAAACGGCGTAGGCCCCCGGATTCCGAAGAGAAGGGGGTGGAGTCCGCGACGTAGAAGACACGTTGTCCGGTCCGCGCGTTTTTCGGTTTCCGTCTTTGTCCGGAGAAGCGTTTTCCTTGTGGATCGGCCTGCTCCGCGCAGGCCGAAAAGAGAACGAAATGGAGGCGACGTTTGTGAAAAAGTGTTGCGCTCTTTTCCTGACGATCCTGTTTGCCCTTCTTGGAAGCGCCGCATTCGCTGCGGAATTCACGTTCGCCATAACGAACGATTCGGCGGAAGACACCGTCACGCAGTTGATGAGCCTCAAGCTGAAGGAGCTTCTCCAGACCAAATCCGGCGGGAAAATCGCGGCGAACGTTTTCCCGAGCGGACAGATGGGGAAGGACAGCGAACTCACCCAGAGCACGCAGGCCGGAGACATCGCGTTCGTCCTCCAGACGACCGCGCCGCAGATCAACTTCGTCCCGAAGGTCGCCGTGTTCGATCTTCCCTTCATTTTCCCGGATTCGAAAACCGCCCGCACCGTGCTTGACGGCCCCTTCAAGGATCTCATCGCGAAAGAATACGAAAAGGCCAACCTCAAACTGATGGGGTACGGCGACCAAGGCTTCCGCGTGACGACATCCAACAAGCCCGTCCGCAAACTCGAAGACCTCAAAGGCCTCAAGATCCGCACCATGGAAAACAAGTATCACGTCGCGAACTGGCGCATCCAGGGCGCGAACCCGACGCCGCTCCCCTGGGGCGAGGTCTATATCTCCCTGCAGCAGGGCACGATCGACGGACAGGAAAACCCCTATGAAGTGATCGTCGCCGGAAAGCTGTACGAACAGCAGAAGTACCTCATCAACACGAACCATATCTTCCACACCATCAGCATCGTCATGAGCAAGAAAATCTACGACGGCCTCCCGGCCGACATGCAGAAGCTCGTCGACGACGCCTGCCGCGAGACGGTCGTATGGGGCCGCGAACAAGCCGATAAACGGCACGCCAATCGCGTGGAGATCCTGACGAAGAACAAGGTCGAAATCATCGACCTCGGCCCGGAACTCCTCGGAAAGATGCAGGAAAAGGCTGAACCGGTGTACAAAATGGTCCGGGACGCGGTCGGAAACGAACTGGTCGACTCCATCGTGGCCGAATCCAAAAAGGCCCGGGGGAAATAACATCCCGACATAACGGTTTCTTCACGGCGAAGCGATCTCATACCGCAGGCGAGACATACGGAAGATCGCTTCGCCTTTTTTCTCTGTCCCTCATTCTCTCGATGAAAACCAGGGGTGACGACATCCATGAAAGAAGTTTCCGTTGGAATTATCGGAAGCGGCTTCGCATCGCACTTCCACAGTAAGGCGTTCGCCCGGGTCTCGGGCGTCGACGTCCGCATGAAGGCCATCGCGGACGTCGACATCGAAAAAGCGCGGACCGTGGCCGGTCTCTATCATTTTGAAGAATACTGCGAGGATTACCGGGCTCTTTTACGAGATCCCGAAATCGACGTGATCGATATATGCACCCCTCCGTTCCTGCACTCCCGAATCGCCATTGAAGCCATCGCGGCCGGAAAACACGTCCTCTGCGAAAAGCCGCTGACCGGATATTTCGGTGCGCCCGGCGACGTCGCCCCGATCGGCGACACCGTGCCGAAATCCCGGATGTATCAGGGGGTCCTCGACGACATCGCGGCGATGCGGGACGCGCTCGCCGAAAGCGACCGGCTTTTCATGTACGCCGAAAACTATGTGTACTCCCCGAATATCCTGAAGGCCGCGGAGATCATCCGCGCGAAGAAAAGCCGGATCCTCTTCATGAAAGGGGAGGAAAGCCTCAAAGGCTCGTCGTCCCCCGTCGCCGGCCAGTGGGACAAAACCGGCGGAGGCTCGCTCATCCGCGTCGGGTGTCATCCGATCGGCGGCATCCTGTGGCTCAAGCGGGAGGAAGCCCGCGCCCGCGGCGTCGAAATCGGCGTCGAGAGCGTTCTCTGCGACACGGGGCGAATGACGCCGTCGCTGAGCGAGCACGAGCACCGGCACATCGCGTTCCGCCCCGTCGACGTCGAGGATTACGCGTCCGTCGCGATCACGTTCACCGACGGGACGAAGGCCCTGGTCATCGCGGGCGACACAATGCTCGGGGGAACGACGAATTACGTCGAGGTGTACGCGAACGACGCGACCCTGCACTGCCGGATCACGCCTTCCGATAACCTCAGCACCTACATGCTTGACGAGGAAGGGCTCGAGAACGTCTATATTTCCGAGATGCTTCCCGGGAAGACCGGCTGGCAGAAGGCCTTCGTCGCCGAAGAGGTTCTGCGGGGATACGCCGGGCAGTTCCAGGACTTCATGGAGTGCGCCGCGACCGGCAGACGGCCCATGTCCGACTTCGAACTCGCCTGCGACGCGATCAGGGTCATCTACGCGGCGTATCTCTCCGCCGAGGAGGGACGACGCGTAACGTTCTGATTTTCGGGACCGGATTCGCTCGCCCCGGCGTCTGACGGCGCCGGGTTGCGCGGCAGGCCGGGCGCTCCGCAATATCCGGAAGGGGGAATGAGGCATTGAAGGTTCTCAAATGGCTCGATGAGAGTTTCGAGGAGGTTCTCCTCATGATCATGCTGTTTCTCATCAGCATCGTCATGGGGTACTCCGTCTTCATGCGCTATGTGATGAACGATTCGCCGTCGTGGGCCGAGGAGATCACGCGATATTTCTTCGTCTGGTCGTCGTTCCTGAGCCTGAGTTTCTGTCTCAAACGGAAATCGTCCATCAAGATCGACATGCTTCTGGTCCATTTGCCCCGCTGGGCGCAGAAGCTGAACCTCGCGATCATCGAAATCGTCATGCTCGTTTTCTTCGTCTATATGTTGCAGGGAGCCGTCAACGTCACCGTCGGGATGATCCGGAGCGGCCAAAGCAGCCCGGCCCTCGAACTTCCAATGTATACGATTTACGGTTCCGCCGCCGTGGGATTCTTCCTCGCCATCATCCGCACGTTGCAGAACTTTTTCGGCCTTTTCTTCCGCTCTCCCGGGAAGAAAGCCGTATAAGGAGGAATCACCGTGCTCGCCACCGTCTTTTCTTTTTTCGCCTTCGGTTTGATCCTGTGCATCCCCGTGGGAATCACCCTGGGGATGGTCTCGATCCTTCCAAAGCTCCTTGATCCCGCGTTCGCCGCAAACGTCCAGTTCATCGTCCGGCAGATGGTCGGAGGGGTCGATTCCACGCCGATACTGGCGATACCGCTTTTCGTCCTCTCCGGCGTCATCATGGCCCGCGGAGGCGTCTCGGCGAAAATCTTCAACATGTTTTCCTTCTTCCTGGGCGACCGAACGGGCGGCCTGCCGATAGCGGTCGTCGTTTCGTGTCTGTTCTACGGCGCCATCTCCGGGTCGGCGCCCGCGACGACCGCGGCGATCGGCGCGATGACAATTCCGCTTCTCGTCAGCCTCGGCTACGACAAGACATTCATCACGGCGCTCGTGGCGACGTCGGGCGGACTCGGCGTCATCATCCCCCCGAGCATTCCGTTCATCCTCTACGGTCTCTCCTCCGGCGTGTCCGTCGGCGATATGTTCATCGGCGGAATCATCCCCGGGATCCTGATCGGCGTGTGCCTCATGGTCTACGCATGGTACTACTGCAAGACCCGCGGAGAGGATACGGAACGGCTGAGCGCATTTTGCAACGAGCTGCGGGCGAAGGGGTTCATGAAGGTCTTCTCCGAAAGCTTCTGGGCGATCCTGACGCCCGTCATCATCCTCGGCGGAATCTACGGAGGGATCGTCACTCCCACGGAAGCTGCGGCGATTTCCGTCTTCTACGCGTTTTTCGTCTGCTGCTTCGTTTACCGGACGATCCGACTCAGAGACGCCGTGGACATCTTCAAGGAATCCGTCGCGACGTACGCGCCGATCCTCTTCATCCTGGCCGCCGCGACCGCGTTCGGACGCGTCCTCACGATGATGCAGGCGCCCCAGACGGTCGCCCAGATCATATCGAGCACGTTCTCCGGCAAAGTCTCCGTCATCATCGTCATCAACCTGTTCCTTCTCGTCGTCGGCATGGTCATGGACACGGGGCCCGCCATCCTTATCCTCACCCCGATTCTTCTCCCGCTCGTCGTGTCGGTCGGGTTCGATCCGGTCCACTTCGGCATGATCCTCGTGGTCAACCTGGCGATCGGATTCGTCACCCCGCCTGTGGGGATCAACCTTTTCGTCGCTTCCGCCATAACAGGCCTCCCCGTACTCGACATAGCGAGGAAGGCGATTCCGTTCATGATCGCCTTCGGCCTTGCGCTGATCCTGATAACGGCGTTCCCGATCATTACGCTGTTCCTCGTGCGCTGACGGCCGGCCCGGGCGCAGAGGAAGGCGCAGCACAACATCCCATACCATAAGGAAGTGGACTGGAATGGAACAGATCGCAGCGGAAAAGGAAGGCCCGATCTTCGTCCCGAGCGTCACGACGCGGTTTTTCGCGCTTTTCGGCAATCCTCTCGGCTTCACAGCGTCGCCGTGGATGCACAACCACGTCTTCCGGAAGCTCGGGATGGATTGCCTCTATTCGCCGTACGAAATCCCGGACGGCGACCTGGAAACCGTCGTCAGGAACATGCAGGCGTTCCACATCGCAGGCGCCAACGTGACGATGCCCTTCAAGGCGAAGGTGTCGAAATACCTCGACGCGCTGGCGGAGTCGGCGCGCTATACGGAAGTGGTCAACACGATCTCCGTCGACGCGGACGGCAGGAAGACCGGACACAACACCGACGGGGAAGGGTTCGTCAGATCGCTCTCCGACCAGATGAAACTTGACGTTCCGAACCTGGAATACGTCCTTTTCGGAACCGGTGGAGCCGCATCCGCAATAGCGTGCTCTCTGGCGAGCAAGGGCGTCAGGACGATTCTCGTTCTCTGCCGCGACGAGAGTTCGCCCCATGTGGAGAATTTCAGGAAGCATCTCGACGCCCACTTCCCCGGCGTATGCACGATCCGGAAGATGACGGACGAGTCGATCCGGGACGCTGTGGCCAAACGGGAGGTCGTCATCAACGCGACGAAGGTCGGGATGTTCCCGAAGGTTGACGACGTCCTTTTCGACACGTCCGTCCTCGGGCCGGATCACGTCGTATGCGACGTCATCTACAACCCGAAGGAGACCCGGCTGCTCGTCGAGGCAAAGAAGCGCGGATGCCGGACGCTTTCGGGACTGTGGATGCTGGTGTATCAGGGCGCGGAAGCGTTCCGCCTCTGGACCGGCGTCACGCCGCCGACGGATTATATGTTCGAAACGGCGTGCCGGTTTTTCACGGAACGCGCGTAACCCGCGGAAAGGGCGCCCGGAGCGAGCCGTATAGTATAATCGGTGCTTATCGGTTTCCGGACGAAAAGGCCGGATTCGGGTTTTTCGTCCGGAAAGTCCCCGCCCCAGGTTTCGGGGCGACGCAGAGCTGCGCGGCGATTTCTGAAAGGAAGGTTCATTCATGGCATCCGAAACAACCCGAGATTCCGTCCGTTCCGTGGAACGCGCCCTGACCATATTGCAGTGTTTCACGCTGGACGAAAGCGCGCTCACGCTCATGGAGATCGCCCGAAAAATGGATCTTCCGATGTCCACCACCGTCCGCATCGTATCGACGCTGCAGAAAACGGGATTCCTGGATCGCAACGCCGACAAGACGTACTCCCTGGGAAGCCGGGCGTATTCCGTCGGATGCGTGGCGCGGGCGCATTTCCGCATTCAGAAGGTCGCCTATCCCTTCATGGTCCAGATCCGCGACGCGACCAAAGAAGCCGTATCCCTCTACGGTTTCGAGGGGGAAAGCCGCGTGTGCTACGAACACGTTCCGAGTCTGCTCAGCATGCGGTGCGTGGTCCGTCCGGGGGATCATTTCCCCCTGTTCGCCGGAGCTGCCGGAAAGTGTCTTCTGGCCTACTCGTCGCCGGAGATCGTCGAACGCGAGATCGCAAACGCGTACCCGATCACGGCGGCGACGATAGTCGACCGGGATGCGTTTCTGAAGAATCTCGCCGGCATCCGGGAAAACGGATACGCCATCAGCTACGGAGAACGGGAGGAAGGGATCACGTCGATCGCCGTGCCGATCTTCTACCCCAGGGGCAAGGCGACTGTATGCCTTTCCGTCGCGGGACCTTCCGTCCGTTTCACGGATGCTGTCATCCGCGATCTGCTTCCGTGGATCTCCCGGCTTGCGGCCGACATCACGAAACTGGTGTCCTGACGCGACGCAACGACCGTTCCGGGTAATGCGGGCGCAGCAGGCGGCGGAGCCCCCTTTTCGGGGTTTCCGCCGCCTGCTTTATTGACCGTCCACCCAGTGAAGCAGGTCCGCAGCGCGGAAATCGCGCATTCCCGCACTGACGACATAGTCCGCCGCAAGCAACGCCGGATCGAGGGGCGGCCCCGGAAACGTCGGAACGACGGCGCACCGCATTCCCGCCCTTTTCGCGGCCATGACGCCGTATACGGAGTCCTCGACGACCAGCGTCTCTTCGGGCGACGCTCCGATCCTTCGCGCCGCCTCGAGAAAGACATCCGGCTCCGGCTTGCCGTTCGGGACGTCTTCCGACGACACCGCCGCGGAAAAGTACGGGTGCAGCCGCGTCATCCGGAGTATCTCGGAGATGACGACCGGCGACGATCCGGACGCGACGGCCATGGGAATGCCGCGGGATGAAAGCTCCTCGATCAGAACGCGCATTTCGGGAAATACGACGGTATTCTCCCGCGCCAGGACCAGGTATTCCTCGTTCTTCTCCTCAAGAAGCCTCTCCGGCGTGTCGGGAAGGCCGAACTCCCCGATGAAGCGTTCCATGATATCCCGGTTTCCGCACCCGATGAAGCGCGCCTTGTGCTCCCTGGTCAGCATCGCTCCCCTGCGCGCGAGGATTCTCACATCGGCCTGAAAATAGTTTTCCTCGCTGTCGACAATCGTTCCGTCGAGGTCGAAAACGACGCCCCGAACGGGAAACGGTTTTGAATTCATCGACGTGCACCCCTTTCCGAAGCTTTTTTGCGTATAATACGAACAGAATCGGGATATGACATTCAGACGAAAGAAGGGGGTCTTACCGTGTCCACCTGGTTGAAGCTGTTCGGAACGCTCTGCGTCTCCATCATCCTGGCCTGCGCCCCGCATCCCCTGTACGCGGGTCCCGCGGCCGGAGGCGATTTCACCGTCGCGTCGTTCTCGCCCGTGGGACTGGTCCAGGGACGGCCGACGCTACGCGTCTCGTTTTCGGCTCCGGTGGTTGACAAGAACCTCGTCAACAAACCCGTCGCCCCGGAAAAATTTCCGCTGATCGCCGCCCCCTGGCTCGCGGGCGAGGGAAAGTGGACCGACCCCGCGACGTTCGTCTTCACGCCGCTTTCCACCCTCGCGAGGGCGACGAAGTACCGGATTCTCGTGGACGAAAACCTGCGCGATGCGAGCGGCCGCCTGATCGCCGGAAGACAGATGTTCGAATTCTACACCGATCCCCTGCGTTTCCTGAAGGCCAGGCAGGTGGACCTGACGCAGAACAACAACGTCGTCATCGAGCTGTCGTTCTCCATGCCGGTCTCGCCCGTCCGCATCCGGGGATTCCTGAACATCCTGAACGACAAGGGGGAGTACCTCTCCTACTCGGTTCGCGGATCCGTCCCAACTCCGACCGTCGTGGTGACGACGCAATCATATCAGGGACCGAAAGTCGTCGTCGATATCGCGCCCGGACTCGTCGGATCGGTCGGTCCGATGGGGCTCGAAACCCCCGTGAAACAGGAACTCGCCATCTCGCGGGAACTCGACATCCGCGAGGCCAATCCGCAGTCCCGCTATCCGGAGAAGAGCGGAATCTTCTTCTCGACCTCCGTTCCGCCCGACATGCGTTCGCTCCCGCGGTTCATCGAGCTTTCCCCGAAAATGGATTTCTCCGTGGAACCAGAGTATAACGGTTTTTCGATCCAGGGGGATTTCAAACCGCGCCAGCGGGTGACGGTCACCGTCCGGAAAGGACTTCCCGCCCAGCAGGGGAAGCCCCTTCAGGCGGAATTCAAAAAGGCGTTCATCTTCCCCGATATGGACCCGGCCATCAACTTCCCCGCATCGGGGACGTTCCTCTCCCCGACCGGAGAGCTGCGAATCCCGATCGAAACGGTGAACATGGAGGCAATCACGTTGACGCTGTGGCGGCTCTATGAGAACAACATCCCGCTCGCACTGCGTCCGCAGAATTACGAACTCATTCCCAAGGACCTCTCCCGACTCGTCGCGAAGAAGGAGGCGCGCATCGACGCCCCCTTCAACGAGACGGCCCGCCGCGCCGTCGACCTGCGCGAACTCGCAGCCGATGCGAAGGGCCTCTTCCTTCTGACCGCGCAGGATTCCAAGGGCGAGTACTGGAGTGATGCGCAGCAGGTCGTCTCCGTGACGGACATCGGCATCTCCGCGAAGGTCTATTCCGACGGCGTCACGCTGTGGGCGAATTCCATCTCCGGACTGACGC
>CAYVKE010000090.1:0-13380 GCA_964451935.1 uncultured Synergistaceae bacterium | reverse complement strand
GACGTTTTCCATTGACATTACTCTCCCTTCGGGGCGGCAATGTCGGGATACAAAAGAGCGGGAAAGGGCGAAAACGCCTCAAAAAACAGGCACCGGACGGACCATAAACCGGTCGAAAATGCAGGCTTCTCGTATCCCTACTAGCCATCAATTGACCGGCGTGATAGAATACCCGAGTCTTGTGCGGCGACCCTTGACACCACCGGTTTCGGTGTTTATACTTTCTGAGCTGTCGAAGACATGGGGAAAGCAAAACGCCCTTGTCGCGTGAGCCGTTAGCTCAGCAGGTAGAGCACCGGACTTTTAATCCGGGTGTCGTGGGTTCGATCCCCGCACGGCTCACCAATGCGGTCCCATAGTCCAGTGGCCTAGGACACGGCCCTTTCAAGGCTGTGACACGGGTTCGAATCCCGTTGGGACCGCCATTTTTTCTGAAAAGCCGGTGTAGCTCAGTTGGTAGAGCAGCGCACTCGTAATGCGCAGGTCTCCAGTTCGAATCTGGACACCGGCTCCAGTTTTTTGCCCCCTTTGAGGGGCTTTTTTTATTTCCGGAGGAGGGGTGCGCGTGTGCCGACGCGAGATCCTGTTTTTGCGTCATGGGAAGACCGAATGGAATGACCAGCTTCGTTTTCAGGGACACGTCGATATCCCGTTGAACGAAGAAGGAATGATGCAGGTCGGACGAGCGGCCCGGCGCCTTCGGGAATGGCGTCCCGAGAGAGTGATCGGCAGTCCGCTTCTTCGCGCTCTTCAGACTGCTGCGGCCTTTCTCTCCCGTCAACCGGACTGCGATTACTCCGTTCAGACGGCCCTTGCGGAAATGAGTTTCGGCGAATGGGAAAGCAAATCCATCTTCCAGATCGAGACGCATTACGGGGAGTTGTATCAGCAGTGGAAGGCGGACCCCGCTTCGGTGACGCCGGACGGCGGCGAATCGTTCGCGCATACAGTTGAACGAACGCGCAACGTCCTGGCGCACGAAATGCCTTGCGGGCGGACGCTTGTCGTCAGCCACGGGGGCGTGATCCGCGCCGCGCTCGTCGCGTTGCTCGGCATACCGTCGTCGGTCGCGTGGAAGATGCGTATCGACAATGCGTCGATCACCGGAGTGGAGGAACGCCACGGCCGTTTTTCGCTGTCGTTCAGCAACGACAGGATTCACCTTCTCGACGGTTCGGGAGATCCTGCCCTCATTCCCATTCATCTGTAATGACGCTTCCCCTGATTCATCGCTCCTGATACAATATCCCACGGTTTTAAACGTCTTCGTTCCCGAAAGAAGGTGGCTCCGTGCCGGTCCATGAAAATTCCGCCACCCCGTCTCTCGATCCTTCCGAAGAAGCCGCGCTGTGGGAACGATGCAGACGCGACGATATGGAAGCGAGAGAAGCCCTGATTATCGCATATCGTCCTCTCGTCTTCTGGCTTGCCCGCAAATTTCGAGTTTCCGCCTCTTCTCATGCCGATTTGATTCAGGAAGGCATGCTCGCGTTGATCAAGTCCGTCGACAACTTTGACCCTGAACGAAAATTCCGGTTTACGACCTATGCCTTTTATCGGATCCGGGGACAAATGGTCAATTTTCTTCAGCGCTCGGAAGCGAGAGCGCCCATTCCGGTTGACGACGAATTTCTGGAGATTCGTGAAGATCCTGCCGAGGATGCGATGGATGCCGCGCTGAGCGTGGCGGAGGCGATTACGCACCTTCCGGATCGGGAGGCCGGAGTCGTTCGCGCATTGCTGATGGAAGGAAAGGATGTTCGTGACGTCGCCCGGGAGAAGTCTCTCGACATCAGTCACGTCTATCGCTTGCGGCGCAATGCCGTCTCAAGACTCCGCGCCTGGCTCGGCATCGAAGACGCCACAAAAAGGGCGTGATCCGGGATAAGGGATAGTGCAGGAATGCATATATCTCATCGTATCGGGGATGATGCCCGTGGAACGACGCATACAAAGGGTCACGAGGTGGCTGGAGCGATGCTTGCTTGCCTGCCGCGCGAAATCGTGGGAAAATGCCCTGATGGAAATGGAATGCGCCAAGGCCGAAATGGATCTTGCCCGGGAGGAACTCTGGGCGGCGGCGCAGGAGGACGGCAACGGGAAACGGATGCACATCCTCGCGTTTCGATCGACGCGGGCTGCGTTCGTTGCGGCGCTTCTTCTGCTCATTACGGCGGCGCCCATTGCGAACCCCGTGACGATTGTCCAGGAGCCGGGCAAGATTGCGATTCGGACCGCTCCGGTTCTTGAGTGGGTGACAACGGATGAGCGGACGCTTTTGTCCGCTCTCAGAAAAAGCCTGAGCGAAGCGAATGCGGGCTCTTCGCGCGAGGTATTCGCGCCGTCGGATGCACGTAACGACGGGGTCGGAAACGCCGAAACGCGTGTTTCCGCAGTGGACCGGAAAGAGCGGGATGTGAGCGGGAAACTGACCGAGCGGGCCGGACGCGAGAGCCTGTCTGCGAAATCGCAGCCGGTTGTGACGGGAGAGATGATATATTCGCTGGTTCAACTGGGACAAAAGGCGCTGCGTAATTCGGAGCCTGCAATTCGCATTGACCGAAGCGAAACGCCGGCTGGTTCGTCCCGGCGGAAATGAACCCGGTTTCTGGAAGGAGAGATTGCTGTTGACGAAATCCCCGTGGTTTTTATGGGGGAGGGGACTGCTTCTGGGGTCCTTCCTGGTTTTTGCAGTTTTGTGTTCCCTCACTGGGACGGCGATAGCGGAAACGCTCGTATCGTCTTTATCCGTCGAAGGATCGGAGCATGTCGTTCCCGAACACGTTCTTGCAGCCGTACGGACGAAGGTCGGAGAACCTCTCGATCGGGCGCAGTTGCAGAAGGACGTTGAAGCGATCTACGGACTCGGCTTCTTTTCGTTTGTCGACGTCGATCTGAAATCCCTGGCGGGCGGCGCCGCCGTCACCTTTATCGTGAAGGAAAACCCGGTCGTGGAGCGTATCGATTTCAAAGGGAACACCGTCTACACGAGCGAGCAACTTAATAAACTCGTCTTCACCGTTCCGGGCAACGTCTTCAACCAGGTTTTCTTCCGGCATGACCTGGAACGGATTCAGGAGCACTATCGCAAGGACGGGTACACGATGGTCAAGGTCGCCGACGTACAGATCAACGGCGGAGTCATTTCCGTGTCCATCCTCGAGCCCAAGGTCGGCGACATCATCATCCAGGGAAACAAGCGGACCAAAAGCTTTGTCATCCAGCGGGAACTGAAGCTCAAGAGCGGGGACCTGTTCAATTCGACGCGTCTTCGTCATTCCCTCGGGAAATTGCAGGGGCTGGGGTATTTCGAGGATGTGAACGTCGGCTTTGAACCGAGCGAGGATCCTTCGGTTCTCAATATCGTCCTGACGGTCGTCGAGAAGAAAACCGGACATTTCGGCTTCTCCGTAAGCCACGGCTCCGAAAGCGGCTGGTCCGGCGGCCTGGACTATACGGACACGAACTGGAGAGGACTGGGACACAACGTCAATCTCGGCTTTGAGGCGGGGGATAACGAACGCTACTGGATTACGTACACGCAGCCTTTCATGGACGAGAAGACGTATGCATGGAAGGCGGGAATCTACAAGCAGTATTATGACGATGTGAACTACTACAAAAAAGGCATCAAGCAGCTGGAATACGACGAGAACAAAAAGGGAGTCTTCTTCGGCGCCGGAAAGAAATTCCGGCATGATTCCAAACTGAGCTGGTTCGTCACGCTGGAATGGAAGGACGTCGAGGTCTCCGATAAGAAGTATCAGACCGGAATAACGAGCGACGACCTCGATTCGGGGACGACCTTCTCGGTCCTCGGGACTCTGACCCGCAACAATCTCGACGAATACCTGAGCTATCCCAAGGGAGACGTCATCGACCTCAGCGTGGAGCAGGCCTTTGATTTCCTCGGCGGCGACTATAACTATACGAAGTATTGGATTCAAGGACGGTACTATCTGCCGATCAAGGGAATCACGGAATATTTTAGCGGAACAAGTCTCATTACCGAAGACAATCCCGCGATTTTCGCGGCGCGGGTGAAGGCTGGCTTCTCTTCCGGGAAGCTTCCGACGGCGGGCCGGTATTCCATCGGGGGCGCGTCCACGCTTCGCGGATACGACGGCGGCCAGTTCGAGGGTGACGAAATGTTCCTCGCGAATCTGGAACTCAGAATTCCCGTCGACAAGACGTTTAATTTGGTGTTGTTTTATGATACCGGAAACGCATGGGGCAGCGACGGTTCGTACAGCCTCTCGGATCTGTATGACGCATGGGGTTTCGGCGTGCGTGTCCGGACGCCCATAGGGAATATTCGTTTCGATATCGCCGAAGGCCAATTCGAGAGCAGGACGCACTTTGGGTTCGGGGAGATGTTCTAGAGACCCTTCCGGAACGATAGCATTGCGATCATGGGCTGTGGTCCTTCTTTTGACTGCGGCCCTTCTTTTTGTCCCGTATGCGTTCGCCGCCGAACCTGCGAATCTCCCCGAAAAAAGCGCTCCGGGCGACGGACTGCCGGGAGTCCGCATCCTTGGGCTTCCGGAATGGCTCGGACAAAGCGCGGCGCGGAGTCTTTCCGTCGTATGGCGGGAGATGTCAAGCGACGGCATTGGCGACGCCCGGCTTGAGATACTCCGTGTCGTTTCCGAGCGCCTGTTCCCGGGATTTCGGGTCACGGTGGAAGAAGAGCAGAACATTCCGGTCGCGTCGTTTTCTCCGCAGATCATTACGGATTGGGATGTCGAATGCATCGTCCCTCCTCTTTCCGACGCGGTTCGGCCGTGGTTTCTCCGGGATATCGACGGAATTTCGGCGAAGATAGCGTCCCTGCTTTCGGGATTCCCCGTCACGGCGCTTTCTTGGGCCGATGCTGCGCTTCGAGATGAAATACGGCGGCTTCTCGCACCGGTTTTGCCCGGTTGGACGATCACGATTCTGGCCCGCATAACGACGCCTCGTCCCGAAGGGAAACGGAACGAGCGATGCAACCTGCAGGTCGCGTTTTCGCCGGAACAGCCGCTTGTGCTTGCCGTCGTCCCGAGAGTCTATTCGTCCTCTCTTCCCGTCATATTGCGATCCGACCTCAACGAAGCCCTTCTGAAGGGAATGTCTCCGGTCATCGGGATCCCGGTCCTGTGGGCGAAAAAACACGCGTCGGACATCGAACGGATGGCGGAGTTCCGGCTTTCCGACAGAAACACGGTGGTGAATTCGAGGGCGAAGGTTCATGCCGACTTCGTTCCCGAACAGATTTCCCGGATCGACGCCGATGTGGAGAGCCGCAGGTACATCCTTCGCGCGTGGGCGGCGACATATCTCGGGACGGATGACCGGTACCCGGAATTCGGACTTCACGTTGGGCGGAAGGCGCTCCCCTGGTCGGGATGGGACGTCGAGCTGTATGCCGAATGGATCGTCCTGGCGAACGATTTTCACCTTGAAAGCCGCTACGGGGCGGAATGGAACCTCTTCCCCGCCTTCAGCATCGGAGGAGAAGTGACCTATCCGGGCGGGGTCTTTTGGTGGAAGGCGCGGACCCGTCAGGATATAGGGCGTCCCTATCTGTGGTGGCGGATGAACACCGACAACGAGCACAACATCGGACTCGGCGTCCGCATCAACGAGCATATTTCGATCGAATTGCACTATGACGAACGCGATGCGGACTCGCTGAGCCTCCGGCTGATCGGCAACCTTTGAGCGCATCGGTTGCCGCAATGTGATTGCGTTCTATCATTACAGCGTTCAAGGAGGGTGCGCATGGACCTGTCGAAGAAAATCTCTCTTGCCGATATAGCCCGCGACACAGGCGGACGTGTTAACGGGGATCCGGAACGAATGGTCGGGAAGCTTGCCGTTCCGAAAGACGCCGACGGGGAGAGCATATGCATTCTTTGGGACGCAAGAATTGCGGAGGCGCTGTCGGATGACGCGATGGTCATCGCCCCGTCCGCTCTTTTCCGGGCCGGACGCGAAGGCGTCGTCCTCGAAAACGCCAAATCGCTTCTTCCGGATATTCTGCGTTTCTTCGCCGGTTTTCTCGCTCGGGACGATGATCGGCGGGGGATCCATCCGACGGCCTCCGTATCGTCGAACGCGTCCGTGCATCGGGATTCCTGGGTCGGACCGTTCTGCAGCATCGACGACGAAACCGTGATCGAGGCCGGGGTCCGTCTCCTTTCGCACGTCTCCGTCGGGCGAGGGTGTCGCGTCGCGGACGGCACGGTGATTGAGCCGCACGTCGCGGTCATGGATCGTTGCTCGATAGGGCGGAATGTCCTGATACACGGCGGAACGGTCATCGGCGCGGACGGGTTCGGCTTTCAGCCCGCTCCGGAAGGACATGTGAAAATACCCCAGCTCGGCGGCGTCGATATCGGATCGTTCGTCGAGATCGGCGCATGCACCACGATCGACCGGGGAACGATCGGCGACACGACGATAGGCGACGGAACGAAGATCGATGACCATGTCCACATTGCGCACAACGTCGAAATCGGAAAGGACTGCATTATCGTCGGAATGGCGGGGATAGCGGGCAGCGTCGTGATCGAAGACGGAGTCGTGCTCGCGGCGCGAAGCGGCATCAAGGATCATGTCCGCATCGGAAGAGGCGCCCAGATCGCCGGAAACGCCGGAGTGACGAAAGATGTCCCTCCCGGAACGACGGTGTCGGGTTTCCCGGCCCGCGACCATCGCAAGACGTTCAAGGTGTACGCGCTCATGGAAAAACTTCCCGACCTGTTTGACCGCGTCAAACGGCTGGAAAGAGGAGCTGAAGGCGAATCCGGCGTCTTCCCGGCCGATTCGCCCTCGGACAAAACGTCGGGAGAAGAGAAGGACGCGCGTTCCGGGGGGAAGGCTGCGGCGATATGAGGGCCGATCCATGACCGGTCGCCGGACCATCGCCCGCGAGGTTCGCTGCGAAGGACGGGGACTCCACACGGGGGCGTATGCGTTCGTGCGTCTTTCCCCGAATCGCGGCGCCCACGGGATACATTTCGTCTTCCGGCGGGGAGAATATGCTATAGAAGACGCGGTCCCTTCGGGAACATCGCGGGGGACGGACCTGCTTTTTCCGGGAGGCGTCCGGTTGAAAACGGCGGAGCACCTTCTGGCCGCCGTCGGAGGTCTGGCGTTGGATTCCCTGACGATACATGTTGGGAACGCTGACGCCCCGGATGTGTCCGTTGATTCGGAGGGGACCCGGGACGGTGATGGAATCGTTCTGGAAATTCCCGCTCTTGACGGATGTTCCGCGCGATGGGTCCGGCTGATGCGGGACGCCGGAATCGAGGCGCGCGGCGGATATTCGAAACCGCTTGTCCCTCCTGTCCCGATCGCCCTGTCGGATGAGGAAGGGAAACGGTGTATCGCCGCGTTTCCGTCGGATGACTTCCGGATCGATTACGTCATTCAATATCCGTCGATTCCTGATATCGGGACACAGGCGTTTTCGATCCGACCGGACCCGGAGTCGTTCGAACGGGAACTTGCCGGAGCGCGGACGTTCGCGCTGGCTTCCGAGATTGAAGCGCTCCTTCGGCGCGGACTTGCCCGCGGGGGATCCCTTGAGAACGCGACTGTTTTCG
Source organism: uncultured Synergistaceae bacterium (assembly GCA_964451935.1). GTDB lineage: Bacteria > Synergistota > Synergistia > Synergistales > Aminobacteriaceae > CALFXN01. The sequence continues at coordinate 5,785 of CAYVKE010000090.1, read as the reverse complement.
GAGATGATCCGGGAAGCATACAGGCGAAGGGAGGCCTTCGCTTTCCGGACGAACCTGTTCGACACAAAGTGCTGGATCTTATCGGAGACCTGGTCCTCGTCGGACGACCGGTGAGGGCGCGCATCGTCGCGTTCAGGGCGGGACACGAAATGCACCTCCGTCTCGTTCATGCCCTGAAGGCGCTTACTCTTCGCCAATAAGGAGGCGTGCATCATGTACGATATCGACACGATATTGAAAAGCCTGCCGCACAGATTCCCGTTCCTTCTGGTCGACAGGATACTGGAGTACAGCGAAACCCGCGTCGTGGGGCTCAAGAACGTCACGATCAACGAACCCTTCTTTCCGGGACATTTCCCTTCGGAGCCCGTGATGCCCGGGGTTCTCGTTCTGGAGGCCATGGGGCAGGTGGCGGCGATGATGCTCGCGCTTCGTCCCGGTTCCGAGGGGCTGGTCACCTACCTGACCATGATCGAAAAGGCGAAGTTCCGCAAACCCGTCCGTCCCGGGGATCAGCTGATCACGACGGGCGAACTCATCAAGGTGCGCGGGATGATGGGAAAGGTCCGGACGATCGGACGGGTCGGGGATGACATCGCCGCAGAGGCGGAAATGAGCTTCATGGCGGCGTACAAACTGAAGAAAAAAGAGGAATGATCCCGCATGACGATTTTCGTTCACCCGACGGCTATAGTGGCTGACGGAGCCGTATTGCATGACGGCGTGGAGGTCGGACCGTACTGCGTCATCTCCGGAAACGTGACGATCGGCGAAGAAACGAAACTCGCGGCGTTCGTGCGCGTCCGGGACTATGTGGAAATCGGCAGGAATTGCACCGTCGCGGAGAACTCGGTGCTTGGGGGCGAACCCCAGGATCATGACTTCAAGGGCGAAGAGACGTGGGTCCGCATCGGCGACGGCGTGATCCTCCGCGAAAGCGTGACGATTCACCGTTCGACCGGCGTGGGGACCTGCACCTCCGTCGGCGCCGGCTGTTTCCTCATGGAAGGCGTCCATGTCGCGCACAACGTCACCATCGGAAAGAACGTCACCGTGGCGAACAAGGCCGGTTTCGCGGGGCACTCTTCCGTTGGAGACGGGGCGGTTATCGGGGGAATGGCCGGAGTCCACCAGTTTACGCGCGTGGGAAAGCTCTGCATGGTCGGGGGACTCAGCAAGGTCGTGAAGGATATTCCTCCCTTCCTTATGGTCGACGGTCATCCCGCCGAGATCGAGGCGCTGAACGTCGTCGGTCTGAAGCGTTCGGGATATGACAGGGAGCAACGCAGAAACATCAAGGATGCGTACCATCATCTGTACCGCTCCGGCCTCCCGTTCCGGAAGGCCGTGGATTCCCTGCAATCGGACGATGCGGATGCCGCCGTGCGGGACATCATCGACTTCGTCCGCGAATCGAAACGAGGAGTCGCTTTGTGGCACTCGGGCGGGGCGTCCGCAGTGAAAGAGCGGGAAGAGACCGGGAGACGGCCGGATGAGCGCGAAAATTCGACTTCTGGTGCTTGACGTCGACGGGACGCTGACCGACGGTTCCATTTTTCTTGATGGTTCCGGCAACGAATTCAAACGCTTCCACGTCCGCGACGGCATGGGGATCCATCGTCTCCGGGCTTCCGGCGTGGAGACGGCCATTCTCAGCGGCCGATATTCGGCGTCCACCGCGAGACGCGCGGGAGAACTCGGAATCCATCTCCTCTTCAACGGCGTGAAAGACAAACTCAGACTCCTTGTCGAACTTGCGGAAAAGCTCGGGATGACACGCGACGAAATCGCCTACGTCGGAGACGATCTCAACGATCTCGACTGCATTCGCTGGGTGGGCCTGGGCTGCGCGCCGGCGGACGCAGTCGGGGAGGTTCGCGCCTCCGCCCGCTACGTCGCGGAGCACCCGGGAGGGTACGGAGCCGTCAGGGACGTCGCGGAGCGCATCCTGTGCATCAACGGAGCGCCTGCGGCGGAGTCGAAACGCCCGGAGGCTTCGTCGGAAGCACGGAGAGAAACGACGGGAGAACGGAAGTGAAATCGATCGGGGGCAAGGCTCTTTCCGTCACCGACGGAATCCGGAGGATTCCGGGCGCGAAGATCCTGGACCGGTACATTCTGAACGAGCTGGCCGGATCGTTTTTTTTCGGCATTATGGCGTTCACCATCATCTTCATAGCCGGGGACCTTCTTTTTCAGGCCGCGAATCTCATTATCGAAAAGGGCGTTTCTCTGATGGTCGTCGCGAGGCTGTTCGTGTACCGTCTGCCGGAAGTCATTCTGCTGACGGTCCCGATGTCGTCGCTTCTTTCGACGCTGCTGACCTTCGGCCGGTTGTCCGTCAACAGCGAAATCGTCGCGATCCAGGCGGCGGGCATTTCGTTCCGCCGGGTGTTGCGTCCCGTGCTCGGAGTCTCCGCGGTGCTTGCGATGCTGTCGCTCATCGGGAACGAAACGATTGTCCCGTTCTCCAACAGGGCCTCGGAAAATCTCATGAAATATGAGATCCTTCAGGAGCGTCCGTCCGTCCTGAAGGAGCGCGTCTTTCTGAAAGACGAACAGAACGGGGAACTCAAGCGGGTGCTGTACCTCGGGAAACTGCGTCCGCGCGAAGGGCTGATGAGCGATATTCTCGTCCAGGAGTTCGACGCCGGGAAGTTGCGGCGTATTTCCACGGCGGTGCGCGGAACCTGGAGGAGCGGAGAGTGGTGGGTCGAGCAGGGAGAGGTGTTCGAGGTCGCGGACGCGGGAAAGGTGAATCTTCTGTTCCGGTTCGACCGGCAGCGCCTGCTGCTCAACCTCTCGCCGGAACAGCTTGAGAAGGCGTCGCGCCGTCCGGCGGAAATGAGTTCGATCGAACTGCTGGCGCATATCAACATCCTCAAGGCGCAGGGGGCGAATCTCCTGCCGTTGTGGGTGCTCTTTCATCTGAAGCTCTCGGTTCCGTGGTCCGCGATGATTCTCGCCGTTCTCGGGGCGAGCATCGGCGTCCGGACGCCGCGGCGCGGCGGGTCGGGCATAGGATTCGGCCTGTGCATCATCATCGTGTTCGCGTATTACGTCGTCATGTCGTTTTCGAGGGCGCTCGGCGAGACGGGGAACCTCCCGCCCTTGGTTGCGGCATGGCTGCCGAACGTGACGTTCCTGTTGCTTGGAGCGCTATTCGTCCGCAAAGCCGACTAGGCCGCCCGGAACATGGGCCGGACGAAGCCCCGCGGCGTTTGTTTTGCGGAGAGTCCGGCGGAACCATCGACGAAGATGTATCCCATCGTGCGCCGGAAAAGAGAGGAATGATTCACGTGGACAAATCGATCGCGATTATCGCCGGGGACGGAGCGCTGCCGCTGCTTATCGCGCGGCGCATCGCCGAAAGGGGCGGACGCCCCGTGGTCTACGCCCTGCGTCGGGAAACCGGATCTTTCGGCGAAATCCCCTGCGTCGTCAAGCCCTTTCCCTCCATCGATCTCGGATGGGCCCTTTCGGACATGAAGGCGGAAGGCGTCTGCGCGCTTGTTCTCGCGGGACGCGTTCCGAAAGAACTCTGTTTCTCCCCCGAGAAGCTCGACCCCGTCCTACAGCGTGTCCTGGCGACCGCAAACGCGCGCGACGACCATTCGCTCCTGGCGTCTGTCCTCTCCGCGGTGGAGAAATTCGGAGTTCCGGTCATACCCTATCGGGATCTGATTCCCGACCTGCTCGCGCGCGAGGGGTTCCTCTTCGGCCGGGAGCCGAACGAGAGAGAACGGAACGATATCCTCTGCGGCGTGGACATCCTGCGCGTGCTTCTCCCGCTTTCCTTCGGACAGGCGCTCGTGACGCACGACGGCGCGGTCGTCGCGGTCGAAGCGATGGAGGGAACCGACGAGATGATCCGCCGGGCGGGCCGGATCCTGCGAAACGGGGGCGGGTGCGTGGTCAAGATGATGCGCCGTGACCAGGACGAGCGCTACGACCTTCCGACCATCGGGACGACGACGCTCGAGGTCATGCGCGAATCCGGCGTCGGCTGTCTCGCGGTGGAGGCGGGGCGGACGATCGTCATCGAGCCGGAGGCGTGCGCGGCGCTCGCGTCCCGATATGGCGTTTCCGTCGTCGGCGTTTTTCCGGAAGACCCAGGTCGGAGCGCCGTCGGATCGTGAACCGGGAGAGGTGTGAATGTCGCTCTTTCTGAGTTGCGGCGAGGCCTCCGGCGATCAGTACGCCGCAACGCTTCTTCGCGCCCTCAGAGTTCTCGGATGCGACGAACCGGCGTGGGGAATGCTCGGCGAAAAGGGAGCGGCCGAAGGCGGCGAAGCGTTTTTTTCCTCGGGCGAACTGGGAATTTTCGGTATTCGCGACGCCGTCGCCGCACTGCCGAGGCTCCTTCGCCTGCGGAGCGCCATCGTTGACGCGATCGAGGCCCGAAAGCCTTCCTGCGTCGTCGTCATCGACAGCCCGGACTTTCACCTTCCGCTGATCGCGTCGCTCCGGCGGAGAGGCAATACGGTTCCCGTCGCGTACATCGCGCCTCCGACCGTCTGGGCGTGGCGCCGGGGCCGCGTGAAAGCGCTCGCCGCCCGCGTGGACCTCTGCCTTCCGCTCTTCGCGTTCGAACACGAGTTTCTGCTGTCGCACGGCGTCCGGAGCGCGTGGGCGGGGCACCCCCTTGTGGACGAGATGAAGAACTACGTTCCCCCCGAAGACCTCCTTCGCGACGTCGCGGACGAATCGAAGGGAATTCCGGTTGCCTTCCTTCCCGGGAGCCGCGGAAGCGAAATTCGTCGCCTCCTGCCGCTTCTTCTGGCCGCAGCGGAGGAAAGCCGCTCGTGGGGAGCGCGTCCCATGCTCTCGATCGCGCCCGGATTGCCCGGGGTCTGGAAAGAACGGATCCGGACCGAGGCCCGGGATATCGAGGTGTTCGAGGGAGAGGGCAGGGATCTCATGGCCGTCTGCCGTGCGGTCGCCGGAGCGAGCGGCACTGCGGCGGTCGAAGCGCTGTTGCTCGGAAAATTCATGACGGTCGTCTATCGAATCTCCTGGTTTTCCGCGCTGCTGTATCGTTTGCTCGTGCGAACGCCGTTCGTCTCGCTCCCGAATATTCTCGCGGGGGAGCAGATCTACCCGGAACACCTGCAATATCGCGCCACGTCCGCCGCCGTAGGGGAAAGCCTGCGCGGATACATCACCGAGCCCTCGTTTCGCTCGCGTGCGGACGCCGCAATCGCGCGAACGAAGGCTCTCATGGGACGGACCGGGGGTGCGATGCTCTGGGCGACGTCCGTCATGGAACTCTGCGCGGGGCGGGCGCGATGAAAGTCGCCCTGCTCACGAACGGTCCCGGGGAGCTTCAGGGGTGGACCCGCCCGCTTGCGGCCGAGCTGGCGCTTCGAGGTCATTCCGTGACCCTGTGGATCCTTCCGTGCCAGTACGCGAGCGGCCGGGAACGCGCGATCGCGGGGTCCATGGATGTTGACGCGGTGATCGGCCCGCTTTCGTTTTCCGCGACGCTGCGCGAAATGTCCCGCCGTTCGGCCGATGTCGTGGCGCAGTTGGGGGGCGATCTTCTCTTCGGACGTTTTCTCTCGCGGCGTCACGGGGCGCGCTTCCTGTGTTACGCGTACGGTCCCAAGAGCGGGATGAAATGGTGCGATATTGTGGCGACCGCGTTTCCGCACATGGCGGAAAAACTGCGGAAACGGCATCGCAGCGTCTTCCTGACGGGCGACCTTGTACGCGACGCCGTCGGGATGCGGGACGCCGCAGAGAGGATGGACCCTGCGAAACGCGACGCGGCGATGCGGATCAT
>CAYVKE010000089.1:0-13734 GCA_964451935.1 uncultured Synergistaceae bacterium | reverse complement strand
TGAGGATATCCGCAATCCGGCGTTCCTCACGCGTCAGAAACTCCCGTTGCGCCTGGAGGTTTTTCTCCCTTTCCTCGAGCGTGCCCTTGACGCGCATGAGTTGCTCCGCTTTTTCGTACGCTCTGCGCTGATCTTCCTCAGAACCGGAGCGCACCGCGAGAATCAATGAATTCCGCGCTGCCTTGTACGACTTGTCAGATTCTTCCGCAGCGGTGATGACGTCCGCGATCTCCCGCCGGAGAGAGGCGATTTCCTTCCGGATCTCGCGATGACGCTCTTCCTCCGCCTTATGGAGAGAGTAAATCATCGCAAGACTCGAATCCAGAGCTTCGTGAACTCTGCCGTATATCTCGTCCAGTTGACCGACGAAATCCGTCTCCACCATAACGCACCCTCCTGACCACGGAACCGTTAAAATTATAGCGGTCCTGAGAGCCATTGTCTGTGGATTGGGGAAAAATTAGTTGGCCGCAAGAAAAGCCCACGGTGGTTGCGAACAATCAGCGACGCGTCTTTGACGCAAGAAATGCAGCGCCGATTCGTCAAGCGTAATACGAAAAAAGGCGCTTCCAAGCGGAAGCGCCTTTTTTCGTATTTTTCAATGCACTCCAAAATCCCACAAAAAACTGTTTTTGGAGGCATTCAAAATCTGGCGGAGAAGGAGGGATTTGAACCCACGGTACCTTGCGGTACAGACGCTCTCCAAGCGCCCGCCTTCGACCACTCGGCCACTTCTCCGTATTGGGAAACGGGAAAAACAAATCTTGCCTGCAACGATTTGAGATTTTATCCTATTCCGGGCTTTTCGGCAACAGGTTTTCCGTCAGGCTTCGAAAAAAGCGACATCGTTCCGCAAGTGGTCCTGTTTTCTCGAACACAAAGAAGCGTTTATCGACAAAATCAAACGTTTCTCAAAAAAAGGGAATCCGGTGTTTGATCCGGATTCCCTTTTGATGCGTAATGGCGGAGAGAGTGGGATTTGAACCCACGAGAGGGCTTTTGGGCCCCCTAGTCGATTTCGAGTCGACCGCCTTCAACCGCTCGGCCATCTCTCCGGGCGAAAAACGATAGTATTATACACGGGACCGGGCAGAATGCAAGAACTCGTTCGTATCAGAAGATTCCCCCGTTGTCACGCGTGAAGACTCGGGATCACACAGAGACATCATTGTAGCGAAAACATATCCATTACAGGATGATTATTCCTCTAGTCGACCAGTGTATTTTTCCCGCAAGCCTGATTCTCTCTTTTCGGGGAATGTTCTGATAAGGAGGCGTACTTATGTCTCAGGTCTTGCGGATTCGTCAGGATGTACCCGATAGCCCGGAAGCGTGTATCTCGGGGTTCCTTCTTCTCAAAAAAGCCGAAGGACGTTCTCCCGCCACTCTCACAGGATACGGGAAGGTGCTTCGTCCCCTCTACGCCAGACATCCGGAGACATGGGAACGTCCGCGAGAAGGAGTCATCGCCTATCTCGGGAAGATCGTCAACCCGAACACGTACAATATCGCCTTTGCCTACATCAAATGTTTCTTCGACTGGATGCGGCAGGAAGGGTATCTTCCCGGCCGTCACCCCCTTGAAGGACTGAGGAAGCGGAAGCCGTCGCCGCGATTCGTCGAAGTGAACACAGAGACGATACAGGCAATGCTCGCGGCTCCCGACAGGATCACGTATTGCGGATTGCGCGACTATGCCCTCATGCTTCTTTCCCTCGACGTTGGAGTTCGACCGGCCGAAGGGTTGCGGCTTGTTCCCGGTGACTTCGATTTCAAGGCTTCCGAAGTCACGATTCCCGCGAAGATCGCAAAGACGAGAGTCCAAAGAACACTCCCCGTTTCGGAACAGGCAATGAAGGTCATCCGCGAGTTCATGAACGCTCGCCATCCGTTGTGGAAGCCACACGTCCCCGTATTCTGCACCGAGACGGGAACACCCATGAGCACGGAAGTTTGGGATCGCCGCGTCAAGGAGTATTCAGAACGTATCGGTGTGAAGGTCATCCCGTACTTCTTCCGGCATTCCTGCGCGACGATGTTGTTGAGGAACGGAGCGAACGCCTATGTCGTTCAGGAAATACTCGGTCACTCGTCCCCCGTCATGACTGCCCGATACGTCCATCTCGTCAATACGGACATCAAGGAAGCGCACAAGATGTTTTCCCCGGCAACATCCATCATCGGGGAGCCGTTGCGCGTTGACAGGAAGATTCGATGATTCCACTTATCAGCGATGACGTCAAAAGTGAACTTGAACCACACAGCCCACTATTGATACTACTCTGACAATCTACTAAAAAGTTGCGAGCAATATAATAAACTAAAATATTATTATTTATATGCATCGTAAGGTTATTATTAAATTATCAGACTACATAAAAAGCACAGTGTAGCATATATAGGTGCAACATTCATTATTTTCTTTTATTTTTTAAAATAAAAGTTGTAATTATCTTACATATGCTACACATTATACATTATTTGTGCTTGTATTTACTATTTTAGACTATTTTTTTAACTATGACTTCGACGCCCTTTGAATTTCTTGCTTTCCTTACAGATACATTATGCTCCCTGAGCAATGGGGCAATTCTATCTATTTGTGTGCTTACGTACCTATCACCATATTCCTTACGATATTCAGTATTAATACGTACAACAATATCTCTAACATATACTTTCCCATTATCAAAAATACCATCTTCGATCATTTGCATTATAGCTTTCGCAACAATGTCGTTTGCAAGAATATCCATCTGCATGTCATTACTCTTCTTCCCGAATACCTTCGAGAAAGTCCCCTCTTCCCATGGGAATCCTCCACCATGTTCCGCCTGCTTGATAAACCGCTCGACATCGGCCAGCCGCGATTCGCATTCGGGTCTGTAGTTCTTTTCCCGAAGCGCCGCAGAAATTGCGTTGCAGTTCGCACCGAAGATTTTCGGATGTTCGGTCCTGAAGATCTCATCAAGTTCCTCTTCGGTCTTCCTGTCCGCTTTCTCGATCGGGCTCAGTTCGACCATCATGCACCGGCTCGCGGCGTCTCCCCGGAACATCGACAGGCCGATCCCGTTGAGCATCACGGGGCGTTTGAGCGAGACCGAATATTCGTCGCCGTCCGTGTAGAGCTTCTTCTTCAATGTGCTTACTCCGGATGTGAGCCTGCACAGAGAGTCTGACACCATAGGAGTGATGTTCGAGACGTTATCGTAGCCCACAAGCCAGTGCTGGCGCAACATGAAGAACGGTTCTTCCTTGGAGGCAGGCATGCCCTGAAGTTCAATCACGTTCGGATCGACAATCCTCTTGATGTATCGCATCGCGGATGATTTTCCTGTCCCCTGTTCTCCGCTGACGAGAAGCATCGGCATGTTTCCCCTCGCATTGAAGATCGATACGATGAAGCCGACAAGCATCACGAAGTTGTCTTCGTTCGCCGTGTTGATGATCCGCCTGATTCCGTCGAAGGATCCGTCGCTCTCGGGGATCGGAAGCGGCCGCATCCTTTCGGTTCGGGTGAAGAAGATCTCCTCGTTGCGAATGACGTTCCATCCGTCGGCGGTTATCTTCACGATATTGTGACCGCTGTCGCAGAGGTCGATGAAGATCGTGTCGTCTCTCCGGCATACCCGGCAAAACGTCTCGATCCTTTCGTTCTGAAAGGCGATATCTGTCAAATAGGTCCTGATGTTTTCAAAGTCCGTCTTCGTCATGGTTCTCCTCGTGATTTGGGAATACAGACCGGAAATGATGTGCTTCGCGTCAAGGGAATCAAGATCGTGGAGATCAATATAGCCATTGTCCTTAACGAGAATGATGGGCTTTTTTTCCGCTGTGTAGAAGCACTCCAAAAGCTGCGCCATCCTCCCTGCTATTTTTCTTGGGTCAAACCGCTTGTTCTGATTGTATCCTTGCATTTCGGGAAAATCTGAATCGTACCCGTGTGAATCGTCGCTATTGCATGGATTTGAAATCGTCATGTGTACCATTCTCCTTGATTTTTTTGATAGTGACCGCCAGATAGTCGTCGCGCCTGCATTTGTCACGCATCATGCCCGAGGCGCGAAACAGTCTCAGCGTCATCGCTTCGTTTCCGTTCGTGTAGTTCCACAGAAACCTCAGTAACGCCATATCCGCTTCGGAACAACTCCGGTAATCGAGGGATTCCCAGTCCCCGTCCCATAACGTCCGGAATTTCCTCCCTATGCACCGTTCCGCTGTCCGAAGGATCGTCCTTTCGATAATAGAAAGCGACGCAATATCGTTTCGCCCTCCCGGAACAGTCGTTTGGAAACGCATGCTCCCCGAAACATCCGGCTGCATCTTCGCGGATGTCCCTGAAAACGCTCCCGGAGATGTCTCCGAGTGAAACGGCGATCCGAAATGCCTCTCGATAATGTTATTCAGAGCGTCGGTCTTCTCTGCTATCTCCCTGCAATCGCCGAAACGGTTCCCGGTCACTGTGAAATAGCGCCTGTCCGTGTAGATTTCCAGATTTCCGACCCGGTTTTTCTGCAACCGGATCCTCCCCTTCAGGAAGAGATGAAGCCCACGACCGCTGACGCTCACTTCGGCGTAGGTGTTCAGGCTCTCGACTATTTCCCGCGCCGTGTCGTCTGCGACTCCGTCTTCGAGACACGAGTCGATATCGATCCCGATGAGACCGCCGTCTTCCGTGAAGACGAAACCGATTCCGTCCGATTTCCCTTCGGAATACCTCCGGAAAACAGTGTCGAAATCGCTCCAGGTCTCCGGATTCGTCGGCGATCCACGTGTCCCCGGATCGTTCGCGTTGTACGGAACCTTGGAATATGTCCCCGGCTTCCGTTCCTCGTAGTTCCACAGGAGCCACTGCGGCGTTTCCCTCAGAACGTCCGGGATGTTTTCGGGACGCACGCGCCCCTTCTCGTTGCCCAACATGAACATCAACATCCTTTTCATATATATATATTATTTAAATAAGTACAGGGCTTGAGCCTTAAATGTATAGAGTGATTTTTTTTACAACACATCCTCTATGACACCAATACGTTTGCCTAATCCTATTTCTCTACCATACACACAACTCAATATTAAATTTTCAAGGAACGCAAACAATAATCTTATTTATATATTCGATACCACGTTCAATAAAACAAATATAGCACTTTCATTTTTGATCGTCAATAGGCAATTATAATTTTTGATACATTTCTTTCAAAAAAAGCTTTTGTCGAGTGAATTTGAATAGATCATAATTCTTCAATTCGAAAGGAGGTAATGCGATGAGTTTTTTTCGGTGCGGATTGCGGAGGTGAAGGACGGTGCGGAACGTGGAATTGTCTTTCCATGTGTCAGAAATTGTAGCGACAGGAAGGAGCGTGCGATTGTGTCGGAGATTGGGATTCATGACAAGGCGAGGAGTCGTATCCGGGTCTGTCGGAAATACAGCGGTTCAAGCGTCGGGGATGCGTGACCATGGCGAATTCCGTGTATCGATACGTCACCGAGCGGATTCTGTCGGAGTTATCCAAGGGGGTCGTCCCGTGGAAGCGAAGCTGGGGCGGCGTCGGGTTTCCTGTGAACCGCGCGAGCGGCAAGCCATACAGGGGGGTCAATTCGCTTCTTCTGCCTCCGGGAGAGTATCTCACGTTCAAACAGGCAAGAGACCTGGGCGGTTCCGTAAAGAAGGGGGAGACGCCTTTCATGGTCGTCTTCTACCGGATGATCGATCGTCAGGAAGAAGGGGCTGAAAAAAGGTCCGCAAATTCCGAAGACGCGATCAAACGGATTCCGCTGCTTCGCTACTACCGTGTCTACGAGATCGGCCAGTGCGACGGGATTGACCGGAGATATTCCGTCCTCCGGCGAACCGAAACGGAACGGATCGAAGCCGCCGAGGCAATCCGGCGACGGTATTCTGATCCTCCGGCAGTCGTCGAGAAGGGGATGCGCGCCTGCTACTCCCCCATCCTCGATCTCGTGATGACGCCGCCGATCGAAAACTTCCATTCCGACGAGGAGTATTACTCGACGCTCTTTCACGAACTGATTCACAGCACCGGTCATCCGAAGCGATTGAACCGGAAGTTCGGTGCGTTCGGCAACGATGCGTATTCGTTCGAGGAACTCGTGGCTGAGATCGGTGGGGCGATGCTCTGCGGAATGTCGGGAATCGTCGAAAGCACGATCGAAAACTCCGCTGCGTATATCCGGAGTTGGTCCAAAAGACTGAGACAGGACGATACGCTCATCGTCAAGGCTGCATCGGCCGCACAGAAGGCCGCGGATCTGGTTTCCGGAAACACGCATGAGGGAAAGGAGGAATTCGCCGCATGAAGAAGGTCTGGTTCGATTATCTCTTCGATGCGGACTGGTGCGCGCTCGAACGCTCTCGTGGACGGTCGCCGCGCAAGGGGTGGACCGTCGAAACGCTCGGGAGATTTCACGGGATCTATTCGGGAAGGGAGATTTCATCGATTCGCGATGTTCCGATTCGCGATGTCCGTCAGCATGAAGAGATCCGCCAAAAGGAGGAGTCCGTGAATGTATGACTGGTCCGAAGTTCGGACGCTCGCGGGGGAAATCTCCCGCGTCATCCGGTACGACTGTGAAAAGGGAAAGCATTATTTCGACAGAGGAACGTGTCCCTACTGGATCGCCAAGACGTTCGGATGGATCGGGGAAGGTGATGAAACGCTCCGGTGGCTCAGGACGTTCGCCGATGCGATCCAATCGGCCGGGTGCGAAGAGGATGCGTTCAAGAATGTCACGCGTCCTGATGCGACCTTCAATGAGCTGACGCGCTGGATCGACGAATCCCCGTATTCGAACGGCTATTGGGCCGACAAGGCGATCGAAGGAGGATCCGAGGGATTCCGGCAGATTCTCTCCGACGGACAGCGACTCTTCCGCGAATCGATCTGGAAACAGCTTATGCGGTTCATCGGCTCGGAGATCGCGTACAGGAAACAGGATGCGGCATGAACGAACGGGATTTCGTCGAGGATATCGCCGCGCTTGCGGATGTTCTCGGGATCGAGGGATTCCGCGCATCGATCGACAGGAAATTCGGGACCGTCGAAGCCCGACGCGTCGATTCTTCGGGGAACGAGGAGAATCTCTATTTCGCCCAGGGAGAGGACGCCTTCACGCTGATCGACGAGGTGGACGCTTTTTTCACATCCCTCACGGGAGACTACGATATCACGGAGGAGGATTACCTCCTCTGGCATCTGGACGGAGCCGGTGCGTTCGACCAGGTGTCGCGTAAGGTCTCCCCTCTGCGCAGATGATTCATTTCGATACTGTTTTCGTACGGTATCGTTTGGAGTACCGGAAGAAATATCAGTGTTTGCAATGCTCCGAGGGACATTCCGATCCTGACGCGAACGAAGCATCGGATCGAAGCAACGAATGATCGCGGGAAAAGCGACGAAGCGATGGATTTCCCGAAGACGGAAGGAGGCGAACAATCCGAATCGAAGATGTCTATCTCTTCGTTCGTAGCGGAAGGGCCCTTCATCCGTTGGAATCACCGAAGGATCCATCCGGAACCCGCGATGTGCGCAATGTCGGATTCCGGAACGATCGTTTTTCCCCTCTCCGCCTCTCGCTCTGCCTCTCCAGACTGTCGATTCTCCGATGTGTCACCGGTTGCGGAAACGGTTCCGGGTTCTTTCCCGAGTCCCTGCAACGCTTCAGGCCTGCTTCCGCTACTTCTTTCGATCGAAACCGACAGCGCTTCGAAATACCGGAAAACTTCCCTTCAGTGCATAACGCTCCTGTAGCGGAATACGTCTCAAATCGTTGACATCACAGGGAATTCCTTCCGCTACTCCCATCCGGAACCTCATTTGAGGAGGCATCGGATTGGGGAATGCGACGCTTCATTCCAGAGCATGAAGGAACACGACACGAGCGGAGAGCCCGTCCATCGGCGCTCCGTTCGATTCCACTTCTCAGGGAGATGAAAGGAAATGATCACATTCAGGGCATCCGGACTGGGTCACGCCTGCGACAGACGGATCTATCTCGAATCGGTCCGGGAGCTTGAAGAACCCCGCGATCTCGGAAGCAGGATCGTCATGGATTGCGGTACGGCGCTCGAATCGGTCGGCATCGAATACATGCGCCTCGCCGGGTGGGATATCCGGTACAACCCGGGGAATCTCGAAGCGAAGGAATGTCTGGAATACCGCAGCGAGGGGTTCGCGATCTCGGGACATTACGACGCCATCGGCTCCTTCGGCGGCGGAGAGCTGTACGTCCTCGACATCAAGACGATGAACTCGTTCGCCTACCGGGAGTGGAAGAAGCTCGGGACGAAGGAGAAGTATCCGCAGTATCTCACCCAGGTCGGACTGTACGGGTACATGCTCCGGTTCAGGGGCGACCCCATCGCGAAGGTCGGAATCGTCGGACTCAACAGGGACAGACCGGAATATCCGTTGCCGGTGGATTCGTACGACTACGACGAGGATATCGCCAAGAATGCGATCTCCAGAGCCGAACGGATCGCACACTCTGCGGACCTTCCGGAGATCGACGCCTCAATTCCCGACTGGTGCTGCCGGTATTGCGGATTTCGGGGAGTCTGGTGCGACGGGATCTGACGACGGATCCCGTTTCGCTTCCAATGGTCGGGACGTTTCACCGTTCCATTGGTTCATCGTTTCTCGGGCCGAAGCTCCCGAGGTCGTTTCCCGGGAGGAATCGCAAAAAACAAAAGATCAAATCGAGGAGGTCATCGAAATGAACGAACTGAAAAACGCCGTGGAGGCTCTGGTGAAGCATCCGCTATTCCGGGCAGGCATCGAATCCGTTATCGAACTCGTCCGGAGGGACATGAAGGAACATACGAGCGACGAAGCGAATACTGCGCTCCGGATCGCCGTCATGCTCGACTACCTGGTCCGGGTCGAAAGACTCACGGATCTCGTCGAAGGCGCGAAGATCCCGGTCGTTCGGGAGGCTTGAAGATGCGCGGACTTTTTCATCAGGTGAACCGACTTCGCGGAGAGATCGAAAAACTCGAACTGAGAATCGACGATCTTGAGAGCATGGTTGTCGAGGATCCTGCGACGACGATTGCGACGACTGACGGGAGGAAAGACGAATGCTTCATTCGGAAAGCGTAGCGAATCTCACGAAGGCCCTTGTGGCCGCTCAGGGGGCGTTCGAGATTGCGAAGAAGGGGACGGAAAATCCTTTCTTCAAATCGACCTATGCGGATCTTCCCGAGGTGTGGCGGGTTGCCAGGGAGCATCTCGGAAAGAACGGCCTTGCGGTCATACAGGCGACCGACGAGTGCGACGACGGCGTTGTCATCGAGACGATGCTGTCCCACGTCTCGGGCGAATGGGTTGCGTCCCGGCTCAAGATGAAGCCGGTCAGGAACGATCCGCAGGGAATAGGCTCGTGCATCACCTACGCGAGAAGGTACGCGCTCTGCGCCATGGTCGGAATCGTCGCGGACGTCGACGACGACGGAAACGCTGCGACGCATGCGACTCCTCCGTCAGTCAAACGCGAGACACAGAAGGGAAAGACGAACGCCGATGCGAATGCCGTCGTGAATATCGCCCGGGGGATCTATCTTGAGTACCAGAAGCTCGGCTTCGGTAAGAACGAGATCTTCGGGATCTTCGACGCGGTCACGGGAAGAAAGGATCCGGAGAGAATGACGCAGGAGAACATCGATTCCCTGAGAAGGGATCTCGATCTGCGAAAGAAATCCTGCGCTGCCGCGGCTTCCGGGAACGAAGGCCGAGAACGCATCGCGCACCAGAAAGGGGGAATCGGGGAAGTCCGTTGACGAAAACCAACCGATTCTAGGAAGCGATCCCGTCGCATCAACGAGAAACACTGCTGCATCGTTTTCGACAGCGGAGGGAAGGCTCGTTTTCGAGTCTCCCCTCTGCTCCATCTCGAAATCAACCGTGCATGAGAAACGCCGGTGCAATTGCTGAAACGCGTAACAGTGTAACGGTGTCGCGCTGCGGACTCTGAGTCAACTTCAACGCTTCGCGAACACATCGGGAGACAGACATCCTGTTCTATCCGAGCGTTACATCGTTACTCCGATACGACGCTGCAAAAACGCACGTTACGAGCTTCAGCGGAAACAAGGGTTTCGGATATCGCCGTTGTCAAAACACATCACGTCCGGCAAGTCGAAGAGCCTCTTTTGACCATCTACTTAATAATCCTTTTCGGTGCTATCCTTCGGTCATGTTTATTATGTCTCGACGATACCCTGTCGACTCGACGATCAGAAATTCCAGACGCATCCGGCTGTTTTTGGGGATACTCGAAATTCTTGAATAAACATCCCGTGAGCCCCAAGTGCATCTCCCACGTATTCTGTCGCTCTCGAAAGATACAATGACAACAACGAATGCAGTTCCAGCCCCATCCAAAAATCTCTACACTACGGAGGAGGAAATCGAATGCAACGTTTTTGTCTCGCGATCGCTCTCTTGTTCTTCGCCGTTTCGTCAGCTTTCGGGTTCAGCATTAACGACTTTACGAAGACCTCTATTCCAATCAAAGGAACCGATGGAACAGGAATACCGGCTAATTTCGCAATAGACATAGACAATGACGGCAATGAAGAAATAGTATTTACAAGAATTGTAAATACATTTGCTGATCAAACAGATAAAACTTTTTACAAAATATATATATTTGACAGCTCTGGCAATGATATTACATCGAAATACTTTGATTCCGACGTCAATATTCAGCTTTGCAAACATGTATTTGCAGCAGATTTTAATGGTGATGAAAAAAATGACTTGATGTTCATTACGCAAGGACCTGATGTTCATCCTCTAGTCGGAGAACCCAATAGATTATTTCTCAGCAATTCCAATGATAATAAATTAACTGAGCATGCCTTGCCAGGGCCTCAAGATTACTCTCATGAAGCAGACATAGGAGATATTGACAACGATGGCGATATCGATGTTCTTGTTGTATCTCACGGTAATAATACTAACTGCTATTTTTATATTAATGATGGATCTGGTAATTTCACTAAAAAGATATTGGTAGACTCAATTGTAGATGGGTATACTTTTGGATCTTGCTCTATATCAGACTTAAACAATGATAATTACAAAGATATTGTATTAGGAATTTGGAAATCAGGAGATAATCCCGTTTCTTCTTTTGTGCTGTTTGGAAACAAGACTGGCACATTTAATTTTAAAGACAGAAAACAGTTGCCATTATATAATAAATTATTACCAAAATCTGAAATTCGTACATACGCTACGTTTGCTAAGTATGATATAAATCAAGATGGGTACAATGATATTGTTATGAGTATTTACGACGATAAATGCAATCAGTTTGCTATGCAATTTTTAAAAAATAATAAAGATAATACTTTCACAGATATATCAGACTCTATTTTGCCAATAAATTATATCAAAGATGATCAACGAATGGGACCACCGCAACTTATATATGGAGATATCGATGGTGATAGTATTAATGATCTAATATTTGGACAAATATACCTGTACAGAGAGTCAGGGCTACTATATGTACCTGATGAATTGCCGTTTGCGTTAATCGCAAAGAATACTACTGGAGATTTTTCTACTTTAACAATAAATAAAATGTTTCCAAATATACAAGTGTTGTCTAATTTCTATATTTCAGCAATGATTCCATTAAAAATAAAAAATAGCATAAAATTAATAACTTCCACTCTGGAAAATTCAACTTTTACGCTTAGTATTTATACGAGAAACACCGCTCCGTCTGTGACTCCGACATCGATTCCTTCCGGAAGTGGCGGCGGCGGTGGTGGCGGTTGCAACATAGGCAGTTACGGCTTCTGCGCAATTCTGGCACTCCTTCCTCTTGTATTTCTTACGAATAAAAAATAAATAATTATTGGAGATGATCATATGAAAAAATATATTTTAATATTTCTAATACTATTCAATGTTACTGCTCATCCTGTTTACGCCGTGGAAGATCATGAGTTCATAGAGCTTTGCGCAACCGGAACGGTTCAGCAGATTCAATCGGCGATCAAGGCCGGTTGCGACGTCAATATCGCAACCGATGATAATGGTTGGACTCCTCTGATTATGGCAGCATCAATGAATCCCGATAAGAAAGTCGTCGATGCGCTCATCAAAGCCGGAGCCGATGTCTCCCATAAAGACAGAGATGGCGAAACGGCCCTTTTTTTCGCTGCGCGAAGAACAACCAATCCCGAGGTAATAGTTGCGCTCTTGCGAGCAGGAGCGGATCCTTCTGTAAAAAACGCAAAGGGGAATCTTCCGATAGATTATGCAATCGAAAACCCGAAACTGAAAGGAAGCCCTGCGCTTCGTCAGCTGCTTGACGCAAGTCCGAAGATCGGGAAAAGGAAGCGCGTCCTTGACGACGGGGAATTTGTTGAATTGTGTAAAACCGGCGCGCCTGCCGATGTTCAGTCCGCCATCCAAGCCGGAGCAAACGTAAATGCGACTGATGAAGAGTATTTCTGGACGACCCTGATGTGGGCTGCGAAGGAGAACCCGAATGCCCAAGTCATAACGATTCTCGCCACGGCCGGAGCGAACGTCAACGAAAAGGACGAGAGCGATTTGACCCCTCTGATGTTGGCCGCCGCCAACAATCCCAATCCCGACGTTGTGGCCGTTCTCCTTCGTTCAGGAGCGGACGCGAAGATGCGAAATTCTGAGGGAAAGAGAGCGATAGATTTCGCTCAAGACAATAAGGCTTTGAAAAAATCATCCGCCTATAAGTTGTTGAGTGATGCTGCCCCCTCGGTGGATAACGAAGCATTTTTCCGGATCTGCGCTACCGGAACTTCGGAAGAAGTGAAAAGAGCGATAGAAAACGGAGCCAACGTTAACGCCAAGAATGGTGACGGCGTTACCCCGCTCATGTTCTCCGCGGTGAAAAACGGGGATGCGGGAGTAATTCATGTACTTGTCAGAGCCGGAGCGAAACTGTATGACACGTATAAAGGCGGAATAACAGCGCTTATGCTTGCGGCTGCGAAAAACCCTAACCCAGAAGTTATTGTGGTTTTGGTCAAGGAAGGTTTTCACGTCAATGCAAAAAATGAAGATGGCGGAACGGCCTTAATGGGCGCGGCTGTAGGCAACCCCAATCCCGAGATCATCACAGCTCTTGTCAAACTGGGAGCAGAGGTAAACGCACAGGATAAAGCAGGCTTTACAGCGTTGATGAGTGCGGCGCAGAACACTCAAAATCCGGCTGTTCTTCTTGCGCTTCTTAACGCCGGAGCAGATGCGAAAATACGGAACAAGAATGGAAAACGAGCTATTGATTTCGCCTCGGAAAACAAAAAGTTGCAGGGATCGGAGGCCTACCAGAAGCTCTTGGCGATGGATCCTATGTCGAATCAGGCAAGAAACAATGGGACATACAGCTCATCGTTTATTGATCTTTGCAAGAGAGGAACGCCGGAAGAAATCCTGAACGCAATAAAGGCGGGGGTTGATGTGAATGCAAGACACCCTTCCGGCATGACGCCGTTAATGTTCGCCGCATGGCAAAACAGCGATGCAAAGGTCATAGATACCCTTCTAAAAGCAGGCGCCGAAATAAACGCAAGAACACTCTCCGGAGCAACAGCTCTCATTGTAGCCGCATCCGATAACCCGAATCCCGAAGTCGTTATCGCGCTTTTGCGAGCAGGAGCTGGTCAACGACAATTACACTTCCCCGTCGACGACAATTACACTTCCCCAAACA
>CAYVKE010000088.1:0-13763 GCA_964451935.1 uncultured Synergistaceae bacterium | reverse complement strand
CAACTTCCCTTTTCACCTTCCGGACATCCTTTCCACTGTCGCCCCATGCGCCGATATCTTCGTTCCCGACGGACACGTCCCCGAAAGCGTCGATCCGGCGGAGTTCACGCTCCCCCTTTTCCGATGTGTTCCCGTATGAACGCGCAGATTTCCGCCATCGCCTGCGTCGCTTCGGGGAACAGGGGCGCGCATACGGGGTAGCAATGAAAGAGCCCCTTCCCGATCCGCAGCGCAACGTCAACCCCGGCCTCCCTCGCCCGTTCGGCGAAGCGGATCGAGTCGTCGAGGAGGATTTCGTCGCTTCCGGCGAACAGGAGCAGCGGCGGGAGGCCGCGAAGATCCGCGTAGAGCGGCGAGATCAGCGGATCCGCAGGATCGCGCCCTGCGGCGTAGTGTGCGCTGAACGCGGTCCATGTCCCCTTCGGCGAGAGGCATCGGCCCGCGTTCGTCCGGTACGAGTTTCCGCTGCACGCGAGGTCGGTCCACGGAGAAAGCGCGACGGCCGCTGACGGAAGGGCGACGCCGCGATCCCGAAGCGCGACGAGCGTCGCGAGACAGAGCCCCCCGCCCGCGGAATCCCCTGCGAAAACGACCCGTTCCGGCGAAACTCCCTTTGAAAGCAGCCATTCGTACGCTGCGACCGAGTCGTCAAGAGCGGCGGGGTACGGATGCTCCGGCGCGAGGCGGTATTCGAAGAGCAGGGCTCCGACGCCGCTCCCCGCGACGAATTTCGAGACGTGGATCCTGTGATCCGAACACGAACCGGAAACGTACCCTCCGCCGTGCAGGAAGAAGATCGCGGCGTCCTTCGATGCCCCTGCGGGAAGGATCCATTCGGCCGCGAGGCCTCCGGCGGAAACGGGTTCGATATCGATCCCCGAAGGCGCCGATCCGAATCGCGCGACCCCCTCCTCGCACTCGCGGCGGAAACGGACGATCGAGTCGAGCGTCGTCCAGTCGACGGCGTCCCTCTTCGGGCGAAAGCGGAACAGATGACGGTTTCGGAGCAGGAAGACGAGGAATCGTGCGCGCAGACTGGGCATGTGAGGTCTCCTTTTCACAGGTTGGCAAGCGTATGAAACACCTTCGAGCCGCCGCCGTCAACTACGGGGATCCCGCTCCGTGGCGTATACTCGTGACGCGGCGTTGCGCCGCGACGACGCGTCCGTCCCGAGATGGACCGTCCGGAGGAGAATCCCGTGACGAATACGAAAAAGATCGCCGAAACGAAAACGCCGCCGGCGACCGAGAGGGAGAAGATGCTGGCGGTCAGGCCCTATATCTCGTCGGGACCGGAGCTTTTCGGCGCGCGGCAGGCCGCGAAGGAGCTTCTGTTCGACTTCAACGCGCTGCGGCCGGGGCGGATCGACGAGCGCGATGCAATCCTGCGGCGGCTCTTCGGGCGCATCGGCGAAAGGTTCTACATCGAACCGCCCTTCCGCTGCGACTACGGGTCGAACATCGTCATCGGCGGTAACTTCTACGCGAACTACGACTGCGTCATCCTCGACTGCGCCCTCGTCACGATCGGCGACAACGTCCTCTTCGGCCCCGGCGTCCACATCTACACGGCCGCACACCCGGCGCATCCGGAGCCGCGCAACGCGGGGATCGAGTACGCCGCGCCCGTGACGATCGGATCGAGCGTGTGGCTCGGCGGTCGCGCGATCGTGACGCCCGGCGTGACGATCGGCGACAACGCCGTGATCGGCGCGGGGAGCGTCGTCACGCGGGACGTCCCCCCGTGGACAATCGCGGCCGGGAACCCCTGCCGGGTGTTGCGCTCGGTCACCGACGAGGATCGGAAGTTCTATTTCCGGCGTCCGCCGCTCGACAAGTGATCTCCAGAAGGGGAGGCCCATCGCATGCGCAACGGGCGGCTTACGCGCGGTTTTCCAGGAAATCCCGCAGCAGCCGCTCGAGCGAGGCGTCGTCCCAAATCCCGCATTCCCAGAGGACCAGGACGCTCCACCCCAGGGCGGAAAGCGCGGCCTGATTCTTCCGGTCCCGCTCGACGTTGCGGGCGATCTTCGCCACCCAGTAGTCCCTGTTGTTCTTGGGGACCCGCGCGCCTCTGGCGCAGTCGTGGCCGTGCCAGAAGCATCCGTGAACGAAGATGACGCATTTCCTTCCGGGGAAGACGATGTCGGGGTTTCCGGGGAGATCCTTCCGGTGCAGCCGGAAGCGGTATCCCATCGCGAAGAGCAGCGAACGAACCTTCATCTCCGGAGCGGTGTTCTTTCCCCGGACGCGCCGCATCACCCAACTGCGTTTTTCTTCGGAAAAAACGTCGGACACTTATCTCACTTCGATTCGCAGCCCCGGGGCGGTCTCGCAGCGCAGCGCCGCTCAGGAAGGCGACACGCTTTCTCATATTGATGACGCTCCCCCTGCCGGAGCGCCGCCTTCTTCCGACGGAATCCGATCCGGATCAAGAGGCAATCCGCTCTTTCTCCCGGATCCGCCGCGCAAGAGGGAGAAGCAGCTCCGCGGCGAGAAAGCGCGTGACCGGCACGGCGACCGCGTCGCCCATAGCCCGATAGCCGTCGTTGTAGCTCCCTGGGATTTTGTAATCCTCCCGGGCTCCCATCAGGGCGGCGACTTCGCGAAGCGAGAGCAGCCGCGCCCGCGGTTTCCCGTCCTCGACGATGACGACGTACTGCCTGCTGCTGCCGCCCTCCGGAGTGCGCAGGCACCCGGCGACGCCGTCGAACCGGAGTTCGAGCGCCTGCTTTCCCCCGCGGGTCCGCTTGTACCCGGGAAACACGCGACGGCCGCGGGACGCCTCGTCCATCATTCTGTCGCGGTGCTCGGGCGGAATGAGGTCCAGAAGGCGCTCCAGGCGCTCCGGGTCAAAGCAGGGCAGCGAAAAATCGATGACGCTCTCGATATCCGCGGCGGAACGCGGCGGCTCGGGCAGTCCCCACCAGATCGGGTTCTTCAGGCCGTTCGCGGCGCGCACCAGCGGCTCGGGATGGCACCAGACCGGCGCCCCGGCGTCGAGATCGTCCGTACGGACGCTCCGGTCGACGGCGATGACGAAAACGCGCTTTCTCGACTGGGGAAGCCAGTGGATCGCGTCCAGGACGACGGCTCCGACCGAATAGCCGCGATCCGCAAGCGCCGCGTGCAATTCCCGGTAGCACTGTCCGCGCATGGCGGAAATAAGCCCGATCACGTTTTCGGCGACCGCGATGGGCGGCTTCTCCGGAAGCTCGTCCATAACACGTAGCCACTGCCGGAACAGGCTGCTTCGCGATCCGGAAAACCCGCTCATGGCGCCCGCGAGCGACAGGTCCTGACAGGGAAAGCTCCCCCATGAGAGCACGGCGCGAGGCAGCGCAGTCCCGCGGACGTCTTCGACCGGGCCGAGATGGAAGCGCGTCGCGTCATGATTCGCACAGAAGACGTCGGCCTTCTTCGGGCAGATGTCATTCGCCCAGACGACGGAGAAGAAATCCTTCAACCCCTCCGTGACGAGGCCGCTCCCCGCGAAAAAATCGAGACACGGAAATTTCTCGGGAGAAGGCTCCGTCCGCAAAGATGCGCTTCTGTCCGGGAAATGCTTCAGTTGCGTTTCGGATACTGTCGTCGTCTGCGCGCCATACAATCTCCGGTTCCTCCAAACAAAGCCAGCGTAATTCAGCAATCGCGCCGGAAAAATGATGTCACGCAGCGTCCGGCCGTCGGGCCGGGGTCTTGGCGCCGCGCCGTCACCGGGCGAGCGCCGGTTCGAGGAACCTGAGCGTCCCCTCGTCGGCGTCCATCTCGGCCATGACGCCGAACGGCAGCGCGAGGTTGATGTCGCCGTGCCCCGCGTGAAGCCCCTTGGCGATCGGCTTTCCGAGCGGGACCAGGATGTCGCGCACCACGTCGTCGAGCGTCTGCGAGCCCTCGGGCGACGGGCAGTCCACGAAGTCGCCGAGGACGAAGCCCGCGACGCCGTCGAGCTTTCCGGAGTTCCGGAGCTGCGTGAGCATCCGGTCGATCCGGTAGATCTTCTCGCCCACGTCCTCGATGAACAGGATTTTGCCCCGAAGGTCGACCTCCCACGGCGTTCCCATGAGCGTGCCGATCATCGTGAGGTTTCCTCCGGCGAGCGGCCCCCGAGCGCGTCCGCCGACGACCCGTTCGAGCGCCTTGACCGTCGGCAGCGGTCCGGGAAGCGCATCCGGGTCTTCGAGCAGCCGGTGCATCCAGCGCATCCAGCCGAAGAGCCCCGCGAGCCGGGGGTCGCCGCCCGCGAGCGACCGCATCGACGGGATGACCATCGGGCCGTGGAACGTCGCCATGTCGCACGCGCCGTTCAGAAACGAGTGCATGGCCGTAATGTCGCTGTAGCCGATGAAGACCTTGGGATGCGGCGCAATCCGCGCGGGATCAAGGAAGGGCAGGATGCGCTGCGAGCCGTAGCCCCCGCGAAGGCACACGATGCCGTCGATCTTGGGGTCTTCGAACGCGCGGTGGAGTTCCTCCGCCTTCTCCCTGTCGGACGTCCCAGAGAGGTAGCCGCGGGACTCCTTCGTCGACGGGTACAGCACGGGCTCGTAGCCGAACTGTTCGACCAAAACCTTCACGGAGCGTTCGATGTCCGCCGATGTCGACGGGCTCGCGAGCGCGATCACGGCAACGCGGCTGCCGGGCCCGAGCGGCCGGGGAAGACGGGACGCGGGGTGCGGCGCCCGCATCGACGCACCTGTCGCCGCGACGGGAGCGATCACCGCCTTCGCGACGGACTCGGAGGCGCCGGCGACGAACGAATCGAACCACGTCCGCGACGCAAGCAGCGACGGCATGAAGCTTCCGCCGTGGCTCACGGGGCCGATGTCGACGGCTTCGACCGGGGCGCCGAGCCGCTTCATGCGCGTCTGCGTCTCGAGCGCTATTTCGTGCGGGACGAGCGTATCCTTCGTCGCGTAATACAGGCGGACGGGGGCCTTCGGCGCCCAGTCGTCGACGTCATTGAGCGCGAGAAGGCGGCAGATCGGGTGCGAGCCGCGATCCAGCGCGCGCAGGAAGTCGGCGCGGAAGACGGACGACTGCTCCGGCGGGAAGCTCTCGCGAACGCGCGTCGCGCCGGACGTGCGTCCGTAGAGCAGTTCGTCGGCTTTGCGCTCCCACCCCGGAAGGAAGGCGTCGTTCAGCGGAATTCGGGAGACGTTCGCACACGAGAGAATGGTTTTCGCCATCACGATGGGCGCGGCCGCGTCGCCTCCATACAGCCACAGCCGCCGGCACGGAAGCAGCCGGTACGGCCCGGAAACCGGCGCGGACGCCGTGACGGGAACGCCGCCCCCGGATTCGAGCAGGCGGTGAATCGCCATCGTCGCGTGACCGCCCTGCGAGAGCCCCGTCAGGAAGAGCTTCCCGGAAAGCTGCACGCCGAGATCGCCGCACAGCCGCCGCGCGGCTTCAAGCAGATGGACCCCGGCGGAGGCCTCCGTCGCCGCGTTCAGGAAGGGGTGCCGGGCGGACGAGCGCCCCTGGCCGATGTAGTCGGGCATCGTCACGACGTACCCGTAGGCCGCGAAGACATGCAACATCGCCGTCGCCTCGCCGCTTCGGAGCATCGACGGCGAATCGAGCGGGTCGAGAATCATCCCCTGCTGGTAGGACACGAGCGGCCTCGGTCCCGCGGCGAGCGGGATCATCACGAGCCCGGACGCGACGACCGGCGCGCCGTCGACGCCCCGCGTGGCGTATTCCACCGCGTAGAGCCGGACACCGTTTTTCGCGGGCCCGAGCGCGCGCACGCCCTCCGCGACCGGAGGCGTCAGGGCGCGCTTGAACTCCGGCCGCGTCGAAAGGGCGTTCGCCTCGATCCATTCCCGCGAATACTCCTTGAGCAATTCCTCCCGGACGATGCTCCCGTCGGGAACCGCAGCCGCAACCGGAACGACGTGCAGCAGCACCCCGAAAACAACCGCCGGCAGGAACGCCCACGCCGCCCGCATCCGTTCATTCGTCACGATTCGTCGCATCGGACCGCCTCCCTGAAATGACTGGAAAAAACGAGTTTGCACACAGAATACCACGATCTCAGGCGGGCAGGGGACGAAATTCGAGGATCGCGGCGCTTCGTGCGGAACGACTGATCAACGACAATTTCACCTCCCCGCCGACGATAAGTACACTTCCCCAAACGGGAACGCGACGGAGCCGATTCCCGCGGGGCGCCGGCCCTGACGGAACGCAGGGCGCTTCATGCGCGTCTTCGCGGCGGCATGCCGGGCGGAAGCAGAGCGCCCTCCGGAATTTTGCGCATGAAAAAAGAGAAGGGCCGGCGTTCGACCCTTCTCTTCGATATGCCGGTAAAAAGGATCGCTACTTCGCGGCTGCGGCTCCGGGGAAGGAAACCGACGTCTTGTACTCTTCGCGCAGTTTCTTCACCTCATCCGCGTAGATCTTCTGGACTTTTTCGTGATACAGCGCGTTCTTGATCGAATCCTTCACTTCCTCGAACGGCTTGCTTTCTCCCGCCGTCTTGAGATCCGTGAGCTTCACGAGGTTCCACCCGTTTTTCGCCTTGACGGGCCCGCCGACCTCCCCCTTCTTCAGGGAAAGCGCGACCTGCTCCAGTTCGGGGAAGATGCGGCCGCGCGCATTCCATCCGATGTCGCCGCCCGGTTCGTTCGCCTTGTTCGGGCACTGGGAGTACCGGTCGTTCGCCTCTTCGAAGGACAGCCCCTTCCGGATCTCGTCGAGCACCTTTTTGGCGCTCTGCTCGTCGTTCAAAATGATATGGCTCATCCGGAACTGCTCTCCGCCCGCAAAGAGCGCCGGGTTCTTCTGATAGAACTCCTTCGCTTCGTCGTCCGTCACCGATATTCCGGCGCTCATCGCGCTCACGAGATAATTCCGCGAAAGGTTCTTCATGATCGTCCTCACGACGGGTTCGTACTGTTCCCGGAAGGCCTTCTGCTCGTCGAGCTTCATCGCCTTCGCCTTCATGAAAAAGAGTTCCCGGTCGATCAGATCGTTCAGGATGCTCCGGAGCCCGTCAGGCGTGCTCATCGCCTGCGCCTGCTTCGGATCGAGCGTCTTCAGAGCGCTTTCGATGTCGGCGATCCTGATCGGATTGCCGTCGACCACCGCCAGGACAGTGTTCGGATCCTGCCGCGCAGGCGCGGTCGGGACGGCAAACGACTCTTTCGATGTGTCCGGAGCGCCCTTCTCGGGCGTCGCGGCCCAGACGGCCGAAAAAGAAAGCAGGACAACCGCCGCGGAACACGCGGCGACACGGAACGATTTTTTCATGACAGGCTCTCCCCTTTGAATATCATTATGGAAAACAGCGAAAGCATAACACGGCCCGATAGGGGACGGATACGTTTTTTCGCCGATTCCGGACAGCGGCGTATCGTATGAACGCCGCGTTCGTTTTTTTCCATCCTGCCGCCTCCACATGTATCATACGAAAAGCAGATTTCCATATCGATAAACAGGCGCAGCATACGGACGGAAGTCCGGGATACATGCGCGGCGCTCCGACGCGCTGCGACGCGTTCCGTTTCTCCGCCGGGCGCGCCGCGGCTTCCGCCTCCGGCCGACGATACTTCCCCGCCGGGCGCGAACCGCCCGAATGTTTCCCCTTGACAATAGTTAGATGTCTAACTATATTTGGCGAAGAGCGGGCGTCGGAACGTTTCGTCGCCCGAAACCGCACACAACGGGGGAGGCAATCGCAGTGAAAAAGATCATCGGCTTTCTGGGAAGTCCGCACGTCGAGGGCAACACCGGGATCATGGTCCGCGAGGTCTTGCGGGGCGCCGCGTCGCGGGGCGCGTCCACGAAGCTCGTCGTCCTCAACGAGCTGAACGCGAAGGGGTGTCAGGGGTGCATGGGGTGCCAGGCCAACGGCGGCCACTGCGTCGTGAAGGACGACATCACGCCGCTGCTCGAGGAGATCTACGAGGCCGACGGCGTGGTCCTCGGGACGCCGGTCTACATGTGGCAGATGACCGCGCAGCTCAAGACGCTCGTCGACCGCTTCTTCTGCTACCTGAAACCGGATTACTCGTCGCACCTCGGCGCGGGGAAGCGGACCGTACTCGTCGTCGCGCAGAACAACGCGAACCCGGACAGCTTCAAGGTCTATCTCGAATCCACGCGCGACATGCTGGGGTTCCTCGGCTTCCCCGTCGAGAAGATGGTTCACGCATGGGGCGTCGGCGCTCCCGGAGACGTGAAGTCGCAGGCCAAACCGCTTCGCGCGGCCTTCGAAGCCGGTTCGGCGCTGGCGAGGTAGCGTGGGAAGACATACGGAAGTCGTCGCCCGGGCCAGCCGGATCCGGGAGGCGGCGAACGCGCTGATCGTCCGCGAACTCGAACGCCATGGCGTCAGCGGCATCGTCCCGTCGCACGGAACCCTGCTCTGCCTGCTCTACGCCGAAAAGGACGTTTCGATGTGCGCGCTGGCCGAGCGGCTGCACCGCACGCGCCCGACCGTGACGGTTTTGGTCGACAAGCTCGTCGCGCTGGGCTACGTGACGCGCGAACAGGACCCCTCAGACCGGCGCGTCACCTGGGTCCGCCTGACGGACGCGGGCCGCGCGCTGCGTCCGGTCTTCGAGGCCGTCTCGGCTACGCTCGATTCGGCCGTGCGCCGGGGCCTCTCGGACGCGGAGGCCGCAACGCTCGAAGAGCTGCTGCGCCGCGTGCAGGAGAACCTGGAAGCGTAAGTCCGCCTGAAAAACGAGGGGCAGCGTTTCCCGGACACCGCTGGGAAGCGCTGCCCTTTCATCGTCAGGCGTTCTCCGGCCCGCCGGGTCGCTCCGAGACGATCCGAACGAAGACCTCGACGATCTCCGGGTCGAAGATCGTTCCGGCCCCCTTCCGGATTCGGGCGAGCGCTTCGTCGCGGCCGAGGGGGCGCCCCCCCTTCGCGTCGGTCATCGACACGAAGCTCTCCGCGATCCGGACGATCCGCGACGCAAGCGGGATCTCCACGCCCCGGATGCCTCTGGGATACCCGGACCCGTCCCAGTTCTCGTGATGGTTGAGAACGCCCTCGGCGAGATCGAGCGTCTCGTCGAACAGGTTGAGGATCCGGAATCCGACGACGGGGTGCTGCTGGAACCGCCCGATCTCCTCCTTCGTCCTCGGAGAACGGCCGCGCCCCCTGCCGCCGTTGAGGACGATCTTTCCGATGTCGTGAAGCAGGCCGGTCTCCCGGAGCTTGCGGATTTCCGTCTCGGGCATTCCCATCGCCGCCCCGATCTCCCGGCACAGGTCGCTGACGAGAAGCGAGTGGCGCTCCTCGCCGGGGTTCTCCGACTGGAACGTCTCGACGATCGTCCGGATCATGTCGGCGGCGACCGTCTTCCGGTCAAGCGTCTTCGCCCGGTACATCGCGTCCTCGGCGTTCTTGAGCGTCTCGTCGACGGACTGTCGGGCCTCCGTCTTCGTGTCGAACCCCACGGAAACGCTCCCCCTGATTGCGGAGATCTTCTCCTTCGAGAACTCGCGCCCGATCCGTTCGACGATCTTCCGGGCCTCCTCCGGCCCCGTCTTCGCCAGAAGGATCGCGAACTCGTCGCCGCCGACGCGGGAGACGACGTCGCTCTCCCGGCAGACGCGCCTGAGGATCTCGGCGGCCTTCCGGAGAAGCTCGTCTCCGGCCGCGTGCCCGAAGATGTCGTTCGTGAGCTTCAGGCCGTTGACGTCGCCGAAAACGATCGAGACGGGCAGGTTCTCCGGGACGTCGATCCGGCGGAGTTCATTCTCGAAAAACATCCGGTTGCTCAAGCCCGTCAGGACGTCGTGGCGGTTGAGATAGCCGATGCGCTCCTCGTTCTCGCGGCGCTCGGTGTTGTCGAGGAAGGTGACGACGGCGCCGACGATCTCGCCGTCGCGGAATTGCGGATACGAGTGGTATTCGACGTCGAAGCAGCTCCCGTCGGCCTTCCAGAAGACCTCGTCATCGACGCGGATCCCCTCGCCGGACCGGAATGCGCGGAAGATCCGGCACTCCTGCGATGAAACCGGCGTCCCGTCGGGACGGGAGTGGTGGATCGCGTCGTGCATGTTCCTGCCGATCAGGTCGGACTCGCGGGCGTACCCGAGCATTTTCAGGCCGCTCGCGTTGCAGAACGTGCACGCGCCGGTCGTGTCGATGCCGTAGATCCCCTCCGCGGCGGAGTCGAGGATGAGGCGAAGCCGCGCCGTCCGGTCCGCCACGGTCCCCTCGAGCCCGGCGACGAGCGCGGCGATCGTGTCGGCCATCCGGTTGAAGGAGCGTCCTATGCGCCCGATCTCGTCGTCCCTGCGGATCGTCGCGCGCAGCGAGAGGTCGCCGCCGGAGAAGCGCTCCGTCGTTTCGATCAGCTCGTCGACCGGCTTCAGGAACACATGCGCAACCCCGACATAGACCGCGATGGAGACGGCGAGACAGATCAGGATCAGGGCGACCGTCAGCCGGATGCTCTTCTCGACGTGGGCGGCGAGAAAACGCTCGGGAATCGCGGACAGCAGAATCCAGTCGAGCCCGTTCTTCCGGTACTCCGCGACGCTCACGTAATAGCCGCCGTCCCGACCGGACAGGAATGGGGCGGAGTCCTTGTGGTTCACGAATTGTTCAAGCGCGGCGCCGAGGATATCGCTCCCCGCGTCGCGGATCGTTCGTCGCCGGAATCCGCCGTCGGCCGAAGCATCGAAATTCGGCGTTCCCAACGAATTCGCGACGAGCGACCCCGACCCCCGTTCCGCGATGACCGCAAAGGCGCCTTCCGTTTCCACGATCTCCTTCAGAAAGCCGTTGATCCTCGAGAGCGTGATGTGGGTCCCGAGAACGCCCCGGAGGCTTCCGTCCCGGTTGCGGATGGGGTATGCGGCGGACAGTGCGAGGTCGGGCATGATGAAGTGCCGGTAGATCCTGGAGAAGACCGGCTTCCCCGTCTCCTTCGCGGCCCGGTACCAGTCGCGCGTGCGGGGGTCGAACGCCCCGGCCCGGACGACGCGCTCCCCTGCCGTCAGGTCGGCGCTCAGGGAGTAGTACCAGGACTCGCCGCCCGTCTGCGCGTCGTTCCGCATGATCTCGACGTCGCCGCTCGCGTTGCGCCGCGCGCCGTAGTATTCGCCGGCCTCCGAGCCGTAGCTGAAGCTGTAGACGTTCCTCGACTGGGAGCGAAGCACCCCGGCGAAGAACCGCTCCCGTTCGGCGACGTCTTCGAGATCGACGACGCCGTTTTCAATCGCGGCGCGATGGACGTCGTTCATCGAGAGCGGCGTCGCGAGATACGAGTCGATCTTCTCGAAGATGTCCTCGTTCATATCGAGCGCCAGCCTCTCGGACACGCTCCGCGCCGAAGAATACCAGCCGGAAAACACGATATAGCCGACGGAAGCGGTCGTGAGCGCCATGAGGACGACAAAGACGACGATGATGACGCTTCGGATCGACATGTCTTTCGTTGACATTTCCCCACCTCCGCGACGCTCCCCGAATCCGTTTCCGCCCGCTCCGGGCGACGGGCCGGGACCGTCGGCCCGATTCGAAACGGACGTTTCTCACATGCGCTCCGGTCTTCGTCGCACGTATTGTAGCAAAAATCGTATTTTTCGCCTTCGGAAGCGCATTCGGAGAGCCAAAGATGTCCTCCGGCGCCAAAACAATGATATACTTATCACGCTAGTACGAATATACCATTGGGAGGCGATGTCCATGAAGCGGATCGTGATTGCTGTCGACGGAAGCGAGATCAGCAGGGATCTGGCGGAATACGCCTTTCACTACGCGCACCGGGAGGGAGATGCGGAACTGATCTTTCTGCATGTCGTGGAGCCCCCGAACCTCTCGGGGTTCGAATCGGGGCGACTGCTCGTGAATCTCCCCTCCGAGGAGGAACGGAAAAATCAGGCGCAGGCGACGATCGAATCTCGTCTCCGCGACGCGAAACAGACGTTCCCCTTCGACATTCCGCATCTGTCCGTCGTCGTGACGTACGGAGCCCCGTATAAGGAGATCGTCGATTTCGCGAAGGCCAGGGACGCGGACATGATCATGATCGGGCACCGGGGGCTGAGCAACCTCGAACGGTTCTTCATCGGCAGCGTAGCTGCGAAGGTCGTCGCGCACGCCCCGTGCAGCGTCTACGTCCTCCGGCCGAAGGAGAAAGCCGGCGCGTAGCGAAGCGGGGGAAATGAAACCGGCGAAGGCGCCTCATGACGGGGAGCGGCGAGTCCGCTCCCCGTTTTTCGCGCAACGCTCCGCACAGATCGTCGGGACGTCCGCCGCCGCCCGAAGCGAAACAACCGGCGGCGCAATCCGTATGGATTCCAGGCATTCCGGCATCCCGGCCGCATGCTTCCGCGGCCGGGATGCTTGCATTTCCATACGAATATGCTATATATTAACTGCAAATAATAAACAATGAGAAAATCAACGCGCACAAGGAGCCGTCATGCCTCAGCCCGAACACATCGAAACGATCGAAAAACACCTGTGGAGCACGGCGGACACGCTGCGCGCGAACTCAAACCACGCAAGCAACGAACGTTTTTTCGTCCGGTTCGCAGGGCTCCGCAAAGGAGGTCCCGTCCGACGAATGGAGAGTTTGCCGTATGATAACGCACGCGCTGCGCAATCTCATCGCACTCGGTGAAGGCTTCACTACGGAGTTCAAGCGTTCGGGAACTTCAAACCTCGGAAGGGAAATCTGCGCCTTTGCGAATGCCACAGGCGGGGTCATCCTGGTCGGGGTCGCCGATGACGGGAAAGCCGTCGGCGTCGACGATCACAACCGCCTCAAATCGGAGGTGCAAGCCCTTGCCCGATCGGCCGAACCTCCCATCGCCGTGGATGTCGAAAGCATCGGCGATATTTTGTGCGTAACCGTTCCATCGCAGCACGGAAAGCCCTATTCCTTCGGGGGAAAATTCTTCATTCGCGAAGGAGCGTCGTCACAGCAGATGTCCCGCGAGGAAATACGGGAATTCTTCTTCAAGGAAGGGCTGATTCATTTCGACGAAACGCCGTGCAGGAATTTTTCCCTGACGGATGATTTGAACGACGACATCTGGACGGTATTCCGAAAACGGGCGAAGATCCCGGCGGATATGGATGCCCTGACCGCACTGGAAAATCTGCATTTGCTCAAAGGCGGACAGATGACGCACGCAGGCGCGTGGCTCCTGGCGAAGGATATCAGGAAGTTCACGATCAGCGCCGATGTCGCTTGCGCCCTGTTTCTCGGGACCGACAAGGTCCGCATCCTCGACCGCCGCGGGTTCGACGGGGATATCTATTCCATGATTGACGACGTTGTTTCGTATATCCTTTCCAAGATCAACGTCGGGTACATTATCAGGCACGTGAAGCGTGAAGAGCAACCGGAACTGCCCGAAGAGGCGCTTCGCGAAGCCGTGGTCAATGCGTTGGCTCACCGCGACTATCGTTCTAATGCGAACGTCCAAGTATACATCTTCAAGGATCGAGTCGAGATCGTCAGCCCGGGCGGGTTGCCGGCCGGGATGACGGAGGCGGACCTCGGATTCAAGAGCATCCCCCGGAATCCGCTGCTCTTCGGAATGCTCTATCGTATGGACGCCGTGGAACACGTCGGCTCGGGCATCAAGCGAATCCATAACTTGTGCCGGGAGCACGGCGCGCCCGAACCGCGCATAGAAATATCGGAACACTGGGTTACCGTCGTTTTTCCGCGCCCCGCGCAGGAGTCGCGCATCGGAAACAGATCCGTTACCCCCCAAGTCGCCCCCCAAGTCGCCCCCCAAGTCGCCCCCCAAGTCAAACGGCTTCTGGAAAC
>CAYVKE010000087.1:8070-13828 GCA_964451935.1 uncultured Synergistaceae bacterium | reverse complement strand
ATCACGCCACGATCACCATGGATCCGAAAACCCACAATCCGCTCGACAAGGACGGCGTCGTCCTGATCGCAAAAGACGGAAAAGGACAGTTCTTCAAGAAGATCAAGCCGTAACGGTCATTTCCAAAAACGCGGGCCGTCTCCTTCCGCGAGGAGGCGGCCCTTTTTCGTGCGCCCCGAAAAGACCATCCTGCGGAATCTTCGTTTATGTAGTATCATTTACACGGTTGTCGCGAACCGCTCGTTGCAACCGCTGCGATGGCACCATGGCGCTTCGCTAAAGCGATGCGTCGCACCGGGAGTCGGGAAACAGGAACAAAATCAGGATAGGGGGGTAATACGTATGGGTGGTTTCAGCAGTATGCGTAAGGGTGCAATCCTCTTGTGTCTTCTGTTCCTCATGGCGGTTCCTGCATTCGCCGCCGACACGATCAAGGTCGGCGAAATCGCGACGGTGACGGGCGACTTCGCGGCGTACGGCGTGGCGGAAGTCGAGTCGATCAAGATCGCGGTCGCCGAGATCAACGCAAAGGGCGGAATCCTCGGCAAGAAGATCGAACTCGTCATGTACGACTGCCGCACGCGGCAGGAGGACATGGTCAACGCGGCCCGGCGCCTCGTCGAACAGGACAAGGTCTGCGCGGTCATCGGACCCAGCGGCAGCGGACTCTGCATCGCCGCGGCGTCCGTCTTCAACCGGGGCGGCGTCTCCCATATCGGCACGCTCCCCACGAACCCGCTCGTAACGGTCGATGAGAAGGGCAAAGTTCGTCCGTACAATTTCCGGATCTGCTTCCTCGATCCCTATCAGGGAAAGATGATCGCCAACTTCGCGGCGCTGACGCTGAAGCGGAAGAACGCGGCGATCCTCTACGACGTTTCCAGCGATTATTCCCAGGGGCTTCGCGAATTCTTCATCAAGTCGTTCAAGGAATACGGCGGAGCCATCGTCGCGGATGAAGGACACCGCGGCGAGGACGTCGACTTCCGGGCGCAGCTCACCGTCATCAAGCAGAAGAACCCCGACGTTCTCGTCATCCCGACGATGGGCAAGTGCCTCCCGCTCGCGGTGAAGCAGGCCCGCGAACTCGGACTGAACGTCGAGATCATCGGCGGCGACGGCTACGGCGACTTCATGTGGGAAATCGCGGGTGACGCCATGAAGGACACCTACTGGGTGAGCCACGTCGACAAGGCGGACCCGGCGTTGCAGGGCTTCTTCAAGAAGTACGAGGAACAGACGAAGACCGAATGCATGGAGTTCATGAACGCCGTTATGGCGTATGACTGCGTCTACTGGCTTAAGGACGCCGTCGAACGCGCCGGAAGCGACGATCCCGCCAAGATCCGCGAGGCGCTCGAGAAGACGAAGAACCTGAAACTCATGCACGCTACGCTGACGATGGACGAGTTCCACAACCCCAAGGACAAGGACGGAATCATTCTCGTCTCCGACATCAAGGCGAAGAAGGCCGTATTCTTCAAGAAGATAAAGCCCGGGGACAAATAGCCCCTGCAGCGACGCGGAAGGGCGCTCCTTCAGGCGCATTCGCCGCGTAACGTATGATTTGTGACGAAAAGAGGCCGTCCCGTTCATGGACGGCCTCTTTCTTTTGCTTCCGGGTCGGTGATTGACAAGGGGGGCGTCTGTCATTAGGATATCAGATATCGGATACTATATCGGATCGGGGCCGCGCTCGAAGGAGGGGCGGCGACCGACAGACGTCTCGGAGGTGGGGGTTATGAGAAAGACGGTTGTGTTCCTCGCGATGCTGTGTCTCTGTGTTGCTTCGGGCGCGTGGGCGGAGGAGACCATCAGGGTCGGGTATCTCGCCGGAATCACCGGAGATTTCGCCGCGTACGGCCAGCCTGAAGTCAACGCGGTCAAGCTTGCGGCGGAAGAGATCAACGCAAAGGGCGGCGTTCTGGGCAAGAAGCTCGAAATCGTCATCTACGACTACAAATCGCGGCCCGAAGACGCCGTGAACGCGGTCCGGCGGCTCATCGACCACGACAAGGTCATCGCGATCCTCGGTTCCGCCTCCAGCGGCGCGAACATCGCCACGGCCCCGCTCGTGAACCGCGCGGGAATTCCCCAGATCGGCACGCTGTCCACGAATCCGCTCGTGACGGTGGACGAAAAGGGCAAGGTCCGTCCGTTCATGTTCCGGATCTGCTTCATCGATCCCTACCAGGGTCGTCTGATCGGCTATTTCGCGGCGAAGGAACTGAAGAAAAAGAAGGCTGCGATTCTTTATGACGTCGGCAGCGACTATTCCCAGGGACTGCGCGAATACTTCACGAAGAGCTTCACGGAGTACGGCGGAACGATCGTCGCGGACTACGGCTTCCGCGGCGGCCAGGATATGGATTTCCGCGCCCAGCTCACGCAGATCAAGGCGACCGACGCCGAGATCCTCGTGCTTCCGAACATCGGCAAGGACCTCGCGTTGCCGATCAAGCAGGCGAGCGAACTCGGGATGAAGGATATCATCTACGTCGGCGGCGACGGCTACGGCGAATTCATGGTCGAGATCGCGGGCAAGGCGCTCGACGGCTCGTACTGGATGTACCATCTCGCGCGGCAGGATCCGGCGATGAAGCCTTTCTTCGACGCGTACAAGGCGAAGTACAACGACGACTGCCAGGAGTTCGCCATTGCGGTGCTCGCGTATGACAGCCTGTACTGGCTCGCCGATTCGATCACCAGGGCGGGGACGGCGGAGCCGAAGGCGATCCGCGACGCCCTCGAAGCGACGAAGGAACTGAAGCTGCATCACGCGACGCTGACCATGGATCCGAAGACGCACAACCCGCTCGACAAAGACGCCGTGGTGCTGACGGTTCAGGACGGAAAGAGCGTCTTCTTCAAGAAAATTCGGCCACAATAAAAAACCGGAATTCATAACTTCGTCACGAACGAATTAGTGATACAATCACCCCGGTCGGGTGCATCCATTCCGAGCGGCGGACCGCTCGGTCCGTCGCTCTTTTTGTTTTCATTCCCGTCATTCGTTCCAACACTGAAGCCAAAAGGCTGTGCGCATCGTCTGCAAAGCCGTAACACGTTTGCGAAGCTGTCCCGAAGTCTTTTCCGCTTCGGCGGATGCGGCATGATGTTCCATACATACAACCATGAAAGAGGTGAGCCACGGGTTGGAAACTTTTCTGCAACAGGTCATCAACGGATTGTCTCTGGGGTCTGTCTATGCTTTGATCGCGGTAGGATACAGCCTGGTCTATTCGGTGCTTCTCTTTTCCAACTTCGCCCACGGCGGTTTTCTTGTGGTCGGCGGGTATGCGTGCTATGCGGCGCTGAAGGCGCTTGGAGCGAACATCTGGATCGCCAGCGCGATGTCGCTCGTCGGCGCCGGGATCGTCGCGGTCGTCACGGAACGCCTTGCGTACAAGCCCATACGCGAGCGGACCAACGTAACGCTCTACCTTCTCATCGCATCCATGGGCATGAGCATCGTCATCGAAAACCTCTTCGTCATCTTTGTCGGAGGTCGCTTCCGGGCGCTTCCTCCGGTCATCCCGACGAGTCCCGTGAGTCTCTTCGGCCTTGCCACGACAAGCGCGTTCGACCTCCTTTCCCTCGTCGCGTCCGTCGTTTTCCTCGGAGCGTTGCAGATCTTCCTTCTCCGCACCAAATGGGGACTCGCCATCCGTGCGGCCGCGTATGACCTGCGTACGGCCGGGCTCATGGGCGTCAACGTGAACCTTCTCGTCTCGATCGTGTTCTTCGTTGCGGGAGCGCTCGCCGCCGTGGGAGGCATTTTCCTGTCGGTGCGCTACACGCTCTACCCGCAGCTTGGAGGCATTACGATCAAGGCGTTCGTCGCGGCGGTCATCGGCGGACTGGGATCCCTTCCGGGCGCCGTCGTGGGGAGCATCATCCTCGGGCTTGCGGAAATGCTGACGGCCGGATTCATTTCCAGTCAGCTCCGGGATCTCGTGGTTTTTTCACTGCTGGTCATCACGCTGCTCGTGAAGCCCTCGGGGCTTTTCGGCAAGAACGTCAGCGAAAAGGTGTAGGAGGACTTCCATGTCCGGATATACTGAAGGAATCATCATCCTCCTGTGCATCAACGCGATCGCCGGGATGGGCGTGTCGCTCCTGACGGGCTTCGCCGGCGTCTTTTCGCTCGGCCACGCGGCCTATATGGCCCTCGGCGCGTACACGACGGCGATTCTCACGGTGCAGTATTCCATGCACTGGTTCCCCGCCATCATCGCCGGCGGCATCGTCGCGATGGTCGTCGCGTACTTCATCGGCGTGCCGACACTGCGGCTCATGGGCGACTATTTCGCCATCGCCTCCCTCGGACTCGGCGAAGCGATCCGCCTGATCCTCGAGAACTGGCAGTCCGTCACGCGGGGAGCGCGCGGCTACCCGGGAATCGATCCGTACACGACCCTTCCGGTGGCGGTCGGCGCGTTCCTGATCCTGCTGCTCTTCATGTTCAATTTCATCAACAGCCGGTACGGGCGCGCCTGCAAGGCGTGCCGGGACGACTATATCGCGGCGTCCCTTCTCGGCTTCAATACGGCGAACATCCGGATCCTGGCGCTCGTGCTCTCCGCGTTCTACTGCGGCGTGGCCGGGGCGCTGCTCGGCGGGTTCCTCTCGTTCATCCAGCCGGTCATGTTCGATATGATGAAGTCCACGGAGCTGACGGCGGTCGTCGTCTTCGGAGGGCTCGGTTCCATGAGCGGAACGCTGCTCGGCACGGTCGTCATCACGCTCGTGACCGAACTCTTCCGTCCGATCTCCCAGTACCGGATGCTCATCTACGGAGCGGTGCTCGTCATCATCATGGTCATCCGGCCGGAGGGCATTCTCGGAAACCGCGAGCTTCCGTCCTTTTTCCGACGCTTCCTGCGGAGGGATTCCTGATGGCTGCGATTCTTGAACTCACGAACATAACGAAAACCTTCGGAGGCGTTCGCGCCGTTGACGCCATCTCCTTTTCCGTCGAGCGGGGGGAGCTGGCCGGTCTCATCGGACCCAACGGAGCCGGGAAGACCACGGTCTTCAACCTGATCACCGGGGTCTACGATCCCGACCAGGGAAGCATCGTCTTCGACGGGGAGGACATCACCCCGCTCCGAACGTATCAGGTCATTCGCAAGGGGATCGCCCGCACGTTCCAGAACCTGCGGCTCTTCCAGCGCTCCACGGTCCTCGAGAACGTCATGACCGCGGCGCAGAACGGCTTGCCGTACTCCTTCTGGGAGGGCGTCACGCACCTGGGACGGTGGCGGGGCGTCGAGCGCAAGATCAGGGACAAGAGCATGGATCTTCTCGCCCGCGTCGGCCTCGCGGACCGGGCGCTTCAGGAGGCCGGGACGCTTCCGTACGGCTATCAGCGTCGGCTCGAGATCGCACGGGCGCTCTCGCTCGATCCGAAGCTCCTGCTGCTCGACGAGCCCGCCGCCGGAATGAACCCGGAGGAGGTCTACGCGTTGAACGACCTCATCACGGCCATCCACAGGGACTTCGGCCTGTCGATCATCGTCATCGAACACCACATGGACCTCGTGATGGAAATCTGCCCGCACATCGTCTGCATGAACTTCGGCGCGAAAATCGCGGAAGGCGGTCCGGAGGCCATACAGCGGCATCCGGAAGTTTTGAAGGCGTATCTCGGGGATGAGGAGGAAACGGCATGACGGAAGAACGCACACCACTCCTCGAGGTGACGGATCTGAAGGTGAACTACGGAGCGATCGCCGCGCTCAGGGGGGTCTCCCTG
>CAYVKE010000087.1:0-7959 GCA_964451935.1 uncultured Synergistaceae bacterium | reverse complement strand
AGGGGAAATCGTCTGTGTCATCGGCTCCAACGGGGCGGGAAAGTCGACGCTCATGAACGCGATCATCGGGCAGGTCGCCCGCGAATCCGGCGATATCGCCATTCAGGGATGCCCGCTGGCGAAACGCAACTACCAGGTCGTCCGGCAGGGCATTTCGCTCGTTCCGGAAGGACGACGGATCTTCGCGCCGCTTACGGTCGTGGAGAACCTCACGATGGGAGCCTTTCCGCGGACCGACCGGTCGAAGATCGGCGAGGATCTCGACTGGGTGTACACCCTGTTCCCGCGGCTCAAGGAACGGCAGGGGCAGTACGCCGGGACGCTTTCGGGCGGAGAGCAGCAGATGCTTGCGATCGCGCGGGCGCTGATGTCCCGGCCCAAACTGCTGCTTCTTGATGAGCCCTCCCTTGGCCTCGCGCCGATCATCATCAAGGATATCTTCAAGGAATTGCGACGGATCAACGAGGAAGGCGTGACGATCCTCATCGTCGAACAGAACGCCCGCCAGGCGTTGCTGCTTTCCCACCGCGGCTACGTGCTCCAGACCGGACGCGTCGTGCTCGAAGGGGACTCGAAAGACCTCCTCGTGAATCCCGAAGTCACCGCCGCCTATCTTGGGACGGGGGCGACGCGATCGGCGAAAGCCGAAAAGAAATCGTAACGGGGCATACGGAATCACATACGCGCGAGGGGCGGCTTTCAAGCCGCCCCTCGCGTTTGTATTTCGGCGTTCGTTCGGGAACGATGCGCTACAGAATGTCCGTCGTATCCTTCCCCCGGAACTTCGCCTTGATCAACGCGTCCGTAACGCGCCCCATCACCGTCTCCACCGTATCGTCCCCCTGGATCTGCGTGACGCCGACGCTCGAACGAAGGTTGCACGCCGCCGGAACTTCATGTTCCGCGATCAGCGTCTTGAGCTTTTCGGCAAGTTGCAGCGCATGTTCGCCGTCCACGGGGGCGAGAATGGCGAAGCTGTCGCCGTCCCATCGCGCGAGGGAGTCGGACGTCCGGATATAGCCGCCGATGATGCGCGCGACCAGCTTGAGAAGACTGTCGCCGGCCGCGTAGCCGTACTTTCTGTTGATCCTGTCGAACCCATCGAGGTCGAGAAGCAGGACGGAGACGAGCGAATCGTAACGGCGCACCTTCAAGACCTCGCGGCCAAGGATGTCCTCGAAATACTGCCGGTTCATCGCGCCCGTCAGGCGGTCGGTCGTCGCAGTCTTGAACAGGTCTTCCTGAATGCCTCCGATCTGTTCGTGGAGCTTCCGGTGCTGCTCTTCGAGCGTTTCCAGTTCGAAGATCCGCTTGCGAAGCGTCTCCAGCTCTTTCAGAAGCTCTTCGCTTGTCTTGCCTGCGTCCGTCATGAAAGAATTCCTCCTAATACGCCTCCGCGGAAACCGTGTTTGCGGAGATTCCCTGAATCCGGATCTGAAGCCCGGTTCGGGAGAGAAGTCCCGCGAAGGTCTTCGGCGAGTCCTGGCTCTTGAGTTCGATCGTTGCGGTCCCGCCCTCGTACGCCATCATGCGCGCTTCGGAGACGCGGGACGTATGCTGAACGGCCGCGAGGATCTCGTTCGCCTGCGAAAAGGACGAAATCCCCGTCACGACCAGCGTGATCGCTCCGGCCGGACCGACCGGGCCGGAATCCGATCCGACGCCGCCGGCGCTCCCCTCGCCGCGGATGATGTTCTGCGCCATGATCTGCGCCGCGGCCGCCAGCGCCTTTTCACGGGCCTCGTCGGCCGTGTAGCCGACCTCCTTGGCCATGACGGTATCGGAGAAGATGTACTTTCCGTTCGCCGTCGAATAGGCCTGGACGGAGATGTTCGCCGTCGCCGTGTAGAGCTGGAATTCGTTCAGCCTCGGCTCGTGCATTGACGCCTGGCCGCGCAGAAGGATCTTCACGTTGTAGGACTTCCCGAGCCGCATGATCGCCTCGGCGTCGCCCTGAAGCGCCAGCGCGGCGGCCTTGCTCCGCTTGATTTTTTCGAGCTGGGCCTCGTTGACGACCGGGTATCCGCCCGCCAGAAGCTCCCGTTTCACGATGGACTCCGCGGCCCCGATGCCCTTTCCCGGATTGTAGAGGTCGCGGGTCGTCTCGTAGATGACCACCGCGATCGTCTTTCCGGACGGAATCGCCGCGGCATGAAGCATTCCGGTCGACGCAAAGAGGAAAAACCCTGCCAGAAAGCACACGAAGGCGCGTTGCATCCGAGCGTTCATGAGTCGTCTCCTCCCTTCGAGATCGCCGCTACTTCCCGAGCTGCAGCTTGTCGGGTTTGCCGAAATACGGCTCCACCTTGTCTCCCCTGCGGACGCGGTCTCCCCGGACGATTTCGCAGACGGAGTACTTCGGTTTCGCTTCGCGTATGACGAGCAGAGCCGTATAGATCTTCTCGACGTCGAGAATTTCGCCCTTGAGCCCCTTGACGACGTCCCCCTCACGATACACCGCGTAGTATTGTCCGGGCTTCGCGCCGCCGTTCGTCTCCCCGACATCGATGAGGATCCGCGCGCCGGCCTCGATGACGTTGTTCGACGCGGATCCGGCGCCGCTTGCCGCGGCTATGCCGCGGAGCTTCTGGACGACATTCTGAACGGCCTTGTACGTCGCCGCGCCCAGAATTCCTCCGGTCTTGCCCGTACCGAAGGCCGCCCAGTTGTACGCGACGCCGCCCATGCTCTGGTTGGCCGCGCCCCGTTCGCGAAGAACCATCGTGACCTCGCCGGTCTGCGCGTTGATCACGCGGACGTCGAGCGTCACGTACGCCGTATGCGACCCGACGGCGACGCCTCCGAAGGGAAGCGGGACCACGCCGCCGCTGGTCTCGGATTTGTACTCCGTTATCGAGCCAGTCATCAGGGAGTCCGCCCCCAGAAGCCGGCCGACCTCGACCGCGGTGCTCGTATCGACGAGCCCGGAGGCGCCGAGCGAATGCTCGCGGCCGATCGCGTCGAGCCGGGAGCGTTCGACCACGGTGAAGAGCCCCGTGTTGAAGAGTTCCGTGGTCATCATGTCCGTAATCGCCGCCGCCGGGGCGCCCGACCCCGCGTTATCCTGGAACTGGAGAATGGCGATTCGCATCTTCGCCTCCGCGGGCGCAACGAGGAACAGGAACGCCGCACAAAGAACGGGAATCATTCCGAAGGATCCGGAACGTATGGAACGAGTCTTCATTCTGTTGACACCTCCTTCAACGTATCGCCCCCCTTCGGAGGGCATCGTGATCGACACTACTTTATCGGTTCGACCGAGCTTTTTCAATGAAATTCTGTGGATTCCCGGACGGGATTGCGTCGTACGTTTCCGGCGCCGGCGAAAATGC
Organism: uncultured Synergistaceae bacterium; assembly: GCA_964451935.1. GTDB lineage: Bacteria > Synergistota > Synergistia > Synergistales > Aminobacteriaceae > CALFXN01. The sequence goes on along the minus strand of CAYVKE010000087.1, from coordinate 4,627 downwards.
GAAAAAACCTCCCTCGATAGTTGACAAATTTAGTAGGAAATAGTATCGTACGTCTGCACCGGGAGAGGAGGCGATACGATGAAGCTCTCCACAAAAACGCGGTACGGGCTTCGTGCGCTGATCGAACTCTGCTCCGGATACGACGGGGAATCGGCCGTTTCGATCGGGGATATCGCACGGAAACAGGGGCTTTCGGAAACATACCTCGAACAGCTCTTTCAGAAGCTCCGGAAGTACGGACTCGTCAAAAGCGTCCGGGGGGCGCAGGGCGGATACATGCTCAGCAGGCCGCCGGAAGAGATTTCCGCTGCGTCCATCGTCGAAGCGCTGGAGGGGAACATCGTGTTTTCGGAGTGTCTCGAAGGCGTCGGTTGCGATAAAAGCTCCAGATGCCCGACGAGGCGGCTCTGGTCGAAGGTCAAGACGAGCATCGATTCGATTCTTGAGGAAACGACGCTGAAGGATCTGGCGGAGGATCAGTCGCTGGAACGGTTTCAGGGGGGGCCCTGTACGGGAGGGACCTGCGAGAAGCTTTCGGAAGGGAAGGATGTTCCATGACGAAAAACGTGTACCTCGATTTTGCGGCGACGACCTTTACGCACCCGAAGGTTGTGGAGGCGATGCTGCCGTATTTTACCGAGTCCTTCGGAAATCCGTCCTCGATCTATTCCTTTTCCGACAGGAACCGCGCCGCCATTCAGAAGGCGCGGGAGCAGGTCGCGGCGGTGCTGAACTGCGCTCCGGCCGAGATCTTCTTCACGAGCAGCGGCACGGAGGCGGATAACTGGGCGCTCCAGGGCGTCGCGTGGGCTCACGAGAAAAAGGGCAGGCGCATCATCACCACGAAGATCGAGCATCACGCCGTGCTGCATACGGGACAGTTCCTCGCCGAACGGGGATTCGACGTCGTCTATCTCGATGTGGATCCGGAAGGAAAGATCAGCCTCGATCAACTCCGGCAGGCGATGACGCCGGATACGATCCTCGTATCCGTCATGTTCGCGAACAACGAGATCGGGACGATCGAGCCCATCGCGGAAATCGGCGAACTGTGCCGGGAGCGCGGCGTGATCTTCCACACGGACGCCGTGCAGGCGGTCGCCCATGTCCCCATCGACGTCCAGGCCATGAAGATCGACATGCTCTCGATGTCGGCGCACAAGTTCTACGGACCCAAAGGCGTCGGCGTGTTTTACATCCGCAAGGGGACGAAGATCGGCAACTACATGCACGGAGGCGCCCAGGAAAAGGGCAGGCGCGCATCGACGGAGAACGTGGCGGGAATCGTCGGGCTCGGCGCGGCGATCGAGCGGACCGCGTCGCACATGAGCGAAGAGGGAAAACGAGTCGCGGCGCTCCGGGACCGCCTCATAGAGGGCGTGATGACCCGAATCCCCCACGCGAAGCTGAACGGCGCGCCCGGCGCGGGCAGGCTTCCGAACAACGCGAACTTCAGCCTGATCGGTCTTGAGGGCGAGACGATGCTCATGGACCTCAACGCGGCCGGGATTTCAGCGTCCACGGGCAGCGCCTGTTCGTCCGGATCGCTCGACCCGTCGCACGTACTGATGGCGATCGGCCTGTCGCACGAACTCGCGCACGGATCGCTGCGTCTGACGCTCGGAGAGACGACGACGCAGGAGGACATCGATTACGTCCTCGACACCCTCGTGAATGTCGTCGCCCGGCGCAGGGAGATGTCCCCGCTCTGGGAAGACTACCTCGCGGGGCTGAAGAAAGCATAAAGGAGAGTCGGAAACCATGTACAGCCAGACGGTTATGGAGCACTTTACGAACCCCAGGAACGTCGGAGAGATTCCCGACGCGGACGGCGTCGGTCAGGTCGGGAACCCCAAATGCGGGGATATCATGAAAATCTTCATCCGGGTGACGGATAACGTCATCACGGACATCAAGTTCAAGACGTTCGGCTGCGCGTCGGCCATCGCGTCGTCGAGCATGGCGACCGAGCTTGTGCTCGGGAAGACGCTCGAAGACGCCTGGAAGCTCACGAATACGGCCGTCGCGGAGGCGCTCGACGGGCTTCCCCCGATCAAGATGCACTGTTCGGTGCTGGCCGAGGAGTGCATCCACGCCGCCATCAACGACTACCGGCGTAAGCACGGGCTGGAGCCCTGGGCCGAAAAGACGCACGACGAACTCGTCGACGAGCACAGCCATCACCATCATTGACCGGAGAATGGCGACGTCGCAGGAAAACGAGCGGGTCCGATGCCCCTGGCCGGGCATGGACCCGCTTTACGTGCGCTATCATGACGAGGAGTGGGGCGTTCCGGTCCACGACGACCGGAAGCTCTTCGAGTTCCTGACGCTCGAAGGCGCGCAGGCGGGCCTGAGCTGGATCACGATCCTGCGCAAACGCGCCGCATACGCGCTAGCATTCGAAAACTTCGACGCCGGGCGCGTCGCGTCATACGGCGAAGCGGACGTCGAGCGGCTCCTCGGCGACCCGGGCATTGTCCGCAACCGCGCGAAGATCCGCTCCGCGATCGGCAACGCGCGCGCGTTCCTCCGCGTCCGGGAGGAATTCGGCTCTTTCGACGCCTATATGTGGCGCTTCGTCGACGGCGAACCGGTCGTCAACGCGTGGACGGACCTCTCGCAGCTGCCGGCCTCCACGCCCCTTTCGGAGACGATGAGCAAGGACCTGAAAAAGCGCGGCTTTTCGTTTATCGGGCCGACCGTCTGTTACGCGCACATGCAGGCGGTTGGGATGGTCAACGATCACCTCGTGACGTGCTTCCGCTACGAGGAGCTTACGAGACGGCCTTGCGCCCCTTCCCGAAACGCTCGTACTCCCGAAGGTCGATGATCTCCTTCAGCGCCTGCGCGACCAGCCAAACCTCTTCGAAGGTCGAGTAGAGCGCGACCGGAGCGATGCGGATCACGCGCTCGGGCCGGAAATCCGGAACGATGCCGCGCGCCTTCAGCGCCTCGCAGATTCGCAGCGCTTCGGTCGGGTGCTCGACGGCGACGTGCCCGCCGCGGCGCGCTTTGTCGCGGGGCGTCGCGTACGAATAGTCGTAGGGGGAGCGCGAAAGGGTCGCGTCAATGAGATCCATGAAGTAGGTCGTGAGTTCGAGCGATTTCCGGCGGATCGAGTCGATTCCGGCCTCTTCGAACATCCGGAGCGACCCCTCGACGGCTGCGGCCGACATCATGTGCGGCGTGCCGAGCTGCCACGCGCCCGCCGTGGGCTGCGGATCGAATTCGAGCGCCATGTCGAACTGGCGCTCCTTGCGGAAGCCGAACCATCCCGCGAGCCCAGGGCCGGTTCCGAAATGCCGTTCGTTCACGTAAAGGAACGCCGGAGCCCCCGGACCGCCGTTCAGGTGCTTGTACGAGCAAAAGAAGGCGAAATCCGTCCCCCAGGCGTCGAAGCGGTGCGGCACGGAGCCGACGGAATGGCTGCAATCGAACCCGACCGGGATGCCGCGGTCGTGCGCCGCGCGCGTGAGACGCTCCATGTCGAGAAGCTGGCCGCTGCGGTAGAGGACCGACGGAAGCAGGACGAGCGCGACGGAGTCGTCCATCAGACGGATGATCTCGTCCTCGTCGAGCGTATGGCCGTCGGTGCTTTGCGCGAGAATCATGTCCTCCTTCGGGTTTCCGCCCCGAAGCGCGATCTGGCTCGAAAGGGCGTACAGATCGGACGGGAAATTGAGTTCGTCCGCGAGGATCTTCCTCCGGGGTCCTTTCGGCCGGTAGAAGGTCGCCACGAGAACGTGCATATTCGCGGTCGTCGAGGCCGCGAGGACAACCTCTTCCGCTTTCGCGCCGATGAGCGGCGCCATCAGCTTGCCCGCGTGCTCCGGAAAAGTGAACCAGGACGGTTTCGCGTCGAGCCATCCGTGAATCCCGAGCGTTTTCCACTCTTCGAGCACCCGGAGGATGCACGCCTCGGCATCCCGGGACGCCAGCCCAAGGGAGTTCCCATCCATATAGATGCACCCTTCGGGAATGTAGAACCGTTCCCTGAAACGCCGCAGCGGATCGTCGCGATCCTTGCGCATCGCCCATTCGCGTGTCGTATCCATCGCCTCATCCGGCCCCCTTCATGGAAAAAACATACATAATAGTATACATCATGAAAATCGTCGCGGGAAGCGAGCGCTCCTGACCGATAGTTCCGGCGCGTTCTTGTTTGTGGAAGCGTAATTGTCGTTGACCATCCGACATCTGATTGTCCCGCGATACTCTTCGGAAATGCCGCGCTTGACGGAAGCTTTTCGCTTGGCGTACGATGAAGACGAATCGTACGTCCTGAGGTGTTTTCGCACCATCGGGTTCCCGTGCTTCCGCAACGAATCGGCTGCGTATGGTTCGGAAAGGAGGAAAGCTCGTTACGTCCGGTTCTTTCGGGGAATATCCGGTCGTCGCATTGCGGAGGGAACGCTTTGTCCTGTTCGTATTCGTTTCACCGTTCAGATGGAATCGAACACTGCCGCAGTTCACCTGAAGGAGGAGAAAGAGCGAATGCCGATGAATTTGAATATGATGCATGATAAGCTGCAAAATATGAAGCAGAACATGAATAAAAATATGCAACGGATGACGAGCAATATTCATGATCACACTAAAAAGCTATCGCAAATGAAACAGACAA
>CAYVKE010000086.1:0-13959 GCA_964451935.1 uncultured Synergistaceae bacterium | reverse complement strand
GGGGTAAGCGACCGACTACGCTCCCCCGACTCAATGCCGTCGGGGATCGCGTGTCTTGCTTCTCTGCTTTCCCCGGAAAAACCGCCCGGGGTAAGCGACCGACTACGCTCCCCCGACTCAATGCCGTCGGGGATCGCGTGTCTTGCTTCTCTGCTTTCCCCGGAAAAACCGCCCGGGGTAAGCGACCGACTACGCTCCCCCGACTCAATGCCGTCGGGGATCGCGTGTCGTCTGCTTAACGGAATCTGTCCTGCCACACGAATTCGCCTCCGAGGTAGATGGTGACCACGCCTTCCGTGGTGAACGGCGCGTCGAGCGAGATGTACTCTCCCCCGCGGACATCCCTGCTCATGAGCTGGCGGGTCCCGTTCGCGTCCACCATCTCAATGCGCAGCGCCATGGATTTTGACAGCGGCGGGACCTGATACCGCACCTTCGCAATGCGCTGTTTGCTCCCTGCAGCGGGAGCCGATGTCGGCGACGGCTTTGGGGATGCATCCGCGTTGACGATGACGCGTTCCGAAGCCCCGTCGGATTGCGCCCCGGGAGTCAGTTGCGCCAGTCCCGGAACATTCGCCTTTCCTCCGGTCGGGGGCTGGGGTTCCGCCTTGTCCGGCTTCTTCAGCGTCGAGACGAGGAGCGTCACGCCGCCGCCGGAAGCGACAAGAGCGCCCGCGCGGGGTTTCGTCCCCAGAACCATCCCTTCGGTCGTGTTCTGGCTATAGACGTATTCAACCCCGGCCAGAGTCAGCGACGATTCCGAGAGCATCTTCCTCGCGGCCTTCTCGTCCTGCTGCGTCAGCTCGGGGACGGGAATCTTGCCTCCCCTGGCGGCCCCGCCCGCGCTGACCATGAGATCGATCTTTCGCCCCGGGTCGACTGTCGCAGGCGCCGCAGGACTCTGGGCGACGACGCTTCCCGCGGGGCGCTCGTCGTCCTTCAGCCGGACGACGTCCCCGAGCGAAAACCCGTTTTCTTCAAGCGTCTTGACGGCTCTCGTATACTCCATGCCGCGGACATCCGGGATCGCCTTCCGGTTCGCCGCTCCCTTGCTGACTTTCAAAATGAGCGTCGTCTCTTTCCGCACCTTCGTCCCCGGATCAGGCCATTGCGCAAGAACACGTCCCGGCGACAACGCCGAGTCGACCTGCTCGATCTTCGCCTGGAGGCCAAGGCGCTTGACCTCTTCCATGGCGTCCATGACGGACATTTCCCGAAGTCTGGGAACAGCGAGGTCCTTGCTCCCGAAAAACACCGTATAGACCGCGATCCCGGCGGACACGACGATGACAAGCAACACCGCCGCCATGGCCCATCGCATCATCTTCATGCTGTTCCCTCCTGATTTTTCCTGCCCAGAACGGCGATATAGAAGCCGTCAAGCCAGGGAAGTTCCGGCCAGAGATAGACTCCCCACGGACGTCCCCGGTGAATCCGAACTCCGGAAAGCGGGGGTGGAATCTCGAATAAATCGCTTCGTTCCGCAAGAACGCGGGCGATGACCTCTTCATTTTCCTTCCGGAACAGACTGCATGTCGCGTATACGACCATGCCGCCCGGCGCAACGAGCGAGAGCGCCCGACGCAGCAGTTGCGTCTGAAGATCCGAAACGCGAACGACGTTGTCGACCGAAAGACGCTGTTTTCCTTCCGGATGTCTCGTCCACGTTCCGCTGTTGGAACACGGGGCGTCCAGCAGGATGAGGTCCGGACGGACGCGCGGCTGAAGACTCAGGGCGTCTCCGGTCTGTATCGTCCACGAAACCTGAAGCCGGGATCGCTCCTTTTCCAGAACCCGGACCCTTCCCGGCGAGAGTTCCCAGCACTCGAGAGCGGCGTTCGGCAGCAGGGAGGCGATCTGACCGGCCTTGATCCCCCGCCCGGAACACATGTCCAGGATGGCGCCCTTCTTCCAGAGGCGTCGGACGACTTCGCCCACCATCATGGACGATTCCCCCTGCGGGGTGGACGCTCCTTCATTGTACCCGGCAAAGGAGGGCGGGTAAACGGACGAAGCCAGGCGAACGGAATACGGAAGCAGCGGAGAAATCCAGCATCGGCAGCCGGACGCATTCGCCTTCGCGAGGACCGACTGTGTTTTCGATTCCGGCCACACGCGAAACGACGCGTACGGTCGGATCCGCGCCATGCGAACCAGCTTTCGGGCTTCCTGCTGGCCGACGCCCTCTTTCAGCATGAAGGCGGCCCAGGGCGGCGTCCCGTTCAGAATGGCGCAGTCCTTGAGATCGCTGCTCGCCGCAAGGGTTCGGATATATTCCGTTCCGCTCTCTCCGACACGGTGGAGAACGGCGTTCACCACCCGCGCCTCCCGTTCGCCGACGTTGTCCTTGACGCGTTGCACCAGCGCGTTCGCGAGCGCCATCGGGGCGAAATGACGCAACTCCGTCATGCCGGCGGCTCCGAGCAGCATCGCGTTCACCGTCTCCTCGTTCAGCCCCTCGATGGCCGGTTTCAGAAAGGAGCGAAGCATTTCGTACCAGAGAAGGCGCTTTCGCAATGTGCAGTATACAAGCGACGCGGCAAGGGTCATGTCCGTCTGCGGAAGTTCCGGCGCATATCTTCTCAGAGCGATGCTCGCAAGTTCTCCCTTTCCGACATCCCGAAGCACGAGCAGCGCAGCTTCGACGCCCCGCATCAGTCAACCACCTCCGCCAACAGGGGATCACCCGAAAACCGGGTGCGAACGAAAAGCGAACCGGGAACGATAAAGGAGAAACCGGACAGCGCGACCTTCTCCCCGCGCATTTCGACGGACAGGATTTCCATTCCGTCAACGCGCGAATCCGTCGTGACGTACTTCTGCGCGAACCGGCTCGCCAGAGGCGCCGCGGCGTGCGCCAGAAGCAGCGAGACAATCACCGTCAGCAGGCTGAAACTTCCCGTCAGGGCGAGGAGCGACAGGAAAAGAACGGACGCCAGCGTATTCAGCACGACGAGCGTCGTACCGCACCGGGGATGGATCGCGAGCCCGATCTCGCCGCGTTTGAGACGTTCCAGGGCGGATCGCGCCGCCATCGCGACGACGTCCCGGTCGCGGAGCCCTCGCAGCGAGAACCCTCCCTCTTCGGCCATCCCTTCGATATTCATGCGTCCGAAACGATCTTCGAGAATATGAACGGTCGCGTGCTCGATTGCGTGATTCTTGCGAACCCTGTGATTGAACAGGATCCTGAAAAGCTGCGTCGGCCCGGCGAGGAGCCAGACGAACGAATTCGCTGCAAACCCGAGCGTCACCGCCAGCAAGGCGAAAACGCCGAACATGACGAGCACGATGATACCCACCCAGGGAACGAGAAACAGAAGCAGAACGATCAGGAGCAGTGGCATGCCGATCTATCCTTCCTCACGAAAAAAGAAGTGGAGCGGCCCTTCGACCGCCCCACCATCATAATCCACCGATACGCATCCGTGAAGCGGCAATGCGCACCTAATCGCGATCTCCGAACGATCCGCGAAGCGCCAGAAGTCGGATGAGCTGCGCGAACGCCATGATCGTCGCAGCGACATAGGTCAGGGCGGCCGCGTTCAATACCGTCTTCGCGCCGGAAACCTCGTCCATCCCGAGAAGGCCCGTATCTCCGAGCACCCGGAGCGCCCTGCTGCTGGCGTCGAACTCGACCGGAAGCGTGACGACGTGAAAGACGATCACGCCGAGGAAGAGCACGATGCCGAGGTTCATCAGAAACTCGCCGCGCAGGAACAACCCGATAAAAAAGAGCGGGATGGCCAGGCTCGACCCGATGCCCACCGCGGGGACAATGGCGTTTCGTATGGCCAGAGGAGCGTACTTTTCCTTGTCCTGGATCGCGTGGCCGACCTCGTGCGCGGCGACGCCGATCGCGGCGATGCTCGTGCTGTTGTACACGGTGTCGGACAGGGAAAGCGATTTGTCCCGCGGGTCATAGTGATCCGTCAGGTTTCCCGGAACCCGCCCGACAGGAACATTCGAGAGCCCGAAACGGTCGAGCAGCGACCGCGCGACCTGCGAGGCGGTGACGCCGCGGCGCGACGGTATCGCGCCGAACCTGGAATACGCGCTCTTCACGCGAAACTGCGCCCACATCGCAAGAAGCAACGCGGGCAGCAACAACAGCATCGTGCGGTCAAAAAAGAACGGGTACATCCCGATCCCTCCCGTGGTCGTTATCCAATTGGTCGCGCCGTATTCGCTCCGACCCGACGGATATCATTGTACATCCGACGCCGGGCAAGAGCAATATTGGTCAAATTACCTATTTCCGTAGAAACGGGCGATCGCATCCGCGATCCGGACCTGCTCGTCCGCCGTCAGTTCCGGGAAAACCGGCAACGCGAGCGTTTCGCGGCTGAGTTGTTCGGACACGGGACAATCTCCGGCCCCGTACCCGAGAAACGCGAAACACTTCTGCAGATGCAGGGAGAGCGGGTAGTACACCCGGCATCCGATTCCCTCGGATTCGAGGAACGCCGTCAGCGCGTCGCGGTCTTTCACCCTCGGCGCATACTGATGGTAGATATGATAGTTTCCGTCGAGTTCCACGGGCGGACGCACCAGCTCCAGAAGCCCGCGTTCGGCGAAAAGCAGCTTGTAGCGATCCGCGACGACCCGCCGCTCCTCGTTCCATTCCTCGAGATGCCGCAGCTTGACGCGAAGGATCGTCGCCTGAAGGGAATCCAGGCGGCTGTTGAGCCCGACCTCATCGTGGAAATATGTCGTTCCCGCGCCGTGCACGCGGAGCTTCCTCAGGCGATCTGCAAGCCGGTCGTCGTTCGTGGCCAGCATTCCGCCGTCGCCGCAGCCGCCGAGATTCTTCGTCGGGAAAAACGAGTAGCAGCCGACCGCGCCGAACGCTCCGGCCCGGACGATTTCGCCTTTGATTTTCCGCCAGGAGCCGAACGCCTGCGCGGCGTCCTCGACGATCGCCACGCCTCGCCGTTCGAGTTCATCGGCGATCTCTTCCATCGGCGCCATCTGGCCGAACAGATGCACCGGAAGCACCGCCTTCGTTTTCGGCGTCAGACGGGAAAGGACCTGCTGCAGGTCGAGGTTGTACGTCGCGGGATCGACGTCCGCGAAGACCGGAACGGCGCCGAGCCGCGTAATGCAGCTCACCGTGGCGAAAAAGCTGTAGGGCGTCGTGATGACCTCATCCCCGGGCCCGACATCAAGCGCCATGAGGGCGAGCACGAGCGCATCCGTCCCGGAAGCGCAGCCGATCGCCCGCGCTCCGTCAAGATATGCCGAACACTCATCCTCGAAGGCGGAAACTTCCGGTCCCAGAATGAACGCCTGGCTTTCAAGCACTCCTGTAACGGCATCCGAGACTTCCTCCCGGATACGTGCATAGTTTCTCTTCAGATCAAGCATCGGAATCTTCTGTGCGGTCATGGGAACTCCTCCTCGTCGCGCATTCGCATACGAAATGTCTGGTTCGTTCAGAAAGCATCTTCACGTCAAAGCAGGGAATTGTGGCATAAAAAAAGCGGTCGCACGAGTGAAGAGGGCCGGTGCTGACGCTCTATCGCGCGAAACGGAGGGATGCGGGCGGGAAGAAAATCCCGCCCCCGGGAATGTCTACTCTTCCGGCGCCTCTCCGGCGTCGTTTTCGGGTGCGGACGCAATCGATTGGGACTGGCTCTGATTGATTCCCGCAGCGGCTTCCTTCAGGTGACGCTTCATGAGCTTGACGCATTTTTCGACATCATGGTGCCGCAACGCGACAAGGATTTCCCGATGGACGTCCACCGTCGGAACCGTTTCGATCTGATAGAAGGGATCGTAAAAGACCACATAGGCATTCGTTCGCACGATGATATCCTTCACGAGCTTCGCAAGGACCTTGTTCCCGCTCGCATCCGCTATCGTCGTGTGAAACGACTCGTTGACCTCGAGATACGCCTCGAGTTTCTTCTCGTCGATCGCACGGGCTTCTTCGATCATGGCCTCCTCGAGACGCCGCAGATGCCGGTCGTCGATGCGTTCCGCAGCAAGCCGGATGGCAAGGACTTCCAGCTGCTCGCGGACAAGGAAGGTATCCTCGATCTCCCGCTGCGTCGGAGCCGCCAGCCTCGCTCCGCTGTTCGGGATGATATTCACCAGCCCCTCCGTCCCGAGACGCCGAAGCGCTTCCCTGACGGGAGTCCGGCTCACCCCCATCCGGACGGCCAGGCTTACCTCGGGAAGCCGTTGCCCCGGCTTCAACTGCTTCGTGATAATCTGATGACGAAGATCCTGGTAGGCGTAATCCGAGGATGTAGCGTAGTTTTTGGCTTCTTTCATGCGAGTTCCTCCCCCTTTTAGTGCACGACGCTAGAACAGCAACACAAGATTGTATAAGAGTCAGTATTGTCTTTTTAGGCATAATGTAACATACTCGGTTCCGATGCGCAAGATGGCATTTCACGCTACTTTTCACGAAAGGGTGGTCCCATGCGCTTCACGGTTTTGATCCTTTCCATTGCGACGCTCGTATTTTTCGGATACGCCCTGGCCGGCGTCGGAGGGTACCTGTTCGGACGGGGGCGGCCGGACCTGGTCGCGATCGGTCTCGCGGGTGGCGTCGCGTGCGCCGCGGCCGCCCTGTATCTCTGGCGGAGATTTCTCTGTTCCATCGACGAAGATTCGGAGAAAAGAGCGGAGCGGTAGCGCGCTTACCTCCACGCTGCATGAAGCCTGCGGACGATTTCGTTCATCCGCAGGGCCGGGACCGAGCTGATCGAAAGCCGCACCGCGAACGGATCCTTTCCGGAGATGTGAAACATTCTCCCGGAAGAAACCGATACGCATTCCTCCCGGGCCGCGCGCGACGCATCGTCGCCGGACAGTCCGCCCGTCGGAAGCCACGCGTAAATCCCTCCGCCCGGCATTTCGAAACCGCTTTCGGGCATGTGGGCGGAGAGCGCCTCCGCAAGCGCAGCCATTCGCGCGTGCATGGCTGCGCGCACCTCGGAGAGCGCCCGTTCGAGACCGCCCGAGGCGATAAAGGCCGCAGTCATGAGCTGGACGGGAGTCGACACGGGACCCGCCAGAGCCGCCAGAGCCGTCAGGGCATTCGGGACAAGGCAGTCCGGCGCAAGGGAGTACCCGATCCGGAGCCCCGGGAACAGCACCTGGCTGAACGATCCCAGATACATCACGCGTTCCGCTCCCTCCATGGCCGCAAGCGCCGGAACGCTCGTCTCTCCGAACCGAAGCTCCCCGTACGCGTCGTCTTCGATGATGAAAAAACCTCTTTTCCGGCTTGCGTCGAGAATTCCGCTCCGGACATCCATCGGAATCGTTCGTCCCGTCGGGTTCTGAAAACTCGGGACGAGATAGACCGCATCGCCGGGTCCCAGCGACGACAGCGCGGCGTTCACACGGTCGCCGCGCAACGGGATCGCGTGGACGCTCATCCCGGCCCCGGATGCGATCGCCATGGCGTCAGGATACGTCAACTCTTCCATCCACATTTTCCGCACTCCGGCGGCCTCAAGCGTCGTCGCGGCGATGGAGAGCCCCTGGCGGCCTCCGGATGTCACCAGGATATTGTTCCATTTCGCGGGGATTCCCCGCGACACGGCATGCTTGACCAGAAGGAGGCGAAGTTCCTCCGCTCCCTGGGGAGGCGTCAGTTGCATCGCGTCCGCGCCGCGTTCGAGAATCGTCTTTCGCGCAATGGACGCGAGCGCCCGCACAGGGATCAGGTCTGCGGACGGCGTTGCGGAATTCATGTCGAAGAGGACGTTTTCGTCACTCGCGGAGAGAGGGACGGAAGGTTCGCCCCCGAGGACGAACGCCCCGCTCCTCCCGCGCTCCAGGATCGCGCCGCGGTCTTCCAGCGTGTCGTAGGCGATCGAGACGGTCATCCGGCTCACTCCGAGCATCGAGGCGAGTTCCCTGCTGCTTGGAAGCCTCGTCCCCGGATGAAGCGCCCCGCTTCGGACCAAGCGCTCGATATGTTCCGCGATCTGAAGGTACAGCGGAACCCGGGACGAAGGATCAAGCGGTATTTCCAGCATTCCAATCCCCTCTTTCGTGCAGGTGGAAGAGCGCTCCCGTCAATACTGTATAATCGACACACAGAGAATACAAGGGAATGGAGGGACGGACGTGCCCCGAAAGAGCTGGGATATGATCGTTTTCGACGTCGACGGAGTCCTGCTGGATACGAGCCGCTCGTATCCCTGCGTCATCCGCGAGGCCATCCGATGGGGATTCGGGCGTTTCTTCGGAGGGACCGCCGGGGAGGCCGGCTTCACGATGGAGCACTTCCGCGTCTCGAAGCACCATCCGGCCTTCAACGACGATTACGATATCGCCTGGGCCCTCCTGAGCGCAGCCGCCGACAGCCGAATGCTTCCCCCGCCGAATCGATGGGCGGACATTCTCTCCGGGTTCGACGGAACGGACGTGACCCAATGGGTGCGCCGAAGCTTCGGGGATCAGGTCGACCGACAGGTCATTCGCGACCTGTGCGAGGAGCTGTACTTCGGAGACGCGGAACTCCGGCGTATTCGCGGCGTCGCTCCGAAATGTCTTCCCGGCGCGCCCGGCTTCTGGAGGGAGGAGCGCCCGATGCTTTCGACGCATTGGACGAAGCTTCCCCTCCCGGCCGGAATATACACGGGCAGACCGGCGTCCGAACTCGTCCTCGCGCTCCGGGCGCTCCAATGGGACGACCTGCCGGAAAAACACGCCGTCACGGCGGATTCCGGCATCCTCAAACCGTCGCCGGAGGGGTTCCGTCTTCTGGGGCGCGTTCTGGGCGGCGACATGCCGCTGTACTTCGGAGACGCCGAAAGCGACCGTGCCGCGCTCGCGGCTTACGGACGCGGAACGTTCGTCGCGATCGGAGACCTCCTCGCCGACGCTCCGCTCCGCTTCGACACCGTCGAGGAGGGACTCGCCGCGCTCCTCTCCTGACCTTTCCTCAGGCGCTCCGACTTTCGCGCAAGGTTCGCCGCAACACCTTCCCCAGCGCCGATTTGGGAAGCCGGTCGACGAACTCGAAGCTCCGGGGAACCTTGTAATGCGCGAGCTGCTCCTTGCAGTACGCGTGAAGCTCCTTCTGCGTGACGTCCGGCCCCGAGGGAACCACGAACGCCTTCACGATCTGGCCGCTCACGCTGTGCGGCTCTCCCACGACGGCGGCTTCCTTCACCCCGGGGCAGGAGCAGAGGACATCCTCCACCTCCTGGGGGTAGACGTTGAACCCGCCGACGATGATGACGTCGGTGGCCCGGTCGATGATCGAGACGTAGCCGTCCTCGTCGAGACGGGCGACGTCCCCCGTCTCGAACCACCCGTCGACGAACTTCTTCGCCGTCAGTTCGGGATCCCGGAAATACCCTTTCGTGACCGACGGCCCCCGAACCCAGAGAACGCCTTCGCTCCCCGTCGGAAGAATCGCCCCGGACGCATCGCATATCCTGCATTCGAAACCGGGGAGCGGCGTCCCCACCGTCCCGAGCTTCCGCGTTCCGACGCTTCGGTTCACGGCGACGACCGGAGAGCACTCCGTGAGTCCGTACCCTTCGGTCACCCCGAGTCCGAAGATGCGCTGCGCCCGTTCGTCGAGGTTCGTCGGGAAACGGTCGCCGCCGCTGATGACGGAACGCAGGGTTTTCGGAGCCTCGGCCCCCCGGTCGACGGCGGACAGGAGCAGAACGAGCATGGCTGGCACGCCGACGAGGAAGGTGACGCCCGTCGCGCGCATGATGTCCAGGGTTCTCTCCGCAGGCATGAAATTGGGCGCGAGCGCCTGCTTCGATCCGGTCAGCAGCGCAAGGAGGCCGCTTGTCGAATAGCCCAGCGCGTGAAAGTTCGGGAGGACGTTCAGAACCACTTCCGTCGTGCGGTCGAAGGGGAGGTAATGCCGCTCGGCCGCACGGACGTTCGAGAGGAGGTTTTCGTGGCTCAGGGGAACCGCCTTCGGCAATCCAGTCGTGCCGGACGTCGCGAAAATCACCGCGATGTCCGAATCGACCGGATCGGCGGGTACCTCGGGTCGTTTGCCGGTGAACGGTGGGACATCCCCTTCGGGCGACACGCGAACGACGGGGACCGGCAACGCGTCGAACTGCGACGCGGGGACGCCGGGCATGTCCGGAACGGCCACGGCGAAGGGATCGACGCGGCTGATGCTCCGGATGACCGACGGCGCGCCGGCCTGGAGATTCAGCGGGACGATCGCGCCCCGCAGCTTCCAGCACGCCCAGGAGAGCGCGATGACGGCCGGCGAATTCGGCAGAAGCGTTATCAGCCGGTCCCCTTCGCGAAATCCTGCTCTCGCAAGCGATTCGGCCGCCTTTTCGGCGATGGCCAAAAATTCGCCCCTGCGAATCCAGGAACCCTTCCACCAGAGGGATTCTCGCTCCGGATCCCCGGTCGCCAGCTCTGCAACGATGTCCTCAAGTCTGCCGGCCATTTCTGTTTCCCCTCCCTTTCCTTCTCCGAAGGCGTTCGAACCGCTATTTTCGAAGCGTCAGCCACCTGAGAACCGCATCCGGGCAGCTCCACAACTCGAGATACGCCGGGTTCAGCACCGTGTAGCCCGTTTCCCAGCCGGATTCTCCGACCTCGATATCCTTCGCCGGATTCCGGAGCGACCACTGCGCTCCGCCGACGGTTCCCCGCGCTGCGACGCGAAGGTATTCCGGCAGGTACCCCTTCGCTTTCGCGCCGCTCTCGAGGAAGATTCCGTCCCGTCTCGACAGGACGTCGATCTTGACGACGCGTTCATCGGGCGCATTCAGGAAGCCGGCGTACGACCCCGCCCCCAATCCGGGCAACGGATCCTTTCCCAACACGGAGATCGTCTCGCCGAACAGGGCGGCCGCTCCTCCGTTGACGAAGAGGGGCCGTCTGCCCCGGATCATCGATGTCAGTCCGCGCCGGATATTCTCGTTTCCCAGAAGCATGTCCGCGCACGGGAAGGCGGGTCCGTGCGGAATGTACACGAGCGACGAGCCGCCAGGGAAGGATCCGGATCGCACGGGAACTTCCGTCACGCGACAGCCGAAATATTCGAAGAGGAGCCTGGCGTTGTCGCCCTCGCACCCCAGCGCGTCGTCCGAAAGAATGACGACTTCCGTCCCCGCGGCCTTGCGCGCGCCGATATCGGGCTGGGCGGTCCAATCGGAGGCGAGCTTCGCGAAGCCCTCAAAGGCCCCCCACATGACCTGGTCCATCATTCCCGCAAGCTGTGCGACGGCCATGCGGATCTGAAGCACCGACCCCGGAGCGCCGGGAAGGCACATCTGCAACAGCGACGGCGCCTTCCGCTCGAGGAACTGCGGCAGATAGCCCAGACACAGAAGCGGCGACCTGCGCCCGGCCTCGGTTTCGAGAAGCTGGTACTCCCTGGGGTTCAGGACGGAGGCGAACAGCACGCCGACGCATGGATTCGCGCCTGCGGCCTGAATCTGCTGCAAGACGTTCTCCAGCGCGCGGGCCGCGATGATCGCGGAGGAATCCGCGAAAAGGATCGGGACCATCGGGCACTCCAGCGTTCGGACCATCTCCGCCGCGCAGGGCGAAACGATCGGAGGATCGTCGCCCTGTCGGGAGCCCAGCGGAGCGATCAGGATATTGATGCAGTCAGGAGACGCGGCCGTTTCGAACAGCGTCTTCAGAAGACGCGTCGAGACCAGAAGGAAGGGGTCGAGCAACGTGACCTCGCAGCCGGTCGCCAGTTTCAGGAGGCGTATGTCGGACTCGTTCACCCCGACATGAAACAGACGAATGGGCCATCCCATATGTTTCAGGGCGGCGACAAGCATAACGGATGGCGCGACGATTCCCGCGCGGCGTTCATCGGCGATAATGATTCTCGGGTAGGCGACCATGTCCGCTCCTTTGGCTGGAATATGATCCGGTTTAGTGTATCATATTGTCGTCTGTACTCTCCATGTTCGGAGGTCGATATATCATGTCCGCACCCTGGGTTTCAATATCCGATCTGTCATCCCATACGGGCTCTGAGGTTCTGGTCCAGGGATGGCTCTACAACATGCGCAGCTCCGGCAAGATTCACTTTCTGCAGCTCCGTGACGGAAGCGGCACGGTTCAGGGCGTCATGGTCAAGAGCGAAGTCCCCGAGGCCGATTTCGAGACGGCGAAGGGGCTCTGGATCGAGGCCTCCGTCCGCGTCCGGGGCATCCCGCGCGTGGACGCCCGCGCCCCGTCCGGCATCGAACTGACCGTCACGGGAATCGAGGTCATCCAGAACCCGACGCAGGAATACCCGATCGGCAAGAAGGAACACGGCATCGACTTCCTGCTCGATCACCGGCATATCTGGCTCCGCAGCAGCCGGCAGGTCGCGATTCTCCGCATCCGCGACCGGGTGATCTGGTCGGCGAGGGAATACCTCCACAACGACGGCTACACGCTCGTGGACAGCCCCATCCTGACCGGCTCCATCGGCGAAGGCGCGTCCGGCCTCTTCGAACTCGACTACTTCGAGACGACGAAGGCCTACCTCGCGCAGACGGGACAGCTCTACGCGGAGGCCGCGGCGGCAGCGCTCGGAAAGGTCTACTGCTTCGGCCCGACCTTCCGCGCCGAGAAATCCAAGACGCGGCGCCACCTGACCGAATTCTGGATGATCGAACCGGAAGTGGCCTTCTACGACCACGTCCGGAACATGGATCTCCAGGAGCGCCTCGTGTCGCACATCGTGAAGGAAGTCCTCGCGCATTGCCGGGCGGAACTCGAAATCCTCGAGCGGGACATCCCGAAACTCGAGAAGGTCGTCGCCCCGTTCTATCATCTTCAGTACGACGAGGCCATCGACATGCTCCACAAACTCGGAAGCAAGACGCCGTACGGCGACGATCTCGGCAACGAGGACGAAACGATCCTCACGCAGCAGTTCGACAAGCCGATCTTCGTCGAATGCTATCCCAAGAAGGTCAAGGCGTTCTACATGAAGCAGCACCCGGACAACCCCGACCTGATCCTCTGCGATGACCTGCTCGCGCCCGAGGGGTACGGCGAGATCATCGGCGGATCCCAGCGCGAGGACGATTACGACCGTCTTCTCGCGAGAATCCGCGAACAGGGGCTTCCCGAGGCCTCCTACGACTGGTACCTCGATCTCCGCCGCTACGGGACCTTCGTCCACAGCGGATTCGGCATGGGGATCGAACGGGTCGTGGCCTGGGTCTGCGGGTTGCAGCACATCCGCGAGGCCAGTCCGTGGCCGCGCACGATCTATCGCCTCGTTCCCTGACCTTCCATACGGGGAGGCGACGGACGTGAGCTTCAAGGATTTCGACCCCAAGCCGGTCTTTCGAAGCTTCCGGCGACTCGTCGGAGAGGGGGAGGTCGGAGGAAAGGCGCGCGGACTCGCCTTCGCCTATTCGGTCATCACCGGAAGCGCCATGGAGCCGTCCGTGGTGCTTCCGGACATCAATTACGTCATTACGACGGAGGTCTTTTCCGAGTTCGTGAAGGACAACGCCGTTCACGAACTTCTCGAGCGCACGCTGGCCGACGCCCCGGAATCGGAAGAGGAAACCTGCGAACTCGTGTACGAACGGATGCGGACCGCCTTTGAGACCGGAAAGGTGCGCGCGCCGCTGCTCTCGGAACTCGGAGCCATCCTCGACAACATCGGCGACATCCCGCTCGCGATCCGTTCGAGTTCCATCCTCGAGGACTCGACCAAGCTCTCGTTCGCGGGGAAATACGGCACCTTCTTCTCCGCGAACGTCGGCTCCCGCGAGGAGCGGATCCTCGGCCTGACGACGGCGATCCGGAACGTCTGGGCGTCCCTCTACAACCCGGCCGCCCGCGCGTACCGCAAAAAGCACGGACTGACGGACGACGACGAATCGATGGCCGTGGTCGTCCAGCCGGTTATGGGTACGTCGCACGGACATCTGTACTACCCCGAGATCGCCGGAACCGCCTTCTCGAAAGTCTATCGCCGCCCCAGCACGCGGATCCGGAAGGAGGACGGCGTCGTCCGCT
>CAYVKE010000085.1:0-13994 GCA_964451935.1 uncultured Synergistaceae bacterium | reverse complement strand
TCGATATGGAACGACAGCCCCTTGAGGACCGCCGGTCCGTCGCTCCGGTAGCGGAAGAAGACGCGTTCGAAGTCGATCCGTCCGGCGAGTTCTCCCGGATCGGTTCGGAGTTCTCCGGTTTCCGGCTCCGACTCGAGGATCGGCGCGAGGTTCTCGACCGTCGGCAGCATGTTCAGCGTCCCCGTCGCCGACCGGAGAATCTGGAGGAACGCCGTCTGGAGCGACCCGAACGCCGACCAGAAGGCCATGAAACGCCCCGTGTCGTAGGAGCCGTCGTCCGCGCTCCAGCGGATCAGGACGTAGAGGATGACCATCGAGACACACAGCGGGAAGAACGAGAGCAGCGTGTTGAGGCCGACTTCGAGGCGTCTCGCGCGCGTTCCCATGGTCCGCTGCGCTCCGAACAGCTCGGCCCATCGCGAAAACGAGCGATCCTCGGCGCCCGCGACCCGGATCTTGGCGATTCCGTTCAGGATCTGGAACGTGAGGCTCGACAGGCGGTTCTGAAGCGTCGCCATCCGTCGCTGGAAGCGGAGCTGCATGAGGTTCACGGCCGCCATGACCGCGCCGGGGACGAGGAGGCAGCCGAGCCCGGCGAGAGCGAGCCTCCAGTCGTACCAGAGCGACTGCCCGAGGTGGAAGACGAGAAAGACGCTCTGCACGATGATGGTCTTCACGGTCCGGGAGACGGTTTCGCGAAGGAGGAAGACGCCGAGCGCCCTGTTCGCGAGGTCTCCGGCCGTCGTTTCCCGGAAGAACGTCACGGGCAACCGGAGGATGCGGTCCCAGAGGCCGGCCGAGACGTCGTGGTCGAGGACGGTTTCCGTCCGCAGAAAGGCCGCGCCGTTCGCGAGGTGCAACAGTCCCGTCGACAGCGCGACGGAAACGAGGATTCCGAAGAGCTGGAGCATCCGCCCGCGCTCGGCCTGCGGGATGACCTCGCCGAAGATGACGCGGTTGAGTTCCGGCGGCACGAGTCCGAGGGCGGCGAGTGCGACCGCGGTCGCGAAGAGGAACGCGATGTCGCGCCCGGTCCCCTTCAGCCCGAAGCGGAAGAGATCCCGTCCCCTGAGGGATGCGGCGGGCAACGGACGGTAGAGGTGGAAGGCGTTCGGCGAGAGCGTCTCGGCGATCTCCACGGTAACCGGCGCTTCGGCGTCTCCGTCGACGATCCGGTAGCCGCCCCTTCCGGTCGGAACGAGCGCGACGGGGGCCTCCCCGCGGAACGCGAGGAGCGGCGCCCCGTCCGTCGTCCACCAGGGACCGGCGAGCGTCACGCTCCGGACTTTCACGTTCGCCGCGAGCGCCAGATCGCTCACCGACTCGTTGTCCTTCGCTCCGGAGACCGGAGGGGGCATCTCGACGCCGAACGACGCGGCGGCCGTCGCGAACGCCCGCCGCAGGGGGGATTCCTCGCGGACGGTGACGCGCCTGCCGCGGCGTCCCGAGAGCGCGGACGCGAGCATCTCGAGCGACGCGGAGAGCGCGCGTCTTCCGGCGGCCTGCATGTGCCGGAGCGTTCCGAGGTCGTCCGCCGCGCGGAGCCGCGCGTTCATCGCAAGCGACGAGAAGACCATGCCGCAGAATGCGTCAAGCGCGGGGGCAAGCCGGCCCGAACGGACGAGGTCTTCGGTTCTCCGCCCCGTCGCGACGCACGCTTCGAGCGGCATGATCCAGCAGTTGGAGGGGACGGCGAAGAGTCCGGTTTCGGGCGAAAGATCTTCCGTGCCCGTGAAGAGCGCGAGCCCCTCCGACAGTTCCGCCCAGAGCAGGGCGTCGCTTCCGGCCGCCCGGCCCGGTTCGAGCCGGACGCTCCCGACGGCGAGCTTCTGCCGGATCCGCGGCTGCGGGACGATATCCTTGACGATGCCGCGCCCGAGCCCCTCGAGGAACGCGTCGACGAGCGGCGCTATGATCGCGGGACCGTCGCCGTCCGTCTTCGAGAGGAGTTCGCCCCGCGCGACGCGCAGGACCCTCGTTCCGGGAATTCCCCCCGCCACGAGACCCATCGTCGCTCCGAGAAATCCGCCGTCGACGCCGAAAAGGACGTCTCCGGAGGCGGCGCGGAAGAGAAAGTCCCGTCCGCCCGTCTGGACGTCGCCGTCGCGCGCGGCGACGTAGACGTTGACCTCGCCTTCGAGGACGCACCAGAGCGTCTCCGGGTCGTCGAGAAAGAACGGCGTCTTCCCCGTGATTTCGAGTTCGGTTCCCCGTGCGGCGAGTTCTTCGAAAAGCGCGATCATCGCACCGCTCCCTTTTCCGGTCAGTTCTCGATGAGGCCCGCGTAGCGGCCGCCGAGCGAGAGAAGCTCCTCGTGGGTTCCGCGCTCGACGACCTTCCCCTGGTGGAGCACGACGATCTCGTCGCAGTCGCGGATCGTGGACAGGCGGTGCGCGACGATGAGGCAGGTGCAGCCGCGCCTGCGGAGCGCCATGTCGATGGCCTCCTCGGTGGGGGAATCGAGGGCGCTCGTGGCCTCGTCAAGGACGATCAGTGACGGCGACCGGACGAGCGCGCGGGCGATCTCGAGGCGCTGGCGCTGCCCTCCGCTGAAGTTCCGGCCGTTTTCCTCGACGGTCGCGTCGTATCCGCCCTTCCTCGCGGCGATATCCCGGTGGATCATGGCGTCGCGGCACGCCGCCACGACCTGCTCCGCCGGGACGGAGGCGTCCCAGAGCGTGACATTCTCGCGGACCGTCCCCTCGTAGAGGACGATCTCCTGATCGACGAACGCGAACGACGTCGCGAGTTCCTCCTTCGAGATGTCCCCGAGCGGCCGGCCGTCGAGAAGCACGTCGCCCGACCACGGTTCGAACAGCCCGCAGACGATCCGGGCGATCGTCGACTTTCCAGACCCCGATCCGCCGACGAGCGCGACGCGCGACCCCGGGACCAGCGTCAGCGAGAATTTTTCGATGAGCGGCTCCGCGAGGCGCGAATACCCGAACGAGACGTCGCGGAGTTCGAGGCGTCCCGAGAGGCGGACCTTCTTTCCTTTCCCCGCGAAGGCGCCCTCGCCGAGGGTCTTTCGCGGCTCCATCCGGGGGTAGCGGAAGACGTCCTCGATGCGGTTGATGTTCCCCTGCGCGGCCTGGAACGAATCCCAGAGCGTCACGAGTTCCGTCACGGGCGCGAGTGTCTGGTTCATGAGCGTCTGGAGCGCGAGAAGCATTCCCATCGTGATGACCCCGTCCATCACGCGGAACCCGCCGAGGCAGAGGACCGCCGCCGTCGCCAGCGACGAGAGCATCGGGAGGAAAGCGTTGATCCGGACGGAGATCCGGGCGAGCGACGTCCGCGCGTCGGCGATTTTCGCAAGATGCCCCGCAAGGCGCGCGAACTGGTCGTCCTCGCCGCCGAAGGACTTGATCGTCTCGATGATGTTCAGCCCGCCGAGGGCCGTCCCCGCGAACTTCCCGATCTCGCCGGCGACGCGTTCGTTGAGGTCCGAGCGCGTCCGGTTCACGGACAGGAGCATGAGCGCGCAGAAGACGGCCGTCCCGATCGCGACCGCCGCGAGCTGAGGATCGTAGAGCGTGATCATGACGCAGAAGAAGCAGACGGTGAGGCACTGGAAGAGCGTCGCGGCAAGTTCCCTCGAAAGGAGCTGCGCCACGCGATCGTTGAGTTCGACCCTGTTGCCGATCTCCCCCGCGTACCGCTGGAGGAAGAACATGTACGGCAGTTGCAGCAGATGGTTCACGAACGACGCCGATCCCCGGACCGCCATCGCGATCTCCTGGCGCAGGAGCACCGATCCCTGAAGCTGGGTGAGCGCCCCCTTGACGACGGCGACGAGCGCCATGAGCGTCAGCAGCGGCCGGAACCATTCGAACCGCCCCTCGACGAGGAGGCGGTCGACGAAGACCTGCTGGAACGCGGGTTCCATGAGTCCGGGCACAACGAGCGCGAGCCCCGCGAGAACGGCGAACGCGATCGCTCCGCGCGCCCCCCGCAGCCGTTTTCCGAGCGCGGCCCACGGACTCCGCGCCCGTCCCGCCGGTTTGAAGTCGGGGCCGGGGACGATGGAAAGCGCCACGCCCGTGAACGCCCGGTCGAGCGTCTCCCTGTCGACGACGCGGGGACCGGAGGCGGGGTCGTTGAGGTATACGCGGTCGCCGACGACGCCCTCCAGGACGAGAAAATGATTGAAGTTCCAGAAGAGGACGACCGGCAGCGGAAGATCGCAGAGTCTCTCCGGCTCCTTCCGGAACCCCTTCGCGACCATGCCGTGCGCGCGCGCCGCCTTGAGGATATTCAGCGCCTTGCTGCCGTCGCGGCTGATGCCGCACTCCTCGCGGAGCGTCTCGAGCGGCAGGTGGAGTCCGTAATGCCCCATGACGATTCCGAGCGCCGCGGCGCCGCACTCGGTCGCCTCCATCTGGATCACCGTAGGCGTTGCGACTCGCCGGTTTCTCCAGGAAGTTTCCATGATCGCAGGCTCAGCCATCTTTTTTCCCTTCCGAGCGTTCCTCCCCGACCCCGAGGAAGAAGTTCCTGAGGAACGGCAGGATGAGCGTCACCGGGGCCTGTCTCCGGACGACGACCGTCGCGCCGCAGAGCGTTCCGCTCTGGAGCGTGAGGGGCGGTCCGTTCCCCGAGGACCAGTCGTAGCCGCTCTCGGTCTTCTCCGAGGGAATGAGGGCCAGCGTCACCGTGATGGGCGCGCCGCCGCGGGAGAGCGTCTGGACGAGCTGGTCGTTCCCGAGAACGCGCATCATCCCCTTCGCCGACGCCGGAAACGAGGACACGTGCGTGACGCGTGCCCGCAGGACGCCGAACTCCTCCTGCTTCACGACCGAGGGGGTCACCTGCGCCTCCATCCCCGCGACGATCTTCTTGCCGTCGCGCGGCTGGACATAGGCCCGGACGAAAAGGCGCTCCGTTCCGCCCGTCGTCCTCTCGACCGAAAGCAGCGCCTCGCCCGCGCCGATGACCTGCCCCTCAGTCTTGAACACCTCGAGGACGCGACCCGCCGCCGGGCTCCGGACCGAGGACTCGAGATCGAGCCGTTCCTCGAGGGCGATCAACTGCTTTTCGGCGGCGAGAATCCGCATCCCGACGTCGATCTTTTCCTTCTCGCGCTGGGAGGTCGAGTCGGCCGCCGTCATGGGGATCCGCGCGAGATCCTCGTTGTAGGAGAGGATCTCCTGGAGCGCGGCGTTGTACTTGTCCTTCACGTCGAGATACTGGCTTCGCGTGATGAATTTCTTCGCGTAGAGGGCGTCGTAGCGCTCGAGCTGTTCGCGGAGGGCCGACGCTCGTTCGCGAGCGACGCCGAGCGACGCCGTGATCGCCTTCCTCCGGCGCGCGAGGTACTCCGTTTCGAGGGTCTTTCTCGTGTCCCCCATTTCGGCGCCGGTATCCCGTTCGACGCGGAGGATCTCGAGTTTCGCCCGGAGTTCGGCGATCTGGTGGCGCAGTTCGGGCTGCGCGAGCCGCGCGATGACCTGTCCTTCGGCGACCGGATCGTCGACGCCGGCGAGAATCGCCTCGATCCTGCCGTTTCCCGGGGACGGGGCGTCCTCGATGCCCCCCTGACGCAGCAGGATCCCCTGGCCGCTGACAAGCGTCGTCACCGTGCCGCGGAATCCCCATGCGACGAGGACTCCGAGCAGGAGGATCGCGGCGGTCAGCGCCGCCCACGCGGCCGGTCGGACGACCTGGAAGAGCATGTCGAGCTGCTCGGGCGAGGACAGCCGGTCGAGGACGGACTGTCGGAAGATCTGTCGCTTCATGGCGTTCCGACTCCTTTGCGTCCGCGACGTTCAGTAGCGCATCCGCGGATCTTCGGGTACAATACGTATCGATTTTCTCTATCAAAATTTTTTATTATATACGATATTATCCTGCCGGAGGAACCATGAGATACGTTCGCGTGCTGCTCGCCGTTTTCGCGATGTCGTTCGCGTTGTCCGGAACGGCCATGTCGTCGCCGATCTCCGAAGCATCCTACCTCGACCTCGTCATGGAGCGGAACAACTCCCTGAAAGCCCTCAGGAACGAGATCCGTTCGAGGGGCTTCTCGATCCGCTCGGACCTCGCGTCGCAGCGCCCGTCCGTGAATCTCGCGGCGGAGACGGACCGCTGGCTCGACCACGACCGCGGCGACCGCTACGTCGACCTCGCCGCGACGCACCGCTTCGACCTCGCGGGACGGTACGGCCTCCAGGAGCGCGATCTCGTCCTCGGGCTCGACATCCTGCGCTGCTCCTACGCCGATTCCGTCAACGAACTCCTCGCGCGCGCCGCCTCGACCTACCGGAGCGCCGTCATGGCGGCGCTGAAGCGCGACGCGATGGAGCGCATCCTCGGGCAGCGACGGCAATCGCTGCTCGTCACGCAGGAGAAGTTCGACAAGGAACTCGTCCCCCGGCTCGACCTGTTGCGCGCGAAATCGCAGGTCGACGACGGCGAGGCGCTCGTCCTCCAGGCGCGTCAGACCTGCGATCAGCGGCTCATCGAACTCGCCGCGCTCGCGGGACGGACGCCCGTGACGCCCATGATCGCCGTCCCCCCGGTCACGTCCGCGGACGCGTCCGTCGATCCCGAAGCGGCGCAGCGGCGGCGTCCCGACGTGACGGCCCTCGTCCTGACGAAGGAGCGCGCGTCGCTCGCCCGGTCGCTTGCGGCGAAGGGACTTTCCCCCGTCCTCGACGTATCCGTTGGCCTGCGCCTGATCGAGGATTACCGCTCCTCCTACGCCGAGGACCAGAAGGGCGAGGTTCTCGCGAAGCTCGTCCTCTCCCTCCCGGTCGCCGACGGCGGAAAGACGTCCAACGCCGTGAAGGCGCAGGCGTTTCTCGTCGAAAAGGCCGCCCGGGAACTCGACGCGCGGCGCGACAGCCTCCGGAAGGAGGTCGATCTCGTCCGCGAGCGGTGGAACAGCGCCCTCGAAGCCGAGTCGATCCGCCGCCGCCAGTCCGCGAGGGCCTCCGAGGAACTCGAAATCGCGGACATGATGTACCGCGAAGGCCTTGCCTCGCAGCTCGACCTCATCAACGCCCAGGAGGCCCGTCAGAAGACGCTCACGGAACATCTCTCCGCCATCGAAGAGCTTTGGCTCGTCCTCGCCGAGGCCGACCGCGTCATGGGGCGCTACGTCCGCTCCGGTCCGGAATGAAACCGGCCTGATTCAACCTCCGCGAGGTGAGCCCCTACGCCGCAGCAATCGCGATGTACCCGACGATGAAAACCAGGACCATCATGATCGTTCCCCCGGTCACGGCCTCGAGTTCCTCGTCGGTCATCTCGGGATTCCGCTCGAAGACGACCTTCTGCATCTCCTGTTTCGTGAATTCATACCCGAGTTCCTTCTTGACGTACGGCTCGATCCTGTCCGGCGTCGCCAGCTCCCGGACCTTGTCCGCCACCTTCGGATCCTTTTCGAGAAGTTCGTAGAACGCAATCGCCGCTTCCATCGACATCTCCGATCCCTCCCCTTTCCTTCCCCCGGAGCGTCACCGGGGCCGTCCTGATTGCGAATCCGCTTCCATGAGCGTCCCTGCCGCGAAGAACCGCCAGAGCGCCCCGGCGTTCATCCGGTCCACGGCTTCCGGGCGGACGACGAATTCGCCGAGCGGCGTCTGTCCGATCAGGCGTTTGACTTCCGGACGCAGATCGGGCAGCGACGGCCCGCTGTGCCAGAAGCCCGTCTTCCGGGTCTGACGCCGCACCCGTTCCGGAACTTCCGGGAAGAGCAGCCGCAACGGGTATTTCAGCATTCCCCCGCCGTAGAGGAAGTCGAGCCGGAAGCGCGACACGAGGTCGACGACGCTGACATCGAGCAGGGGCGCGAACGCCCGCAGCCCGAAATGGTCCGCGAGCCGTCGGTCGTAGTGGAGCAGATACCGCAGGCTCCGCACGGTCAGCCCCTGACGCCTGAGGGCGTCCCAGTCGCCGAGGTCGGCCGCGAAGAAACGGACTCCCCGGCGTCCGACGACATCCTCCCGCGACAGTCCGAGAACGTCGCACGCCCCGCCGTCGCTGAAGGCGACCCAGCTCGCCGTGCGCGTGAAGCAGCGCCGGACGATCCGGAGGTCCAGCACGGGAAAGGGCGGATGGTCTTCGTGAAGCGCCGCCAGGCGCGCCGCCGTCTCCGGATCCCGCGCCCGGAGCTTCTCCATCGCGGGAGGAAAATGCCAGGGGTACCCGCAGAAGAGTTCGTCCCCTCCCTGTCCGCTGACGACCGTCCGCACGCCCGAGCGCGCTATAGCTTCCATCAGCCGGAACTGCGGAAGGGGCGCGCCCGGGATGTGCGTCGGGATCTCGAGAACACGGAGCATCCGGCGGAGTTCGTCGATCTCCGCCGTTTCCCCGAACTCCGGCAGAACCGGTCGGAGCCCGAGCGCCGCCGCCGTTTCCCGCGCAGCTTCCCGGTCCTCCGACCCCGGAGCGCCGTAGATGAAGCAGCGCGGGGGATTCCTTCGGGCCATCGCCGCCGCGACCGACGACGAGTCGAGCCCGCCGCTCAGACAGAGGCCCGCGTCCTCCCCGATCCCCGCTGCGGCTTCAACGAGACATTCCCGAAGCTGCGGGAGCGCTTCCACGCCGAGTTCCTCCGTCGCGTCGGGCAGGAGGTCCCGGGGCGCGACGGAACATCGTCCCGACGTTATCCGCAGGTCATGCCCCGGAGGAACTTCGAAGACGCCGTCGAAGAACGTTTCTCCGTCGGGAAAGACGACGACGCCCGCGGCGAGGAAGTCGATCATCGCGTCGTGCCGCAGACGCTTCGGAATCAGCCCCGAGTCGAACAGATCGCCGTACGTCGTAGTCGTGACGACGCCGCCGTCGAACGGCGCGTAGACGACCGGTTCGAGTCCGAGACGGTCGCGCGAAACGACCGCATCTTCCTCCGCAGGAATCACGGAAGCCGGGGAAGGGCGCCGTTCCGCAGCCGCAGTCGACGTTCCGGAGATCCTCATCCGGCCCCTTCCTTCCGGCCGAACGCCTATGCGCCGGCCCCCGCGGCCCACATGAGGAAGATGAAGAGAAGCGCCCCGAAGGATCCGCCCGTCACGGCTTCAAGCTCCTCGTCGGACATTTCGGGGTTTCGTTCGTAGACGACCTTCTGCATCTCTTCCTTCGTGTACTCGAAACCCAGGACGTTCTTAACGTAGGGTTCGATCTTTTCCGGCGTTCCAAGTTCCTTGATGTGGTTCTTCAGTTCCTCGTCCTTCTCCAGCCGTTCGTAGAACGCAATCGCCGATTCCATGGACATTCAGGACACCTCCTTGATACGCCCCTCCCCCCGGAGGGTTTCGCTGCTGCATCTCACGTCCGCGTGAAGCGTGTCAGGGCCGATCGTTCCGGCGAGTCCCGCCCGAATCCCCCCCTTCGTTTCCCCCGGCCGGAGATGACGCGCCGAGGATTCCGCTCCACAGGGATTTCGCCGTCTTCGCCGCGAGGAATTCCTCGATCAGGTCGATGGGCTCCATGCCGGTTTCCGGAATGACGTCGGGGAGCATCGCTCCATGCCACGGGAACCCATCCGCCCGGAGATGCTCGCGCGCAAGCTGCATGAACGAGACGACCGACGCCCGCCGCCATTCCTCCCGCCAGACATCCTCGTTGTCGCGAATGATCGCCTCCCGGTTCGCGGCCCGACGTTTCCACTCCGGATATCCGCCGCGGAGACGAAGTTCGTCGAGAAGCGCGTCGGTGTTCTTGCCGCAGACCCGCCCCTGCATGAACCAGCGGTGCAGGCGATGAATCAGGGCCTCCTCTTCGAGAAGACGCCGGATATCGCCGTCGTCGAGGTCGTTTTCGGTCTTCCATCGGGCGAAGTCCTCGTCGGCCTTGAGACGGAAGCGCCGTCGCAGGCGTTTTTCCTCCGCCTCGACCTCCCGGTCTTCCGGCTCGACGCCCCAGTGTGCGGCGAGCAGGAGGACGAGCTTCCGGTTCAATGCCCGGGCGTTCAGGTCCTCCGCCTCGGGGTGCGCGAAGGTGACCATGTCGCCGATGCACCACTGCCGGAGCGGCCCTGTCGGCGAGTCAACCGGACGATCGCGCTCTTCGAGGGAGCGAAAGATCGCGGAGTATTCCCGCTTCGCTCCGGACCGTCGTTCCGCACGCACGGAATCGCCGCTTTCGGCAAGCTCCCTCACGCGGCGCAGCAACGCTTCGGCGTCCGACCGCACCGGATCGGGGGCCCCGGGCAGCCATTCGCGGAAGCGTTCGATGTCGCTCCCGGGGAGCGCCTTTGCGGCATGCGAATCCAGAAGCGCCTCCCACGTCCGGCGACGCCAGAAGAGCCCTTCCGCCGCGCGCGTCAACGCATGCGTCGCCGTCTCCGGAAGGATCCGCTCCGTCGCGGCCGCTCTCAGGACGTCGCGCATAACGACGAGCGGCGCGGACAGGATCCGTATCCCGTCCGGTCCCATCTCCCAGTCCCCGAGAACCTCGTCGTCGCGTTCGAGTTCGCCCGACGCGACGCGCCGGAAGATGCTCCCCACGCCCTCCATGCCGCAGGACGCAAGCTCGGCCGCGCGGTGCGCCCCGACGGCCGCGGCGCCGACGACCCGGACGCCCGAGTCCAGCGCGTACAGGATCTCCTTATGCCATGTGGGAAGGGACCGATGGGGCAGATCGCAGTCCAGAAGGCCGATCGCTGCGGGGTGGTATTTCCGGAGCGCCGCGAGGACGTCTCCCTGCGCGGCCGGGGGAAGAACGACGACATCCGGGATCGGGAGGCCGATTCCCAGAAGGGACGGACCTCCGAAGACGACCGCTACCATGCGGCTCCCTCCTTCCGGAAAAGGGGACTTCCCTCGCCATATCCGTGCTGCATGGCGGCCTTCGCCCTCGCCCCCGGACTGTAGTAGGGGAAGAGATACCCCTCCGCCCCTGGGACCACGACCCGCACGGCATGGACGGGATCGTCGGCGCGCGAAAGGCGGAAGACGATCACGCGGTCCAGTCCGACCGACGCGAGGCGGCGCAGGATAAAGGCGACATCGTCCTCGAACGCATCGAAGAGCATGTCCCCGAGGCCGGAAAGATCGAGACGCTCCGAAACGCCCTTCTCCGTCTGTTTCATCGCCCATGCCCCGTCGGAGCGGAGGACCCTGCGGTACTCCTTCGACGGCACGATGTCCCGAACTCCGGAGAGGAAGACGCAGCGCGACTGCACCGATTCGGTGATCGCCCGAATCATGGCGGTCTCGTGGTCGATGGCGCTGCCCATGCCGTGAGCCGTGGCGATTGAGTGTTCCTCTTCGAGATCGATGAGGTAGCAGTTCCACGTCGGGATACCGACATCCGTTCCGTTTTCCGCGAGCATCATCCCGATCCCGGCGGAGCGAATGCGCTCTGCGAGTTCGCGAACCCTCGGAAAGGGGATCGTCTCGACGCGCGCGATCTTGCGGACCGGGGCGGAGCATCCCGCCGCCCGGGCCGCCATCGTGCAGCAGGTGACGGAATCCCGTTCGACGACTTCCAGAAGCGCCTGAGTGATCGCCTCGAGAAGATGGACGCCGCACGCCAGACCGTTCGATCCCGCCTGGAAGAGCAGCCCCTCGGAAAGATCCGCGAGTTTGCGTTTTCCGCAGCCCGGAGAGAGGCGGACGAGTTCGAGGGGAACCGGGACCTCCTCCCCTTTGGCCAGGTCCCACCCCAGGGCCCACGGAATATCGAGATCCCTGTGGAAGAAGGAGTGGGGCGTCAGGGGCAGCTGTTCCGGAGGGATCATGGGGTATGTCCGTGACAGGTCGTTCCACGTCCCGCGGAACGACGGAATGTCCGCGTTGACGCCAAACCAGCGTTCGAGCGATTCTCCGGCCGCGGACAGCCGCGCGGCCGTCGGCGTGAATCCCTTGCCGTGGGCGGCCGTGTATCCGTCGAGGCTCGGCCGGAGCATGTTGAAGACCGGGATGCCGATGCGGTCGAGCTGCGTGATGTCCGAAACTCGTGTCACGCCCGTCTTCTCGAGAAAGGGGCGGAAAATTCCCCAGGCCTCGCCGGCGGAAACCGGGTGCGGGGACGTCCCCTCCGTATCGGATGCCTTCGAAAGGCGCAGTTCGCAGCCCCGAAACACCACGGGCGACGAACGGGAAGCCACGGTCGTGCAGGTTTCGGACACAGGAAACACGCTCCTCTCGGGCGACTCTTCAAACGAACCGAGCCCGGATCCTTCGGGAGCCACGACCGGTCCGGCGGGAAAACGAGCGCAGCATACCAAGGGAACAGGCGCGGAGGAAGGGTGAAAAACATCCCCTCCCTTCACGGAAGACCCGTGATTCCATGCCCGTACGGCTCTTTCCGCGTGTGGTATGCTTTTTCGGGGGGAGATAATGGTGACTACCGTTCCGGGTTCTTCGCTCCGGGCAGGAGCGGCGGCCGCTTTTTTTTCGGCCTTCGCGCGGAATTCCGCAGGGTTGGGAGCGCTCCTGCTCTGGCAGTGGCTCACCGTCCTGAAAGGGCCCCTCTTCGGGGTCGCCTCCTCGGCGCTGTTTCGCGAGCGTCGCATGGGCTACGTCGTCTTTTCGATCGTCCTGTGCGCGGCGTTGTTCGTCATCTCGCGATTCGGAGCGCGCCTTTCGCGTTCGTGGAACCGAAACGTCCTGTGGTGCGCCGCCGTTCCCATGGCGCTCGCGTGGCTTCCTGCGGCGGCGGCCGCGAACGGGCTGTCGCGCGCGGCGGCCGTCCTCGTCCTCTCGCTTCCGGCAGTCGGGTCGGCGATCCTGATAACGTCGTGGGAATGGACGCTTTCCCGGTCTCCGAAAGCGCATCGGTCGACGGTCTTCGGCGCGGCGTGCGCCGTCCGGACGTTAGCGATCCTCGCGCTCACCCTTCTTCTTCCCGCCCTGCTTCCCCTCGCGGCGCCGCTTCTCCCGTTCCTGGCCGCGCGCCTCTGGTCCGTTCCCGCCGAGGACGACGCGGAGCCGGCCGAGGACGACGCGCCGGAGGCCCCAGGCGGCCCCGCGCGAAACAGCGTTCGGCTTCCGGCGGCATTCGTCCTCCGCGCCGCGTCGTTTTTCGTCGTCTCGGCGATGTTCGTGTCGCTCTTCCTCGCCAGGATGGGCGGCCGGATGGGGCTCGCCGACGTCTTCAGCGCCCCGTTCTCCACGATCGGGGCCATCGCGGTCGCGCTCTACCTCCGCCGCGTTCCGGCCCCCGACCCGAAAAAGGTCTATCTCTGCGCCGAAGCGCTTCTCGCGATCGGATTCCTCTCCCTCGCGGCCGTCGGCTCGAGACATCCGTTCTTCCCGATGGCGTGCCTCCAGTCCGGCGCCGGGATCTTCGGCTCCTTCATCTTCGCCGAGATTCTCCGGCTTGGGGCGACGGCCGGGCGCGACCAAGCGCTGCCGCTCGTCGCGACGGGGCAGACGGTTGTCACGGGATCGCTGCTCATCGGCACGGCGCTCGCTTCCGCGATCGGCTTCCTTGCGGCTGCGGACGGTCTTTCCATCGTGTTGACGTCGGGCCTCCTCGGCATTGGAATCCTCTTCTTCTCCGGCCTCTTCTTCAGAAACGGGCGCTCCGGGGATGCCCCGAGCGACGTCCCCGACGGAGCCGGAGACGCCTCACGGGAGACGGTCCCGGACGACGTCCCGACAGGGGAGGAGCTTCTGGGACTCAGGTTGTTGCAGTTGGGCCTTTCGCGACGGGAGGTGTGCGTCGCGCTTCTCGTCGCGCAGGGGAAGTCGAACGACGAGATCGCCGGAATCCTGTGCATCACGGCCAATACGGTCCGGTCGCACATGAAAAGCATTCACAAGAAAACCGGATCTTCCTGTCGGGCGGAATTGAGGGAGCAGCTGGAACAGATGCAGCGACGCTGACGGAGAGGATGCTTTCAAAACAGCGGATGCGATCGACGCTCCGGCCGGATCCACATATCGGCGCGAAAACGAGGGGAGAGACGCTTCTGCGCCTCTCCCCTCGCCTCAAGGACGATTCGAACGCGGCCCTCAACGCCGCCGAAGGAGCATAAAGAGCGGCGGGAATACCGACAGCCACGCGAATCCGCCGGCCGTCACGCGGCAGCCTCCGCC
>CAYVKE010000084.1:0-14133 GCA_964451935.1 uncultured Synergistaceae bacterium | reverse complement strand
GCGTGTTTTCTCGAAAGAGTCCCCGGATCCTACTTTCTGCTCGGAACGGCTTCGGCCGCCGGCGCCGCGCCGCTCCACTCGCCGCGGTTCGATCCTGACGAAAGGTCGATCCCGGTCGCCGCGGCCGTGTGCGCGGCGACGTGCCTCGGGTATCTCGACGACGTTCAACGGAAATAGTCGAACAGCGTCCCCATGTAAAAGCCCGAGAGAGTGCACCGGTTGAAGCGCTGGTAGATCTTCCCGCGTCCTTCGACGAGCGCCGAAGACGAGATCCCGAGACGGATGGAGAGCGACGCCTCGATGTAGGCCGAGAGCTTGTCGCACGCTTCGATGATCCGTCCGTCGATCGGGTTCCATTCCGGCGAATTGTACGAAGCGTCGATATCGGCCCCGTCGAGGACGGTCGGGGATTCCGCTTCTTCGGGCCATATTTTGTTGCGGAACTCGTCTTCGGTGAAGTAGCCTATTTCCCGCGCCCAGGAATCGGGGAGCAGGGGGAATATCTTTTCCTCCATGGCCTGCCGTTCGTACCGTCTGATGAGGTCGTCGAGTCCTTCGACGGAGTTCTTCACGGGAGAGATGATATCTCGTGTGAGAACTTCCGGAAGGTCGTGAAACAGCCCGCCGAAGAAGTCGTTATACGCGCGTTTCGGGCACGCGTTCGTCTCGAGCGCGACGAAGTACGAAAGAATCGCAACGAACAGCAGATGCCCGAGAACGGACGTCTGCGGAATGCGTGGCGTCTGCGCCCAGCGCTTCTGGAAACCGAGCTGTCCCACGAGCGAGACGAAACCGAGAACGCCCTTCCGGTCGTCGGGAGCGTCCCACGCGGTGAGCATTTCCTGGACCGAGGGGATGTCGGCGAGGTCTTCGACCTGGCTGTAGATCTCCTTTCGGGTCTCCTCGATGCGATACATTTTCCGGCTCCACTCGTAGACGAAGTCGAACTCCCATTTGGTTGCGAGATAGTGCGCCGCCCGAAGAATCCGCTGTTCGCGGGAGGACGTTTCCGAGAGCAGATAGCGCTCGAATCGGCCGGACAGATCGCCGGGAAGGGATTCGAGGTCCGGACGAAACTGCTCGGCGACCCATGCGTTGAGCTTTCGGCGCTGTTCCGGGTCTTCCATGAACTTGTGGAAGACGGGCGGCTTGATATCGGTCAGAACAACTCTGTGGAGAAACTCGAAAATCCCGCCTTCTATGAGCGCGATCCAGTCGATCGGGCCGCGGCCCCGGTCCGATTCCCTGCGCGCGAGAACATACGCGATCACCATTTTGTGCGCCTGTTTCCCCAGTTCGGAGAAACAGGCGGGGTGCGGGTGGTCGTTCCAGCGTTCGATGCTGGCGGCCGAGAAGATCCGTTCGATGAGCGTTCTCGTAATCGTGGGGCATCCCTCCGTTCGTCGCGAGAGCGGTCGCGCGACCCGCTTCATTATACGGCGGAGAACGCGAACCGGAATCGCGCGTCGCGTCCGTCGGAGAAAGACGGATCCCGGTTTGCGGGGTTACTTTCTTCGATGATCGGCGGCTCGCTGGACGAAGCTCCGGAAAAGCGGAAGCATCTCGTCGCCGCCCGCGAGCATCATTTCCGGATGCCACTGGACGCCCACGACGAAGTCCTTTCCCGGCATCTCGATTCCTTCGACGATCCCGTCCGAGGCTCGGGCGACGACGACGAGCCTATCTCCGGGGACGTTGACGGCCTGGTGGTGAAAGCTATTGCCCCGGAAACGCTTCCCGAAAAGCCTTCCGATGACGGATCCTTCATCCGCCGTTATCGTGTGCGTCGCGACGCGGCGGTCCGCCTTCTGCGAGTGACAGACCAGTTGTTGCGGCAGGGAGGGGAGATCCTGGTGGAGCGTGCCTCCGAAAGCGACGTTGAGGATCTGTTCGCCGCGGCATATCCCGAGGACCGGCAGATTTTTGGCGACCGCACCGCGGGCTGCGGCGATATGGAAGGCGTCGAGGCTCGGGCAGGAGTATTCGAGCCTGGGATGCGGCTCTTCCCCGTAGAGGGACGGATCGACGTCCGCGCCGCCGGGCAGGAGCACGCCGTCGACGATATCGAAGAGTTCTTCCGAAAAACCTCCGGTTTCTCCGGCGGGAATGATGAGAGGGCAGGCGCCGCTCTTTCGGATCGCGTCGATATAGTCCTTCGGGACGGAGCAGCGCTCCGGCACGGCGGAAAGAGGATCGGACGAAAGGAGGATGCCCGATGGAATGCCGATGATGGGACAACGCAAACGAAACACCTCGCTTGTAGGATGGATGGCGCCCGTTTCGAAGCAATTCAGCAGAATACAGTATATCCGCAAACCGAGTTGACTGGAACGGGAGGAACGGTCATAATTCTGTTCCAGCAATTGGATCCAGTCTGTAACGAGATCCAAGGTTGCTTTTTTACCCGGGTAAGCGAAATGCGTTTGTTTCGGAGCAACGAACCAGTGAAAGCGCACCGCATTCTATGAAGAAAAAGGAGATGGAAGGATGAAGCGTTTCACGAAATTGGCTCTGCTGGCGGCTGTATTTGCGGTCTTTACCGGTATGTGTGCGGGAGCGGCTCTTGCAAAAGATACACTCATGGTGGCGAATATCTATGATGCAAAGACTCTTGACCCAATAGCGACAAATGAAGTCGCCACGTCCGGTATGTGCCTCCATGTGTATGATAACCTCCTCTCTCTTGGTGCCGACGGTGTGCCAGCTCCTCAGCTCGCCGAAAAGTACGAGATCATCGACAATCTGACTTACAAGTTCTATCTTCGCAAAGGCGTCAAATTCCATAACGGTGAAGAAATGAAGGCTGCCGATGTCAAGTATACGTTCGAGCGCGCGAAATCTCCTGCCGGCGCTTCGATCCGTCAGTATGTCGACGATATCGACACGATCGAAGCCATCGACGATTATACGGTCGTCTTTAAGATGAAACGTCCCTTCACTCCGTTCCTGATGGCGTTGACGCACACCTGTGGTAGCATTCTCAACAAGAAGGCCGTTGAAGCAGCCGGCGATAATTACGGCATGAATCCGGTCGGAACCGGGCCATTTAAGTTCAAGAGCTGGGCTAAGGGTGACAGAATTACCCTTGAGCGGAACGAGGAATACTGGGGAAAGAAACCTGCCTACAAGACGCTGGTCATGCGTGCAATTCCCGAAGCGACCAACAGAACCATCGAGCTTGAGAGCGGCGCGATTGATATTGCCTATCAGATCACGACGAACGATCTCAAGAGAGTCCAGGAGAACCCGAAACTGACTCTGATGCGCGTTGTTGACAATTCTACGACGTATATGGGCTTTAACTGTGTGAAGGCTCCGTTCGATAATGTCAAGGTTCGCAAGGCTGTGAGCCTCGCGCTCGACACTGTCGGCCTCCAGAAAGCGGTCTGGCGTGGAGTCGGCAAGGCTCCGGTGGCCCCGATCGCCCCAAATGTCATGTATTCCGACAAGAGCCGCAAGCCTCATGTTCAAGATGTTGAAATGGCGAAGAAGCTCCTTGCCGAAGCGGGAGTGAAGCTTCCCCTGAATGTCCAGATCTGGACGAACGAGCGCAAGGAACGCATCGATATGGCGACGATCATCCAGAGCCAGCTCGAAGAAGTCGGAATCAAGGCGGAGATCAAGGTGCTCGAATGGGGTGCGTATCTCGACGGCTTGAAACAGAAGACGCATGACATGTTCATTCTCGGCTGGGTTGCGTCTGTACCGGATCCGGAGTTTGCAGTTTCCGGCGTATTCCATTCCTCGATGGCCGGGAGTACGAATTTCTCCTACTTCTCGAACCCCGAAGTCGACAAGATGATGGAGCAGGGCAAGGCTTTGCCGAATGGTCCGGAACGCGAGAAGCTCTATAAGGATCTTCAGGAGAAGATCGATTCCCTGACGCCTTGGGTCTATCTTCACAACGACGAACAGATCTGCGGAACCCAGAAGAACGTCAAAGGTTTCCAGCCCAGTCCGAGGGGATATCACGTCCTGACGAACGTTTCTTTTGAATAGAAGCAACGGCCGTCGCTGATCTCTGCGATACGGCAGTTATGTAAAACGTATGAGAGCAGGAGCATGGGTTTTTTCTGTGCTCCTGCATTTTTTGAGGAAGGGTGGAAGCGGATGCTCAAGTATATTTTTCGAAGGATCCTTTCGCTGATTCCGGTTCTCATAGGCGTTACCTTCATTGTCTTCAGTCTCCTGTATTTGACGCCGGGCGACCCTGCGCGCATGGTGCTTGGAGACCAAGCGACAGAGGAAGCCGTTACGGATTTTCGGATCAAGGAAGGTCTTGACGATCCTTTCATTGTGCAGTTTGCCCGATATGTCTACAAGGCGGCCTTCAAGGGTGACATCGGAAGGTCGTATGTGACGAAACGCCCTGTTTCCGACGAAATCCTCTCGGCGTTTCCCTCGACGATCAAACTAGCGGCTTTCTCCGTTATTATCGCGATCTGTCTCGGTATTCCCTTTGGCATCATATCCGCCATCAAACAGTATTCACTCTTTGACTCCGTCACGATGTTTTTCGCTCTGGTCGGACTGTCGATGCCGGTCTTTTGGCTGGGATTGCTGCTGATACTGCTCTTCTCCGTAAGGCTCGGCTGGTTCCCGTCCTCCGGCTTCGATACCTTTTCCTCGATGGTGCTGCCGTCGGTTGCGCTCTCGGCGCAAGTCATCGCGATCGTTACGCGCATGACGCGATCGAGCATGCTCGAGGTCATCCGGTCTGACTATATCCGTACTGTCCGGGCCAAGGGCCAGACGGAAGCGAAGGTTATCTGGCGCCATGCCCTCGGAAACGCGCTGATACCGATCGTTACTATTGTGGGGCTGCAATTCGGACACTTGCTTGGAGGAGCCATTCTCACGGAGTCGATCTTTTCGATCCCCGGAGTCGGGCGATTGATGGTCGAAGCAATCAAGATGCGGGATTACCCGCTTGTGCAGGGCGGCGTTCTCTATGTTGCGGTGGCCTTCAGCGTCGTGAATCTGCTCGTTGACCTCTTGTATGCGTTCGTCGATCCGCGCATCAAAGCGCAGTATCGCTAGATCAGGGGTGAAATTCGATGAATAACAACGTCCAAACGATACAACAGCGACGGAGCGGCATTATGGAAGTCTGGCATCGAATGAAGAAAAGTCCCATGGCTGTTATTGGGCTTGCCCTGATCGTAGTCCTGTTCGTCATGGCGCTTTTTGCGGATGTCATCGCTCCCTTTACGTATTCCAAGCAGAACCTCATGCATGCGTTCGAGCCGCCCTCGGCGCAGTACATCTTCGGGACGGACGAATTCGGAAGGGACATCTTCAGCCGGATCGTGTACGGGGCTCGGATATCCCTCCAGGTCGGCTTCATCGCCGTAGGAATATCGATGTTCATCGGCGGGTTTCTCGGAGCGTTGGCGGGGTATTACGGCGGTAAAATCGACAACGTCATCATGCGAATCATGGATGTCCTGCTCTCCATCCCGTCGATTCTGCTCGCAATCGCGATCGCCGCGTCGCTCGGGCCCGGGCTCTTCAACCTCATGATCGCGGTTGGCATTTCCGCGATACCGAACTACGCGCGAATCGTCCGAGGGTCCGTCCTTTCGATTCGCGGGCAGGAATTCGTCGAAGCGGCGAAGGCCGTCGGATCGTCGGATCTGCGAATCATCTTTAAACATATCATTCCGAACTGCACCGCGCCGATCATCGTCCAGGCGACGCTGGGCGTCGCGACGGCCATTCTGACCGCTGCGGGGCTCTCGTTCATCGGCCTCGGAATACAGCCGCCGATCCCCGAATGGGGCGCCATGCTCTCGGGTGGCCGCAGCTACATTCGCGATTACCCCTACATGACGCTCTTCCCCGGACTTGCGATCATGATCACCATTCTGGCGCTCAATTTTGTCGGCGACGGCCTGCGGGACGCGCTGGATCCGAAGCTGAAGCGATAGGAGCGAGGTCGGACACATGAACGAACGAAAGTTGCTTCTCGATATACAGGATCTGACGATCCACTACGAGACGGAGGCGGGACGCGTCCGGGCCGTGGAGCATCTGTATCTCGAACTCGGATACGGAGAGACCCTCGGCTTCGTCGGGGAGACGGGAGCCGGGAAGACGACCACGGCGCTCGGCGTCATGCGTCTGATCCCGAGCCCTCCCGGCGCCTACAAGGGCGGGAAAGTCCTTTTCGAAGAGGAAGACCTTCTGGTCAAGAGCGAGGCGGAAATGCGCTCGATCCGCGGCGGCAAGATCGCGATGATTTTCCAGGATCCCATGACGAGCCTCAACCCGGTCATCACGGTCGACAAACAGATTGCGGAAATGATTGCGCTGCATCGCGACGTGAGCGAAAAGGAAGCGCTCGAACAGGCGGTCCAGATGCTCGAAGTCGTCGGAATCCGGCCGGAGAGGGCGAAGGACTACCCGCACCAGTTCAGCGGCGGCATGAAACAGCGCGTCGTCATCGCCATCGCGCTTGCGTGCGATCCGGCGCTGCTCATCGCCGACGAGCCGACGACGGCGCTCGACGTCACGATCCAGGCCCAGGTGCTGGAACTCATGAAGGAACTCAAGCGAAAATACAATACGTCGATGATCATGATCACGCACGACCTCGGAATCGTCGCGGAAATCTGCGACCGCGTCGCGATCATGTACGCGGGCCGCGTCGTCGAATACGCCGATACGAAAACGCTCTTCGAGCGTCACGTGCACCCCTACACCGAAGGCCTCTTCAACTCCATCCCCGATCTCGGGGAGGACCAGGAAGATCTCAAGACCATCATGGGGCTGATGCCGGATCCGACGAACCTGCCGACGGGGTGCTCCTTCCATCCGAGATGTCCCTACGCGGTCGAGACGTGTTCCCGGGAGACGCCGGCTTTCATTGAGGTGGAACCGGGACATAAGGTCGCCTGTCCCGTTCGTGCGGCGGCGGGGAAGAACGGGAAGGAGCGGGCGTCATGACGAAGAATGGAACACTTGTCGAGGTCAAAAACCTCAAGAAGTACTTCAACACGAAACGGGGACTCCTCCACGCCGTGGATGACGTGAGCTTCAGCATAACGAAGGGAGAGACGCTCGGGCTCGTCGGGGAATCGGGGTGCGGCAAGAGCACGCTCGGTCGTGTGATGATCCGCCTGCTCGACGCCACGGCCGGAGAGGTCCGTTTCGACGGCGAGGACATCCTGAAATACAGTCCCGGCAAGATGAAAGAACTCCGGAAACGGGTCCAGATTGTCTTTCAGGATCCGTATTCCTGCCTGAACCCGCGGCTTACGGTCTCCGAACTCATCGCCGAACCGCTCATCGTGAACAAAGTCTTTCGGGACAAGGCGTCCATGAACGCCCGGATCAGGGAACTCATGGAAACAGTCGGGCTCGCGGAACGACTGGAGACCGTCTACCCGCACGAACTCGACGGAGGGAGGCGGCAGCGGATCGGCATCGCGCGGTCGCTGGCGCTCAAGCCGGAGTTCATCGTCCTCGACGAGCCGGTTTCGGCGCTCGACGTCTGCATCCAGGCGCAGATCCTGAACCTTCTGGATCATCTGAAGAAGGAATTCGGCTACACGTACGTCTTCATCTCGCACAACCTGAGCGTGGTCAAACACGTTTCCGACCGCATCGCGGTCATGTACCTCGGCAAGATCGTGGAACTCTCGAACTACAAGGTGATCTTCACGGACCCGCTGCACCCCTACACGCAGGCGCTGCTGTCGGCCATCCCGCTTGCGAAGGTGGGATCGAAGCGCGACCGGATCATCCTCGAAGGAGACGTTCCGAGCCCCATCGAACCGCCGGAGGGCTGTCGCTTTGCGGGCCGTTGTCTCTACCGGCAGGACCGATGCGCGACCGAGACCCCCGAACTCAGGGAAATCGCTCCCGCCCGCTTCGTAGCATGCCATTTCGCCGGAAATCTGAAACGCGGAGGAAGATAATACGATGTTCGAAATCGATATGACGTATCTGCAGAAGACGATGCTCGATCTGTTGGTCATCCCCTCGGTCGGCGGGGATTGCGAAGAAGCGATGAAGCGGATCGCCGCTGAGTTCGAGGAACTCGGCGTGAAGACGAGCGTGACGAAAAAGGGTGCGCTGATCGGAACGATTCCCGGGAAAGACAAGAAAAACCATCGGGTTGTTACGGCGCACGTCGACACGCTCGGAGCGGTCGTGCGGAAGATCAGGGAGAACGGACGTCTCGGGCTGCTGCAGATCGGCGGGTTCGCCTGGTCGTCGGTCGAGGGCGAGAACATCCTCGTGCGGACCATGGACGGCCGGGAATATTCCGGCGTCATCCTGCCGGAAAAAGCCTCGATCCACGCCTTTTCGGAGACCGTGCGCGAAACGCTGCGAACGGACGATACGATTGAAGTCCGGCTCGACGAAGTCGTCTCGACGGCCGCCGATGTTCGTTCGCTCGGGATCGAAGTCGGCGACTTCGTCTTTTTCCAGCCCCGCTCCGTCGTCACGGAGAAGGGGTTCGTCAAGTCCCGTTTCCTTGACGACAAGGCATGCATCGCGATGCTCTTCGCTGCGATTAAGGCGATGAAAGAAGGCAAAAAGAGCCTTGCCGCGACGACGCATTTCTACATCAGCAACTACGAAGAGGTCGGCCACGGAGTCTCCTTCCTTCCGGAGGAAACCGCCGAAATTGTCGCGCTGGACGTCGGAATCGTCGCACCGGGCGCGAATTCGTCCGAGATGTGCGTCTCCATCGCGGCGCGCGACAGTCGGACGCCCTACGATCTCGAATTTCGCAAGCGTCTCGTCGAACTCGCGAAGAAGAACGACATCGATTACAGGGTTGACGTCTACTTCCGGTACGGTTCGGACGCTTCCGTCGGCATGACGCAGGGATTCAACGCGAATTTCGCGTGCTTCGGACCCGGAGTGGATGCGTCGCATCATTATGAGCGGACGCACCTGCGCGCGCTTGAGGAATCGACGAAGCTGCTGGTCGCGTATCTTTCGGAGTAGGATCGCGCCGTTCGGGCCGGATTGCCCTCCGGCCGCAAAACGACGACGTGTGTCGGATGGATGATGCAGCACGGAGGGGGAACGGCGCGAGCGCCGTTCCCCCTCCGTCGTCACAAGTGCGGGATGCCCCGCGGGAAATCGGGGAGCAGCCTGGTTCCTACTCGCCACGTCGCTCCTGATTCGCCTGGAGTGCAATGAGAGCCCCCGTATAGCCGCCGCCGAGCCCGTTGTCTATATTGACGACCGATACGCCCGATGCGCACGAGTTCAACATCGTGAGCAGCGGCGCGATGCCGCCGAGGTTTGCGCCGTAGCCGGTGCTCGTCGGCACGGCGATGACAGGACAGGCGACGAGGCCGGCCAGCACGCCGGGAAGCGCCCCCTCCATTCCGGCGACGGCGACGATCGCCCGGGAGGACTGCAACATCGGAAGGTGCGAAAGAAGGCGGTGGATTCCCGCGACGCCGACGTCAAAGAGCCGTTCCACGGCGCACCCCATATACTCGGCGGTCACGGCCGCCTCTTCGGCGACAGGGATATCGCTGCTTCCGGCCGTTACGACGGTCAGTCCGGGGACTCCCGGCGCAACGGGCGGACGAATGCCGATCATTCTGGCCTTGGAGTAGTGGACCGCGCCTGGGATGACGCGCTGAACGACATCGAACTGCACGGGGGTCGCCCGGGAGAAGAGAACGGGATCGTCGCCGTCGGCAAGCGAGGCGGCGATGCTCCGAAGGTGTTCTTCGGTCTTTCCGGGGCAATAGACGACTTCGGCGAAGCCCTTTCGAAGCGAACGGTGCGTGTCGAACTTGACGTCGCCCATATCCTCGAAGGGAAGCGCGAGGATGCGCCGGAGAAATGAATCTTCCGTCACGGTTCCGTCTCGGAGGCCGTGGATCAGGGAGCGC
Organism: uncultured Synergistaceae bacterium; assembly: GCA_964451935.1. Classification (GTDB taxonomy): domain Bacteria; phylum Synergistota; class Synergistia; order Synergistales; family Aminobacteriaceae; genus CALFXN01. Next base: position 4,261 of record CAYVKE010000084.1, on the reverse strand, counting down.
AGCGTATTTTCGTTCATCTCGTTTTTCCTTTCGTTGATCCGCCTGTCTGCGAGCGGAACGCGGATCGGCGGAGAGTTATAATGTCGGCGACGGAGGTGGAACCCGTGAACGCACTCTATGAAGCGTGGTCCGAATCTCTTGCGCAGGAAACCTGCGGGATCATCCGGTGGATCCCCCTGAGGGCGGAACGGATACGGGTTGCGCCGTACAGCGTCCTCATACGCGATTTTGATGCGCTCTCATCGGCCGGGCAGTCGCTCGCGAAGGGATTTGCGGACGAGTTTTTCGGCCTTTCCGAGTGGAATCTCCTTGCCGCGGCCTTTACGGGCGACGGCGTGCTTTCCCTGCGGCGAAGGACGATCGACCTGCCGATCTCGTGCCGCGACGAAGCAGGCAACATCCTGCTCCCGCTGCGATGCAGGGAAGACCTGAAGGAGCATCGCGTCGCGGAATGCCCGTTTCGCCCGCTTCCCTACGGCGTTCTCGGAATACGGCTGCCGGCGTCCCGATAGTCCTTCTGCATCGCTTTGCACAGATCCCGGTCGAGAAAGACCCGGAGCGCAGCGCGCGCAAGAATCCGCGCCCCGAGTTCGAGCGCTTTCCCGGAAGACGCGGCCGATGACGCCTCCGCGAATTGTCTCGTGTGGTGGGGGGTCGGGACGTCCGTGATCGCGAGGTGGGGCTGCAACGCGGGGCAACGATGGCTGACGTTGCCGACGTCGCTCGATCCGATCGGTCCGGGAGCCGGGACAATGGGAACGCCGAGTTCCGAAAAAACCGATTCCATCATCGTCTCGGCCGGTTCGTTCGGCTTCGTATCGTCGAAGCTGAATTCGACGAGCCTGCGCGAGACGTCGGTCTCCGTGGCCATGGCTGCGCCGGACGCGCAACGGTCGATGCGTTTCATGAGGGCGTCGAGTTGCGACCTTTCCGGGGCGCGGGCGTAGCAGCGGACGACCGCTCTGTCCGGAACGATGTTCGGCGCGGTCCCTCCGTCCGTAATGACGCCGTGCATGCGGATTTCGGGGCGAACGTGCTGGCGAAGCATGTCCATCGCGTGGAGGAAGAGCGTCGCCCCGTTCAGGGCGTTTCTTCCTTCCCAGGGAGCGCCTGCTGCGTGAGCCGTCATTCCCGTGAATGTGAATTCGGGCGCGTCCATCGCGAGGGAACGGTAGCGGACGAAGCTCGTGACGTCGTTGCAGTGGATCATGACGGCAAGCGCTGCGTCGTCGAAGACGCCCATCTTCGCCATGGTCACCTTGGCCCCGTTCGTCTCCTCGGCGGGCGTTCCGACGACCCGCAGGGTTCCTCCGAGTTCGGCCATGAGCGGAAGCAACGCCGCTCCCGCCAGCGACGACATGCTCCCGTGAAGGCAATGTCCGCATCCATGCCCGATCAGCGGAAGCGCGTCGTATTCCGCGAGAAGCGCGACGACGGGAAAACCGCTTCCTGCCGTCGCGCAAAAGGCGGTTGGGATGCCACAGAACGGCGTTTCGACCATGAATCCTGCGTGACGAAGGAATTCCGTATGCGCCGCGCATGCGAAATGTTCGTTTCCTCCCGTTTCCGGATGCGCTGCGATGCCGAGGTTCAACTCGGTGGCATCGGAAAGGCGTTCGCGAATCGCAATATCCGCATTTCGTGAAAACTGTTCATAATTGTGCATATCTCTTCCTCCCTGCGTGAAGGATATGGTACCATAACTCCGGTGAATACAGAGAATGGAGAGAATAAGGGGGAACCTTCATGAGCAAACGACTGGAACAGGCGATTCTCGAACGCCTGGCGATTTCGCCGAAAGAACGGATCCTGTGGTGGAACGGAGACTGGTGGACGAAGGAGCGCTTTCTGACCCTCGTCGACGGATGTACGAAAAGCCTCGAATCGTCCGGATTCGGCAAAGGACAGCGCCTTGCGGTCCTGCTGCCGAATTCGCCGAAAGTTCTTGCCCTCTCGATAGCCGCATGGAGGCTCGGCGGAGCGATTTCTCCGCTCAACGCAAAGTCGGGGATTCCTTCGGCGGTGGGAACGCTTGCGCTCGTGGATCCCTTCTGCGTCCTTCTTGCGGAGGGACTCGACGAACTCGGCGCAGCGCTTCTCGAAAAGGGCATCCCATCCGTCATGACCGGAACGGACGATCCGCTTCCAAAGTTGCCTCGCCGTGAGGGAACGCCCGAGTCGGAGGATCTGGCCGTCATTTTCGCGACGTCGGGCACCACGGGGCTTCCCAAGGCCGTTCCGCTGTCGCACGGCAATCTGTACGACAACGCGACGACGGTATTCCGCCAACTGACGGAGCTGCACGAGGGCGATACATTGCTGAATGTGCTCCCGAACTTTCACTCATTCGGCTACACGGTCTCCGGCCTCATGCCCCTGCTGTGCGACATGAAACAGACACTCCTTCCGTCCTTCCTGCCCCTGAACGGCGCGCTTCAATCCATGAACCGGTCGGAGATCAGCGCGATGATCGTCGTCCCCACGATGCTCTCGCTCGCACTGAGCGCGATCGAACACGGCGCGACGGTTCCGGACAAGTTGCGTCTTGTCGTGACGGGAGGCGACCGGCTCAACGTGCAGCTCGACGAAAAGGTCCGGAAGGTGATGGGGGTCGGCCCTCTGGAAGGATATGGCCTTACGGAATGCTCCCCCGTCGTGTGCGTCAACAGATCCTACGCGACGCGCAAACTGGGGACGGTCGGGCCGTTCATCGAGGGGTACGAATGGAAACTGAAGAAGGAAACCGGCGAGGATCTCGATGGCCGGGAAGGTGTCCTGTGGGTCCGAGGTCCTTCCGTGACGGATCGCTATTTCCGCGACCCGGTCATGACGGCGGAGCGCTTCAGCGACGGCTGGTTCAACACGGGAGACTACGTACGGCTCGACGAGGAGGGGAACGTGACCATCCTCGACCGGGTGACGGACATCATCATCGTCGGCGGGTTCAACGTCTATCCCCAGGAAGTTGAGGCGACGCTGCACGCGCACCCCGCGATCGCCCAGGCGATCGTCGTCGGAATGCCGCACCCCGTCAACGGCGAAGTTCCGATGGCGTACGTCAAGAAGCGCGAAGGAATGCAGGTGACGCAGCGGGAGATCGTCGAATACTGCAAAAGTCAGCTCGCGCACTTCAAGGTTCCGCGGAAGGTCGAGTTCATCGACGCGTTCCCGCTTTCAAGCACCGGGAAGGTGCTTCGCAGGATGCTCCGGCAAAAACCTCTTTGAGATAAAAGGAACGGCCCCGGCGAAAATCGGGGCCGTTCCTTCGTTGTTTGCGCCTGTCGGGAATCAGAATGCCCTGAACCCGGCCACGTCCTCGCGAATCCTGAGGTATTGCTTTTTTGTGATGTCCATATGCCCTTTTTCCATCTCCATAAGTTTGCCGAACATGACGGCCGCTTCGCCGTCCGATTCTTTCGAAAGCTTCTCGTAGAACTCCATGGCCCGCATCTCGGACAGGTACGCCGCGGAGGCGATGCGGAGCAGCGACGTGACATCGCCGAAGTCCTTCGTTTGCACCTTCAACTCCGGGGAGACGACGAAAGCCGGATCGACGGCGCACGTTTCGCCGTACATTTTTTCATACATGCTCTTGAGGCTTTCTTCGTGTTCGTTTTCCCATTCCGAGAGTTCCATGAGTTCGGCTTTCAGATGGGGCTCCGACACGCTCTCCGCCCAAATCCTGTAGAATTCGCCGGCCTCGATTTCCGCATGGATGCCATAACGAAGCGCTTCCTTCATCTCGAAACACTGTGACGTCATGCCTTTCCCTCCCGTTCGCAATGAGAATATTGAAAACCTGAGAACTATTATACACGTCTGAAGACGGAATATGTGAAAGACGACAGTGTCACCCCGTATTCTCTATGCGATAATAAAAACAAGAATTCAGGTGAGGAGGATCCATGATGTCCCGAAAGCCACGTGTCCTTGTAACCTGCGACATGGACGAACGACTTCGAATGGGCGTGTGCGCCGTTCTTGAACCCGCCTGTACGGTTTCGTTTCTGAAGGATTGTGCGGAAGCGGAGCGTTCCGGGGCGATTCAGGAGAGCGACGCCCTTCTGTGTTTCTTTTTCAACAAGGAGATCCGTCCGGAGGAGTATCCGCTTCTTGAAAAGATGCGTCTGCTTCAGACCATATCGACCGGCGTCGACTTCCTTCCGTTTGCGGATATTCCGTCCGGACTGCCGATCGCCTGCAACGCCGGAGGCTGGGCGTCGCAGATCGCCGAGCATACGGTCGCGATGATTCTGGCGCT
>CAYVKE010000083.1:0-14363 GCA_964451935.1 uncultured Synergistaceae bacterium | reverse complement strand
CCGTTTCGAGAACGCTCCACACGTGATCCATCGCGTCGCGGCAGGCTCCGTGAACCTGCGGGGCGCAGCGCAGCGAATAGGCGTCCTGGACGCGCGTCCCCTTGTTCTGCTCCAAGATCTCGCTCCCGGCGAGCAGCCGGCGAATGTTCGACGCGACGAGCCCCTGTCCCCTGTGGGGCCGGAGGGCGTGGGGCCGGGGATCGAACGCCGCCGTCACGCCGTGCATCGCTTCGAGCGACATCGCGACGGCGATGTCGGCCGCGCGGACGAGGTTTTGCGCGTCGAATACGGCGAGAACGCCCATCGCGGCCATCGCGGCCGTCCCGTTGTTGAGCGCGAGCCCTTCCTTGGCTTCAAGTTCGAGCGGCTGCATGCCGGAGTGCGAAAGCGCCTTCGCGGCGGGCATGCGCTCCCCCTTGTAGATGCAGTCTCCGAGCCCCAGCAACGCGATGCCGAGGTGCGAGAGCGGGCAGAGATCGCCGCTCGCGCCGACGGACCCCTGACTCGGAATGACCGGCAGGATGCCCGCGTTGAGCATGTCGCACAGGCGCTGCACCGTGGAGACTCGGATTCCCGAATGCCCCCTCGCGAGCGTGTTGATCCGGAGCGCCATGATCGCCCGGACGACGTCTTCCGGGAAGGGCTCCCCGACGCCGCACGCGTGACTCCTCAGGAGGTTGGACTGCAATGTCTGCACGTCGTTCTTGTCGATCGCGACGGTCGCCAGGTCGCCGAACCCCGTCGTCACGCCGTAAATCACCCGATCGGCGGACGTCCATTCCGCCACGAGGGCGGACGACGCCGCCATCTTCGACTGCGCTTCCCCGGAAAGGGAGACTGTCGCCCCTTCCCGGGCTATCGCCTGCACATCGGGAATCGTCAGGGAAATCCCGTCAAGCGCTACATTCTTTCGTGTCATCGCTTCCGCGCACCTCCGAGCTTAAGGATCCGGACCGCGCTTTATTGTATGCCAATCCCGCTTTTGTCGCAACATTCAAAGGTGCTCAAACGAAAATACCCCTGCCTAACAGCACGCGCCCCGCGTCGCGACCCGTTCCCCGAGCTTGTAGACCTCCGCGACGACCGGGCCGCCCGCGTGATAGGCGATCGCCGCGGGAGTCTCGCCGTCGAGCAGCAGGAAGTCGGCCTGTTTGCCCGGCTCCAGGCTCCCGACACGGTCGGCGAGCGCGAGGGCGTACGCGGCGTTCAGCGTCGCGGCCGTCAGCGCCTCGTCGACGGTCAGCCCCATCTGCATCACCGACAGTCCGAAGACGAACGGCATCGACTCGCAGTAGCACGACCCGGGGTTGCAGTCCGTCGCGACGGCGACCGGGAGGCCGCGGTCAATCATGTATCGCGCCCGCGCGTACGGTTTCCGGAGGCTGTAGGCCGTCGCGGGCAGCAGGTTCGCGACGACTCCGGCCCGGGCCATCGCATCGAGCCCGGCGTCCCCGGCCGCGAGAAGATGTTCCGCCGAAACCGCTCCCACTTCGGCGGCGAGCGCCGCGCCCCCCGTATCGTGCACTTCGTCGGCATGGACGCGCGGACGAAGTCCCGCCTTCTTTCCCGCTTCGAGGATCCTGCGGCTCTGCGCGACCGAGAAGACGCCATCCTCGCAGAAGACGTCGCAGCACCCCGCGAGGCCCTGTTCGGCGGCGGCCGGAATCATCGCCTGAACGAGCAGGTCGACGTACGAATCGGGAGAACCGCGGAACTCTTCGGGGACCGCGTGCGCCCCCATGAATGTGATCGCGACGTCGAGCGGCGTCTCGCGCCGGACGCGGTCGATGACCGCGAGCATCCGCAGTTCCGACGCCGTGTCGAGCCCGTAGCCGCTCTTCATCTCCATCGTGGTCGTTCCGGAGGCGAGGGCGCGCATCGCGTTCGCGCGCGTGACGGCGAAGAGTTCGTCGTCGGTCGCGCTTCGCACGGCGCGCACGGAGGAAAGAATTCCGCCCCCCTGTTTCAGGATCTCGAGGTAGGGCACGCCCGACAGTCGAAGGGAGAACTCCTCCTCCCGCGTCTTCGCGAAGCACGCGTGCGTGTGCGGGTCGACGAAGCCGGGAATGCAGCAGCGCCCCCCGCCGTCAACCTCCATGTCGACGCGATAGTCCCGCGCTCGGGTCAGGACGTCCCGCTCCGCCCCGGCGGCGGCGATATGTCCGTCGGCGACGAGCATCGCGCCCGGCGAACGCCGGACGACATTCTTCTGCCGATCGCCCGCCGACGGCTTCCCGCAGTCCACGGGCGTCACGAGGGCGACGTTCCGGAACAGCCGGACGGTCATTCCCCGGCGCCCCCGCTCTCCAGAAGACGAACCTCGAGGACCTGCCGCGGATCGAAGTCCTTCACCTGGAGGTAGTACGCCGCGCTCCGAAGGATCGCGTCGGCCGGGATCATGCCGTAGATCTCCGTGTCGACCACCTCGACGCCGTAGCGCCGGGCCTCCATGCGCACCACCTCGAGGATCCGGTACAGGTCGGCCTTTTCGTAGTCGACGATGTTCATGCTCACCTGGACGATGCCGCGCTCCGCGAGGTCGACGCCCATCGCCTTGACGGCCGGAAAGCCGCCGCCCGACGCGCGGATGGTCTTTGCGATCGTGTCGGCCACGGCGACGTCGGACGTCCCGAGGTTGATGTTGAACGCGACGAGGAATTTCCGAGCCCCGATGACGGTCGCGCCCGCCGTCGGGTGGAGCTTCGGCTCGCCGACGTCGGGATGTCGTTCGGTGTTGACGACCTCCAACTTAAGCACCTCGTACTGCCCCTTGCGGATGACTTCGAGGCGCTTGCGTTCCGGGCGCGTCGCGGCGTCCTCGTAGAAGTACACGGGGATGTCCGTCTCGCGGTGGTAGCGGGCGCCGAAATCCCGCGCGAGTCGGACGCACTCTTCCATTGTAATGTTCCGGATGGGCGTGAACGGAATGACGTCGACCGCCCCGATGCGCGGATGCGCGCCCGTGTGTCCGTTCATGTCGATGTTCTCCCGGGCCGTCAGCGCGGCTTCGATCAGGGCGTCGCAGATCGGTTCCGGCTCTCCCGCGAGGCTCACGACGAGGCGGTTATGATCCGCGTCCGCGCGATAGTCCAGCAGCGAGCAGCCGTTCCGCCCGCGAAAGGGCGCGACGATCGCCTCGATGACATCTTTTCTCCGTCCCTCACTGAAATTCGGTACGCATTCCACAAGTCGCATGGGGTTCATGCCCTCCTTTTGGGGATACACGTCACATTGAATATACCGGCTCGCGGACGTCCGGCCTTACCGGCGCGGTTTCGTGCAGCGATAGACGAACGCCGGGGGGATATTCCGGAGGACGAACGATATCCGGACCTCCTCGAACCGCGCCTCAAGCTCCCGGCGCATCTGCTGGGAGTACTGGAACGCGATGAACGTCCCCGTCGGAGCGATGGCCGAACGCACCGCGTCGAGTATCCGCGAGCGGAGTTCCGCAGGAAAGACCGCGAAGGGCAGGCTCGACAGGATATAATCCAGCTTTCCGGCGCCGCCGGATCGCACGACGTCGTCGAGCAGCGCCGCGTCGGGGTGGTATTCCGGGCCGGGGCATTCGGTTTCCAGCTTCGCCCGCATGACCGGGTCGATCTCGAAGACGAAGAGGCGGCATCCGGGAGCGATTCTCCGGTTGATGCGCCGCGTGAAGACGCCCGTTCCCGCCCCGAGTTCCGCGATCGCGCGGGCCGCGCTCCAGTCCACCGGGGAGAGCATCGCCCTCGCGAGAAAGCGGGAACTCGGCGTAATGCTTCCGACCCGCGTCGGCGCCCCGATAAACCGCTTGAGAAAGAGGAGCTTTTCCGTGTATTCTTTCAGCATTGCACAAATCCTCCGAATCGAATCGCTTGACTTCACCCGCAACCGTTCTGCGGGAAATGCGAATTCACCGGACATTACCAGCAGAAGCGGTTCATTGTCAAGAGAACACGGCGGAGATAAAGAGGAAGGGAGTCGCGCAATGTCCCTGCGGAAAATGGTTTCGGCGGCGAAACGCGAACTGGCGGTCTGGCGCGCCGTCCTTCGGGACGACCGGACGCCGCGCGCCGCGCGATGGATTCTGGCCGGGCTGTTCGCATACCTCGCAAGCCCGGTGGATCTCATTCCGGACTTCATTCCCGGACTCGGCTTCCTCGACGACCTGATCGTGCTCGCGGGCGGGCTGTGGCTCCTTCGGCGGATCGTCCCCCGGGAGGTCGTCGCGGACGCGAGAAACGCGTATCCGAACATACAACGAGAGGAGATTTCAGACGATGATCGTACGACGCCCCGATGAAACAACCCGTTTCGTGACGAGCGACTTGTCCCGCGTTGTCGAGGTGTTCCACCCGGACAGGGAGTCCCTGCCCGCAGGCATGGCGTGCAGCATCGCACACGCGCGCGTCGCGGCGGGAGCGGCGACCGCGCCCCATACGCTCGCGACGTCGACGGAGGTGTACTGGGTGCTCTCCGGACGGGGGCGAATGCACGTCGACGACGAGACGGCCGACATCGGCCCCGGCGAAACGGTGCTCATCCCGCCCGATTCCAACCAGTGGATCGAGACGCTCGGCGACGAAGAACTCGTCTTTCTGTGCGTCGTCACGCCGCCGTGGAGTGCGGAGGACGACCGGAGGAGGTGATGCGCTTCCGGACGCTGTGGTATCATGATCCGGAATGTTCATTCCGTCGCTCTATTTAACAGTGAATACAATTTGAAGGGGAGGCCTGTGAATGTTTCGTCGAATCATGCTTCCGGCATTCGCGCTATTCTTCCTGTTCTTCGTCGGGGCGCCCGTCGGCGCCGAGGTCGTCTGCGACATGAAGTCCGGCCTGTACTACAAGCCCGACTGCGCCTTTCTTCCCCTTTCGGAGTTCCAGGAGATTCTGCCCGACGAACAGACCGCCTTCCGTCAGGGGTATAAAAAGAGCCCCAGAAGTTTCCTCGAGGACGAGCACCGCATGGAGGTTCAGCTCTCCGCCTACTGGGACCAGTACCTTCGGGACAACCTGAGCCTGTACGCACGGAACCACCCGCTCACGAAACGCGTCCACGCCGTCGCGGACCGCATTCTTCCGGTCGTGACGAGGAACTACGTCCCGCTGAAGGCGTACGTCGCTCCGGGAACGGGGCTGCTCTCCTTCACGGTGCTCGGCGGAGGGCTCGTGCTCACGGACAAGCTCGTGGACGCATGCGAAAACGACGACGAACTCGCCGCAGTACTGGCCCACGAGCTGGCGCACTTCGACCGGGAGGACCTTCTCGCGGCCATCGGCGAGGCCAAGGGGATGGACCTGTTCCTGTCCGTCGCGATGGACCACAAGTTCACGGCGCAGGAGCTGCGCCACATCCTCGAGGCGACGCTCGCGACGGCGGCGAAGGGGTACGACGCGGACACCGAGGTCCGCGCGGACGTTCTCGCGATGGTCTACATGAGCCAGGCGGGCTTTCCTCCCGAGTCGTACCTCGCCGCGATGGACCGGCTCGGCCGCGCCGGAGCGAGCCGGATCTTCCTCAGCCGCTACACGAACATGACGGCCAAGATCAACGCGCTCGCGAAGCTGCTGCCGGACCTGCGCCACAAGGGAGACGTCCCGGCGGGGAAACCCAACCCGGTCCCGGAATACACCATGGACGCCGAAGCGCTCCGCGGGCGGGCGCTTCAGACCCTGGGCCGGAACGACGTCCGTCTGCGGGTCTTCGAGTGCCTCGGAGAGAAGTTGCCGTATCGCGGGCTGTACGTCCAGATCGAGGACCTGATGGGCGAATTCGGCGGCGTGGACGCGCAGGAGAAGCTCGCGTCGGCGCTTCGAAGCGCCTATGTTCCGACGTACCCGCGGTTTTCCTACGTGAAGCTCGAACTCACCCGCTCGTGGAAGAAGGAAGGCTTTCATACGTCCTCCTTCGCGCTGGACTAGGGAGCGCCGCATGCGTCTCCGGAATTCGCTTCCGCTGCTCGCGGCCGCCGTTATCGCTCTCTTTCCGCCGGCGGGCGACGCGACGCTGCTCCCGAAAACCGGACGGCTCGCGCTCGTGCTGCAGGCGTCCGGAAAGGACGAAGCGTCCCCCGCATCGGTCGCCGAGGCGGAGGACACGATCCGCAGGGGACTGATCGCCTCCGGGTACACCGTCGTCGACGAGGCGAAGCTCGAACGCATCCGCCGCGACAAGGCCGCCATGCTCGCGCTCGAAGGCGACGCCGAGGCCATCCTGAAGCTCGGCGCGCAATACGGCGTGAGCACGTTCGTCAAGGGCGCCGTCTCGGTCCACAGTTCCCGGAAAAACGACGCGAACCTCTACACGGCGACGGCCGTCATCACCGTCAAGGCCTATTCGGCTTCGGCGAAGTACGTCTTCTCCGATACGATCGAGGGACGCGACGTGGGCTACACGCCGCAGGACGCCCAGCACCGGGCGCTCGTGAGCGCCGCGACAGGCATGCGGCAATCTCTCCTCGACGGAAAGGCCGCGACGCCGTACGGTCCGCCCGAACGGAACAGGCTCCGGCTCGTCGTCCGCAACATCGCGTCGTTCCAGCAGGCCAACGCGATCCTGGAAACGTGCAAGAAGGCGCAGGGCGCGATGGGCGCGGCGATGAAGGGGTACGAGGGCGGGGCCGTGACGATCGAGGTCGATTTCTTCGGCGATGCGGGACGGTTGCGCACGGCGCTGCTCGACCGCGGCCTGCCGCTGTCCTTCGGTAGGGTCGACGGGACGACGCTGGAGGCCGCATGCCGATGACGACGGGGAGGACGCGAACGATGAAAAAACTCGCAACGTTTCTGTGCTGCCTCTTCTGCCTGCTCTCCGCCGGTTCGGCGACGGCGGCGCTCCGCATCGGCGTCATCGACTTCCGGGATTCTTCGGGAAGCGGACTGAACCGGGCCGCGTTGCGCGCGCTCACGGCGACGATCGTCGAGGAACTCTACAAGACCCGCTGTTTCGACATCGTGGAGCAGGAACGGATCGACGATATCGCCAGGCGGAAGAGCCTGGTCCTCCAGGGGCTGCTTCCGCCGCCGCAAGCAGCGGACATCGGGCAGGAGATCGAGGCGAAGGCGCTCGTGACCGGCGTCATCACCGCGTGGCGCGCCGAGCGCATCCCGACGATGGGGAACGACAAATGGGCCGGCCGCGTCGCGCTCGACGTTCACGTGGCCGACGCGCAGACGGGGAAGGAATTGTTCCGCGTCGCCGCGGCGGGGACGGCCGACGAACTTTCGGCGAACAACCTCTTCCGGAAGGCCACGCAGCGGCAGAGCGAGGAAGATCTCATTCTCGCGGCGGCCTGCTATACGGCGGCCCGTGAGGCGGCCGTCCGAATCGGAACGCACCCGTCGCTCGTGAAGCCCCTGAGCGTCCTCTCGTTCTCCCCTTCCGGGGGCAGGGAGCTTGTCGTCGTCGACGCGGGGAGCACATCGGGCGTCATCCGGCGCGGCGACCGCCTTGCGGTCTGCGAGGAGGGCGAGCCGATCTTCAACGAGAAGAAGGAGATCATCGGAATACGGACGCGCTACCTCGCGTTGCTGGAGGTCGTTCAGCTCCAGCCGAGATCGTCGAAGTGCGCGATCCTCGAAGGACGTCGCGAGGACATCCGCGCGGGCGACAGGGTCGTGTTCGCGGCGGGCGACGCGCCGCTTACGATCGAGCCGCGATAGGCGTTTCCCGCGTTGCGACGTAGGGGATTTGCGCGCCTGTCCACCGTGGTAAAATAGGAGATCGCGGCATTTCGATGCGGATTTCCGTCGCTCCGGAGACATGACGACGGAAGGCGATCCGCGTGTCCGGGCCGTCGGGGAGTGACGTACATGAGAGTTGAGTGGGACGAAAGTCTGTCAATCGGGATCGGCATCATCGACGACCAGCACCGCAAGCTCATCGAGCGCGTAAACGCGTTTTCGGCGGCGACCGAAAACATGGATTCGCGGGAGATCGAGAACACGATCAGTTACCTGACCGGATACGTCATCCAGCACTTCGGCGCGGAGGAACTCATCATGATCCGAAACGGACACCCGGCCTTCAAGGAGCACCGCGACGAACATTCCTGGTTCGTGAAACAGGTCTACGACGTCAATCGCGTCCTCGCGGCGCGCCCGATGACCCGCGCGGAGGCGACCGCGCTGCGGGACATGCTCGTCCGCTGGATCTTCCATCACATCCGCGTGACCGACCATGCAATCGGCGAGGCGATGAATCAGGAGGCGTTCGCATGAGCAACGGCATGCCCCGGCTGGACGCCATGCACCTCGACGTTCTCCGGGAAATCGGCAACATCGGCGCGGGCAACGCGGCGAGCGCACTTTCCTGCCTGCTCGGGACGCGGGTCGACATGAAGGTGACCCGGGTGATGTCCATGCCTTTCAACGAGATCGTCGACTTCGCCGGAGGCGCGGAAACGCCGGTCGCGACGGTGTACACGCGATTCGAAGGCGATATCGCGGGAAACATCCTCTTCGTCATCGGCGTCGACCAGGCCATGGCGCTGATCCGTCACGTGACGGGCGCCGTGGAGGACGACGGAATTTCGGAAATGGGGTTCTCCGTCCTTCAGGAGACGGGAAACATCGTCATCGGTTCCTGCATGACGGCCATGTCGGACTTTCTGGGGTTCGAGCTGCTTCCGTCCGTCCCGACGCTCGCGGTGGACATGGCGGGCGCGATCCTGAGCTTCAGCCTCTCGGAAATCGGCCGGAGCGCGGACGAGGCGATCATGATCGATGCAGGCATCACTCCTGAAGGCGGAAGCCTTTCGGGAGGATCGGGGCGTTTGTTCCTGCTTCCGGATCCGGAATCTTTCGGCCGCATGTTCGCGGCGTTGGGAGTGCGCATCGATGGCTAACGCGCGTGTCGGAATAGCCGAAGCCGCAGTCGTGAGGAACCCCGATTCCGTCACGACGCTGGGCCTCGGGTCGTGCATCGGCGTTGCGATGTTCGACAGCGTGAACCGGATCGGCGGTCTGGTCCACGTCATGCTGCCGTCATCTTCCCTTTCGAAGACGAAGGACTTCAATCCCGGGAAGTTCGCCGACACCGGCGTGCCGCTGTTGTTGGACATGATGCTGAAGGCCGGCGCGAGCAAGGCCCGAATCGTCGCCAAGATCGCCGGAGGCGCCCAGATGTTCGCGATCGGAGGCGCCGGAGACTCGGTCCTTCGCATCGGCCCCCAGAACACCGAGGCGTGCAAGGCCGCCCTCAAGAAGCTGGGCGTCCCGCTCGCGGCCGAAGAGACCGGCGGAAACCACGGCCGCACCGTGGAGCTTTTCTGCGATTCCGGAGAGTACGAGATCCGCGCGATCGGCAAGGAGAAGAAGCGGATCTAGCCGAGCCGGTCGACGACTACCCTTCCCGCGCTCATGACGAACCGGACGTCGTTTCGCAGGCAGGCCCCCGCCGGATCGTTTTCGTAGTCTCCGGCGAAGACCGTGATGTCCGCGATCCGTCCGGGTTCGAGCGTTCCGCGCTCCCCCTCCGACCGCCCCGCCCACGCGCCGCCCGTCGTATAGAGCGCGAGCGCGTCGCGCGGCGACAGGCGTTCCTCCGGGCCCCAGCCGCCCGCAGGACTGTCGCTTTCGTCCGTCCGCGTCATTGCGCACCGGACGCCAAGCAGCGGGTCGACGGGCTCGATCGGGCAGTCCGAACCGCCGGACAGCCGGACGCCGCGCTGCAACATCCGCTTCCACGCGTAACTGTCGCGGGCGCGCGCTTCGCCGATCCGCGGCGCCACCATGGGCCAGTCCGACGCCACGAAGCGGGGCTGGATGTCCGCAACGATCCCGAGGTCCGCCATTCGTCCCCACATCCCTGGCGTCATGATCTGACAGTGAATGAGCCGGTGCCGCGGATCGGGACGGGGATTCCGGCGCATCGCCGCTTCAATGCATTCGATGGCGATTCGGGCCGAACGGTCGCCGATGATATGGATCGCCACGGGACTCCCGGCGTCGTGCGTCCGCGCGACTATCTCCCGGAGTTCATCCTCCGGGATGCTCAGGATGCCGTTCTCCCCCGGAGCGTCCGCGTACGGGGCTTCGAGAGCGGCCGTCCGCGCGCCGAGCGATCCGTCGAGAAGGATTTTCACGGGGCCGCGCCGGACGCGGTCCGAACGCCACGGCAACGCCGCGGCCTCCCCCAGCATCTCCGCGACGTCCTTCACGCTCCGCGCATGAAGCTTCATGCGGATCCGAAGCGGGAACTCCCCCGAATCCGCGAGCGATTCGAGGACCGAGACGGCGCGCCGCAATTGCGATGCGCTTCCGACATCGTCGGAGTGGACCTCCGTCAGCCCGGCGGCCGAGGCTTTCCGCGCCCCGGCGAGGTAGCGGCGCTTCAGGTCGGCCTCCGTCGGTTCCGGCAGACGCCGCCAGACCCACATCAGCCCCGATTCCACGACCATGCCCGAAAGGCTCCCGTCCGCGCGGCGACGGAAGTTCGCCTCCGTTCCGGGATCGAGTTCGTCGAGCGGCAGCGATTCGAGCGCCTTCGAGTTCAGGACCGCCACGTGCGCGCACAGGCGCACGAGAAGCACCGGAACGTCCGGAAACGATTCGTCGAGATCCTCGCGATCCGGAAGCCGGCGTTCGGTCATCCGGTTCTGATCCCATCCTCGCCCGACGATCCCCGCGCCCGGCGAAACGTCCCGCTCCCGCCGGAAGGCCCGAAGGCGCTCCGTCATGTCCCGGAGCGACGCGACGCCCCGGAGGTCCACCTCCTCGAGCGTCGTTCCGAGGCTCAGAAGATGCATGTGACTGTCCGTGAGTCCGGGAACGACCGTGCAGCCCGAGGCGTCCACGTGTCGCGTCGACGCCCCCGCGAGCCCCTCGATGTCCGACAGTCTTCCGGCCGCGAGAATCCGTCCCCCCGCTACGGCGACCGCTTCCGCCTTTTCGGGCGTCAGAATCGTCCCTCCGGCGATGATGCATTCCGCTCTATCCATGCGTCGTGCGCCCCTCTCCGTTTCGTTCGGCAAGATGAAGGATCTTGTCCGTCGCCTTGAGCCCGGTTCCCGTAAGGACGGCCGCCGTGCGCTCTTCCGGGCGGATCGCCCCGGTCTTCAGAAGGCGGGAAACGGCCGCTCCGACGATAGCGCTCGTCGGCTCCACGTAGAACCCCATTCGCGCCAGCCGGAAGCAGCACGGGGCGATCTCGTCCTCGTCGACGGCCAGGACGGCGCCTCCGCTGCGCCGGACGGCGG
Organism: uncultured Synergistaceae bacterium; assembly: GCA_964451935.1. Taxonomy (GTDB): domain Bacteria; phylum Synergistota; class Synergistia; order Synergistales; family Aminobacteriaceae; genus CALFXN01. Next base: position 3,180 of record CAYVKE010000083.1, on the reverse strand, counting down.
CGAGAACCTGCCGCCCGCGGACGGGGAGCGCGGAACTGATCCCTTCGGCGATCGTCTCCCGCTTTTCGATCGTCGCGGGCTCCTGCGAGCCGTCCGCGAAGGCCCGGTAGAGGGGCGCACAGTTCGCGGCCTGCGCCGCGTAGATCCGGGGGCGTTTCGCGATGCGCCCCGACGCGAGCATCTCCGAGAAGGCATGGTCGCACCCGAGAACGAGGCTCCCCTGTCCGGCCGGAACGACGACCGAATCGGGGACGGAGCCGAGCGCCTCGACGAGTTCGTAGGCGAGCGTCTTGACGCCGTGCGCGAAATACGGGCTCCAGTTGTGGCTCGCGTAATACGTCCCTTCGGCCTGCGCCGCCCGTTCGGCCGCGGCGGTCGTCTCCTCGCGGCTTCCGGGGACGCGGACCAGCTCCGCGCCGTACGATCCGATCTGAACGCACTTGCCTTCGGACGTATAGTCCGGAACGAAGATCCGGCACCGGACGCCCGCGCGGGCGCTGTAGGCGGCCATCGCCGCTCCCGCGTTGCCCGACGAGTCCTCGATGATCTCGCGGACGCCGAGGTCGCGAAGCCGGTTCATTAGGACCGACGCGCCCCGGTCCTTGTACGATCCGGTCGGACAGAGAAAATCGAGCTTCCAGAGGATTTCCGCTCCGTCCCACGCAGCGCGGACGAGCGGCGTCATCCCCTCGCCGAGGCTCACGGGCCCGTTCCCGTCATCCTTCCCGCGGGGCAGGACCTCGCGGTACCGCCAGAGCGACGCAGGACGGCCCGAAAGGTCGCCCGGAAGCCGGACGGAGTCGCCGCTCGCCCAGTCCAGCGGAGCGCCGCAGACGCACCGCCACGGGAGCGTCGCCTCATCGTACGTCGAACCGCACACCGAACACCGAAGCATGTGCTTTCCCTCCCTTTCAGAGTCGGAACAGAAAGAACCGTTTTCCGCCGTCAGTCGGCGCGGAGCAGACGGATCGTCAGACGGCCGGTCTCCTCGTCGAAGCGGACGTCGGATTCGTCCGTCATGGCGCCGACGAGCCCGAGCTGAAAGACAGCGTCGTCGCTTCCGTAGAGATTCCAGTAGTATTCGTCCGTTCCGGCGCTCCGCGGAGACGCGAGCAGACGCGCAAGCCGTTCCGCGGCGGGGCGCGATCCTGCAGGGAAGACGGCCTTCACGAAGATCTCCCACCCCTTCGGCATGCGCCGGATATTCGAATCGACGTCCTCCGCGCCTCCCGTGAGGCACCAGGCGACGAGTTCGCCGGTCAGACGCGAAAGCAGCAGACCGTGATGTCTCATAAGGTCCTCCTTCGCGCGAACGCCTCGATCAGCGGCACGAGAAACGCCGCGACGAGTCCGCCCGCAAACCCGTTGTTGTAGAGGTTGAATCCCGCATGCAATATCCCCACGTGAAGGACGACCGACGAATGGAGATACCCCGCGACGGCTCCGGCGATCCACCCGAAGCTCCCGGCGATCGGAGCGAGCGTCGTGCAGAAGAGCGCCGCAAGCTGCACGGGAGGATCCTGCAATCCCCACGACGAGGTCATCCCTCCCAGGATCACGCCGAAGAGAACGGGCAGCGTGTTCTTCGTCGTCTTGCCGAGCGCGCTGAAACCGACGACGGTCAGGAGCCCGCCGATCGTCGGACCGTTCAGGTCTCCTCCGATCGTCAGGAGATACGCCAGGAAGATCAGTCCGTTGATCCCCATGTTCATGAGCGTCGGGCCGAATCCGGCGAGGTCCGCGAAATCCGTCAGGAGGCGTCCGGGGAGGCTCCAGATCTCCCGCAGCCCCCGGAAAGAGCGCTTTTCTATAAGGAATCCCGTCAGGAAAACGCCGAGAAAGAGGATGACGAGAAACCCGGCGACCATCGGGTCGACGCCCGCGCGCCAGATGACGCGGCTTTGCGGGATGAAGCCGAAGGAACGGTAGATCGAGATCGCCACGGTTCCCGCCAGGCCCGCCGTAAAGCCGATATTGTAGAGGTTGTACCCCCTGTGGAAGGAAAGCATCGCCGTCGAAAGGGGCGGCAGCAGAAAGCCCATCGCGATCCCGACCGCGCCGCCGGCCGCGAGACGGTAGACGAACGGTCCCTTGAGCCCGAACATGATCTGGGACACCATCGGGGAGAGCGCGGTGCCGAACAGCGCGACATAGAGGAATTTGACGAACGGCTCGCGCTGCGCCTGCGCGTAGAGCCACACGCCTGCGACGATGAACCACACGTTGGCGATGTTCTTGCCGAAAAACGAAAACCCCGCGATCGTGAAGACGGCCGCGAAGGAGAGCCCGTGAACTTCCGTTCGTATCGTTCCGAGAAGGACCGTGAACGCCAGCATCAGCAGGCCGCTGTTCACGAACGCCGCCCCGACGCCGCCGATCACGAAGTAGTCCGTTATGAGGTAGTCCGGCTCCCGGATGATGTTCCAGAGTCCGGCGACGATGCCCGAGGGACGGTCGAGAAGCAGGCCGAAGCACAGAAACAGGACCGAAACGACCGTCAGGAAGATGATCCGTTGTTCGTTGTTCTCGCCCGCAATTCGTTTCATCGCGACACCTTCCCCTTCGGATGCGATCATTTTATGCGGCTCAAAGCATACGGCAGCGGGACGATTCGGGCAACGGGGCGCGCGCGGAAATCTCGCGGAATGCGTTGAAAGACCGAGGAATCTACCGATATCCCGCACGGATTCCCGAGTGGTATACTCACGTACGTTCCGAAACCCGACGAGTGGAGCGTGAATGCGGTGACGAACATCAGGATTTCGCAACTCGCGCGTTTGTTGTTCCTCGGCCTTCTGATCGCCTCGTTTGCGGCGACGTCCGCGCAGGCGGCGACGGCCCCCGTTTCAAAGGACATGAGCTGCGAGACGGTGCAGTGCATCGACTCGAAGACATTCAGCGACATGATCCGGAGCGGGACGCCGAAGCCGGTCGTCATCGACACGCGCAAGCCGAAGGAATTTCAGGAGTCGCGGCTGGCGGGCGCCGTCAACATCGACCTCCTCATGGGGCCGGACATGATCGAAGAAGCGCTTGAAGGCTACGACCGGGACGGAATCTACCTCCTCTATTGCCTCGACGGCGACCGGAGCGGCAAATTCGGAAAGATCATGCTGGAAATAGGTTTTCAGCACGTGTACAACCTCCAGGGAGGACTGATCGAATGGCAGGATCTCGAAT
>CAYVKE010000082.1:0-14485 GCA_964451935.1 uncultured Synergistaceae bacterium | reverse complement strand
TGCAGTCGTAGCCGGTGGTCATCATGCCGACGGTGACGCAGACGCGGGCCTTGCTCGTCCGGTAGAAGGGCAGAAAGTTCGCCTGTCCCATAAGGGAATTGTTCTTGTCGGAGAAGTTGACGGCGAACTGCTGGGCGTCCGCTATCTGCGACGTGACCTGCACGGCGAAGTCGGACCGGTATTTTCCGGGGAACATCCGGTCGGCCATCAGATTGAGGATCTGGGATATGCGGGCCGCGTGGTTCTGGCTGACGCAGAAGAGGATGGATTTGCCGATTTCGCCGCTGATGGGATCGCGCAGCGCGTGTTCGAGGAAGGTCTTGCAGAAGAGCGAATTCGTCGTTTCCGAGAAAAAGCGCTTCTCGAACTCCTGTTGTTTGAAGCTTTCCTCCCGGTCCTCTCCGTTCTCGTCGGTGAATGAGACGACGAATCCTTCCGCGGAGAGCAGCCGCGTCGTGACTTCTGTGCGCGCGTCGACCACGGTCGGGTTTATCAGGTAGCCGTCCCGGACTCCGTCGAGCAGCGAGTATCGGAAGGTCGGCGCGCCGTTTTCGCATCCGAAGGTTCGGTATGTGTCGAGCAGGATGCGGCGTTCGTATCCGCGCGGGTCGTTTCCCGCCATTTTCGTCGCGTCGACGTTCTTGAGGTAGTCGCGGGGCGTCGCCGTCAGGCCGAGTTTGTATCCCGTGAAGTAGTCGAACACGGCGCGAGCGTTGCCGCCGATCGAGCGGTGCGCTTCGTCCGATATGACGAGGTCGAAGTCGGTGGGCGAAAAGAGCCGCTGGTACCTGTTGTTGAAGAGCAGCGACTGGACGGTTGTGACGACGATTTCGGCGCGTCTCCAGTCATCCCGGTTTTCCTTGTATACGACCGTCGTGAAGTCATTCGACAGAAGAGCACCGAGAGTCGTTTTCGCCTGCCCCTCGAGTTCGAGACGATCCACGAGAAAGAGAACGCGACGCGCGTTTCCCGTTCTCAGGAAGAGCTTGACGACCGCCGCGGCGGTGAGTGTTTTGCCTGTGCCCGTCGCCATTTCGAACAGGAACCTGTCGTTGCCTTCCCTTACGGCGTCCTGGAGCCTGCGGAGCGCCGCGAGCTGATAGGGGCGCAGGAAGCGAAGCTTGTTGGATTCGATGAAGCCGGGGCGTTCCGCATCGTTGCGCCACCCGGCTTCGCGTTTGTATCCCGGACGTTGCGTCAGGGCGATATAGTCGTCTTCGACGGGTTCCTTCACGAGGCGGTCGGGGGCCGGAACGATCTTCTCGCACGCCGTAGCGGATTCCGGCGTGGGGAAGGCCGTCACGACGGCAGGATTGCCGCGTTCGAGATCCCAGAAGTAGTGAAGATTGCCGTTCGACAGGAGGACGAAGCGGCAGTTTCTGCTGCGGGCGTATTTTCGGGCCTGTTCCTTTCCCGCAAGCGGGTTTTTTCCTTCGGATTTCGCTTCGAGGACGATAAAGGGCCTTCCTCTGGAATCGAGCAGCAGGAAGTCGACGAATCCCCTGCCGGATTTCTCGAAGTCGTCGCCGAGAGCTTCAAGGTCGCAGGCTTTGAGTGCGACGCAGGATTCGAGAAGGATATTCGCCGGAACGTCGCCTTCCGGGAAGAAACGCCATCCGGCGGCTTCGAGAAGTTTGTTGATCCTGATTCGTGCAGTGGCTTCGTTTGCCGCCATCCTGAAAGGCGCCCTCCCTTTTCGGGGCCTGTGTGCGCATGCGCAGAATGCGAACAAAACACAAATCACATATTACCGATTGCACGAATTCAATATAAACCGCTTTGTGGGAGAAAAGTCAAGCTCGCCCGCCGGCCTCAGTCAGGGAACGGCAGCGGCGACTCGTCGGAATTCCATGCGCGGCGCGCTTTCCGGACGACGGACTCTTCCGGGGCGGGGTCTTCCGGCGCTTCGGGCTGAACCTCCGCCGCGCTTTGTTCCCCGCGAACGTCTCCGGGAGCGGGTTCTTCGGCGTCGCCCCGCCGCGCCGCCTGAACGGATTTCCGCGTTCTTCCTTCAGTCAGTTCGAACTCGAAGGGCATCCCGTTGCGTGCGACGATCTGGCGATAGAGCGCGGTGACGACCGTCGTCGGGTCGAGGCCGATCCCGTCGAGGATGCGTTCGGCCGCTTCCTTGAGCGACGGTTCGATGCGGGCGCGCACGGTTGCGCTCTTGCGTTCGCGTTCATTCGCGGATGTCATGGCTTCACCCGGCCCTTCCGGGAATCTGTCCGATCCCCGTTTTCGTTCCTACTTGCCCGATTCGAGCGCGAGCGCGGTCGCCTTCGCGCGCGCCTTCGCCGACGAAGAAAGTTCGTTCGAGACGGCGCTCAGCTCCTCCGAGATCGTGACGATTCCGTGGAACCCCTTCCGGATGCCGCCCGCCTCTTCGGTCGCTGCATGAACGAGGCTGTCGACCTCTTCGGTCGCCTTCGCGAGCCGCTTGATCGCCCCCGCCATGTTCTCCGCCGATCCCGCCTGTTCCCGCGTGACGTCCGCCACCCGCTCCACCTGCGACGCGATCGCAGCCACGGCGCCGATGACCTCTTCCAGTCCGGACTCCATGCTCCGCAGGCGGCTTCCGACGTCTTCGATCCGGACGGCGCCGCTCTTGACGCGTTCCTGGACGTCCGACGTGACCGAAAGCATCGACGACGCCAGTTCGCGGATCTGCTTCGCCGCGTGGTTGCTGTCCGTGACCAGGTGCCGGATCTCCTCCGCGACGACGGCGAATCCCCGTCCCGCTTCGCCCGCCCGGGCCGCCTCTATGGCCGCGTTCAGCGCAAGCAGGTTTGTCTGCTCCGCCACGGCCGTGATGGCCTGCAGGACGGTCGTAATTCCGGACGCCCGTTCGGCGAGAAGGTCCACGGCCTGAACGAGATTTCCAAAGGTGTCCCGGACGCTTCCAATGTGCTCCACCGTTTCACCGACGTCGCCCTGCGCCGCTTCGGCGCGGTCTTTGAGGCGGATCGCGTGTTCGGACATCGTCGCGGTGACGGACGCCACGTTTTGCGTTCCCGCGGAGATGGCGGACGCCGTATCGGATGTCGCGTCGATATCGTTGCTGTTCGTCTTGGAGAGCGCCCGGACCTGTCCGAGGGAGTGAAGCAGGCCGAGCATGGAGTGTTCGAAGCTTTCGGCCGATGTCGCCAGACCGCCGGCGTTTCCGGCAAGGCGGTCGGAGGTCTGCATCAGGCGGGCCGTGTTGCGTTCGCGCCGTTCGAGAAAGGCGTTGAGGGAGCCGCCGATCGCGTCCAGTTCCGCCGTCCCGGTTTCGGGGAAGCGGACGTTGACCGCTCCCGAGGAGAGCGCCTTCGCGACGGAGGAGAAGGCCCTGAGTCCCGCTCCGATGCGGTGGAGAATGAAGGCCGCGATCAGTATGACAACGGCGACGCATCCCCACGAGACGATGACGGAGCGGCCGGAGAGGAGCGCAAGGCCCAGCGAGAGCGGAAGGGCGACGGCGATGGCGCGAATACCGTTTTTGAGCGACACGATGTACATCTCCTTTGGCGGATTGTATGTGAACACAATATCATGAAGGCGCTCCCATTATATACAGTATCCCGAAATCCGGCGATACGGAAGAAAGTATAACAGGAGAATTTGGAGAAGGGGCATCGAATTGAGGTTAATCGTTTCAATAGATGTCCGTTTTCCGGCGTCACGAGCGACCAGTCGCACGCGCCCATGGCAGCGGAGGCTGTCGCCGAAATGTTCCCGGTCGAGAGGCGGTTTCGAAAAGCTGATCACGAGGCGACTCATTCATGCTGCGGAGCGCGTTCGAGCGCTTCCTTCGCGGCGCGGCGGCCCTCCGCGATCATCTCTTCCGCGCGGAAGAACTCCATGAAGCCGACGTCGCCGACCTCGGGCCGGATCAGCAGGTCGGGGCGGTCGATCTCCAGCCGCGTCGCGGAAATCTGCGCTTCCATGATCCGAAGGGAATTGCCCAGAACGTCGAAGATGCTGGGCGCGGATCGCCGCTCCATCCACGCCTTCACCGGGTCCGGCAGACCGACGCTGAGCCGTTTCGTATTCCGCTCCACCCACTCGAACAGCTCGTTCGCGTCGATTCCCGCAAGTTTTGCGATCTTCTTTTTCCCGTCCGCCCCCGCGCTCGCGACGGTCGCCGGCCGCGTGTCCCGGACGCGCCCGAGGTTGAGGTCGACGGCGATGACCCGCTCCGCGCCCATCACGCGGCAAACACAGACGGGCACGGGATCGACGAGTCCGCCGTCGACGAGAAGGTCGCCGCCCCGCTCCGCGGGCGAGAAGACGCCGGGCACCGAGATGCTCGCGCGGATCGCGTCGACGAGGTCGCCGTCGTCGATGACGACTTCGCGCCCGCTCGTGATCTCCGTCGCGACCGCACGGAAGGGAATCGGCAGGTCGCGGATCTTTCGCCTCCCGAGGATCTTCGCGAGGAACTCCGTGACCTTGTTCCCCTCGATCAGGCCGGAGCGGGGAAAGGACGCTTCGAGGAAGAAGGAGGCCGCCCGCTTCCAGTCCAGGTCCAGGACGATGTCCGTCAGCTCGTCGAGCTTCCCCGCCGCGTAGACGCCCCCGACCAGCGCGCCGATGCTCGTTCCCGCCACGCATCCGGGCTTGTGTCCCGCATCCTCGAGGGCTCGGAGGACGCCGATGTGCGCCATTCCCCGGGCCGCGCCGCTGCCGAGCGCTATTCCCGTCTTCCGCGACGTGTCGCGTCGTTCCATTCGTTCCGGCCCCCTTCAGGCTTTTTCCCCATTCTGGAGGTTCGCCGCGCGAACGTCAATTCCGGCGACTGTCCGAAAGGGTGAAAAAAGGAGCGATCAAAAGAGATCGCTCCTTTTGCATTTCTATTCCCGGGTTCGCCTCTCCGCCTACCGGATCGGCCACTGGATCTCGGTGCGCAGCGCCTCGGGTTTCGTCTGCGAGGGGTCGCTCATGTAGATGTCGCGCGTCGGTCCGGCGCATTCGTGGCCGCGCTCCCGGACCCACTCCGCGAGGCGCATCCAGGCGTGCGCGAGTTCCTCATAGGGGCCGACGTGGATCGTGTAGGCGACGGTGCAGGAGGGCAGCGTGCGCACGGTCACGTTCCCGAACGGGGTCACGGCGCCCTCGACGGGGACGCACGTCTCCACGTCCCAGTCGTCGACGCCGTCTTCGCAGGCGTGGTAGACGAGCAGCGGCGGCCCTGCCATCCGCCCGCCCGAACGGCGCATCGCGTCGAGAATCTCCGTATACGTCCTGCAGTAGAGTTCGCCGATGGTGTCGATGTTCGCGCGATAGCGGACGCCGGCGACGTCGATCGCCGGAACCTCTTTGACGCTGATGGCGTATGTCATGATCTCTTCCTCCCGGTCCACGAGTTTTCGCAGGAATTCGAGGGACGACTGCAGACGGTCCATCCGGCCGCGGATCCGCTTTTCCTGGAGCGCGAGCATGTCGCGCAAAACGGTGCGGTCGCGCTCCGCCAGAAAACGGCGGATGTCGTCGATCGGCATCTCCAGCTCCCGCAGGATGCGGATGCGCTCGACCTCCAGGATCTGCGACACGCCGTAGTACCGGTAGCCGGTCGTCCGGTCCACGAGCGCCGGGCTGATGAGTCCGGCCTCGTCGTAGTAGCGCAGGGTCTTGGCCGAGAGCCTGCAGAGCGTCGAAAAGCGTCCGATGGGAATCAGATGGTCCGTCGTTTCATTCGCCTCCCTGATTTCGTGCGATGGGTAAAAAATAGACCTTCCCGCAGGGGGAAGGTCAAGAGTCCGTTGTGTCGGCCGTCATGGGGCGGGGACCCGGTTCGTGTCTAGCCCAGCTCGAACGTGGTGACGCCGAAGAGCCGGTTCATGTCGATGACGGGCGGCTCCTGGTTGTACATGCGCGCGGTGGCGAAGGTCGGCGTCATGTGGTGCTCCTTCGCAAGGGCCGTCGCGACGGCGTTCGGTTCGGGGACGTCGAGGAAGACCGCGTCGCCCTCGGGGACGGACGCGGCGAGCGCGTGATAGAGCCCCCACGCGACGTTGGCGTCGTCGGCGAAGAGCGGACCGATCTTGCATCCTTCGCGGCACTGCCGGATCGTTCCGTAGCCGCGCACGGTCTCGTCGCGCCAGACGAGGGACGTCGCGTGCGGGGCGGATGTCCAGGCCGCGAGGAAGGCGCTCCTTGGGGCAGGGAAACAGAACCGGTCATACGCCTCTATTTCGGGCAGAAGCTCCGGCGTGACGGGAACGATATGCGCGTCGCGCGCATCCTGCGGCGCGGCCGTTCCCTTGTAGCGCACGTTGCGCCACGTGAGCTTGAACCCCTGTTTCGCGTAATTCCGGGCCTTCTGTTCCACGCCGTCGAGGCCGATGCACCGGCCCGACAGGCGGCGCATCGCCGTATCGGCCAGCACCAGCCCGATCTGCCGTCCTCTCCGCTCCGGCGTGACGAGGAAGAGGCCGATGAAGCCGAAGTCCTCGCCGTAGCGGACGGCGGAGATCGTCCCCACCGGGGTCTTGCCGGAGTAGGCGATGAAAAAGCCTTCCGGATCCGCCGGATAGAAGCATGCGGCGTCGTCCAGGCCGGGATTCCAGCCTTCGCGGGCCGCCCACTCGATCGCCAGGTCGAGGTCCCTCGGACTCATGGGATTTACGGTGACGCTGCTCTGAGATGAGAATCGCATACACGTGTCCTCCTTCGAAATACTCCGGACCATCATACTCCATATACGTGGAAAAAGGCGCAAAAGAGAGACATTCCACACACAATCATCCATTTTACATACGAAAAGCCCGCCTCCCCGCTTCCCGGAGGCGAGCCGGACATTCCGTAAGAAAAGAACCGCTTACTCGTATCGCAACGCTTCGATCGGGTCGAGTTTCGCGGCCTTCGACGCGGGGTAGTAGCCGAAGAAGATCCCGATAGCGGCCGAAAAACCGAACGCCAGGACGATCGAGAAAGGAGAGATGACGGCGCTCCACCCGGCATAGCGCGAGATCAGGACGGACGCTCCGGCCCCGAGCGCGATCCCGATGATGCCGCCCAGAAGCGAGAGGATGATGGCCTCCGCGAGGAACTGAAACAGGATGTCCGCGGTCTTCGCGCCGACCGCCATGCGGATGCCGATCTCGCGCGTGCGTTCCGTGACGGAAACGAGCATGATGTTCATGATGCCGATGCCGCCGACGAGCAGCGAGATGGACGCCACTGCCGCCAGAAGCAGCGAGAGCGCCTGCGTGGACGCCTTCGCGGCCTCCATGATCTCCGTGAGGTTCATCACGGAAAAGTCCGCGTCTTCCGCAGTTCGGATGCGGTGTCGCTGGTTGAGCAGCGCGGTGATCTGTTCCGACGCGGCCGCGATTTCCGCCTCGCTCGCGGCCTTGACGCGGATCATGTTGACGCGCCCCTGGAAGCGCGAGCCGTAGATTCGTTTCTGCGCCGTCGTGATCGGCAGAAGGAGCGTGTCGTCCTGGTCCTGCCCCATCGCGTTGTTGCCCTTCTTCTTGAGAACGCCGACGACGGTCACGGGGACCTTCTTCACGCGGATGGTCTTTCCGACGGGATCCTCGTCGCCGAAGAGGTTCGTGACGACCGTCTGTCCCAGGATGCAGACCTTCGCGGAGCTGCGGATGTCCGAATCGGTGAAGCTGCGCCCCGCGCTGAGCGGCCATTCCTGGATGGCCAGGAGTCCGCCGGCCGTCCCTTCCGAGCGCGTGGACCAGTTCATGTTGCCGTACACGATCTGGACGGTTCCCGACGCGGACGGATCGGCGAGCGCGACGGCGGGACATTCCTTCTGGATCGCCTCGGCGTCCGCGAAGGTCAGCGACGGCGTGGCGCCCATTCCCATGCGCTGCCCGCCGCTGGTCGTCGAGCCCGACCGGACGATCAGGAGGTTGCTGCCCATGCTCGAGATGTGCTCGGCGACCTTCTTGTTGGCGCCGGTTCCGATGGCGAACATCGCGACGACCGCCGCGACGCCGATGATGATCCCGAGCGCGGTCAGGAGCGAGCGCATCTTGTTGGTCCGCAGGGACTTGCGCGCGATGCCGAGAATCGCCGACGGCGCGATCATGCGCATTCACTCTCCTTTTCCATACGCTTCTCCATTTCCGTTCCCTTCTCCATCGGTTCGTCCGAGACGATGAGGCCGTCCCGGACGGTCACAACGCGCCGCGAGTAGCGGGCGACGTCGGGCTCGTGGGTCACGAGGATGATGGTGATGCCCTTCGTCCGGTTGAGGTTCTCGAACAGGTCCATTATTTCGTCGCTGGTCTTCGTGTCCAGGTTGCCGGTGGGTTCGTCCGCGAGGATCAGCGGCGCGCCGCCGACGAGCGCCCGGGCGATCGCGACGCGCTGCTGCTGTCCGCCCGAGAGCTGCTTGGGCTCGTGATGCTCGCGCCCCTCCAGCCCGACGAGCCGGAGGGCGTCGTGCGCCCGTTTCGCGCGTTCCTGCCGGGGGACGCCCATGTAGAGCAGCGGCAGTTCGACGTTTTCGAGAGCCGAGGTGCGCGAGAGCAGGTTGAAACCCTGGAAGACGAAGCCGATGAAACGCCCCCGGACCTGCGCCAGTTCGTCCTTTCCCATGTTGCTCACGTCGCGTCCGTCGAGCAGGTAGCTTCCCGAAGAGGGGACGTCGAGGCACCCCAGGATGTTCATGAGCGTTGACTTCCCCGACCCCGACGGCCCCATGACAGCCACGAATTCGCCCTTCTCCATCGAGAGCGAGACCCCCCGGAGCGCTTCGACGCGGACCTCCCCGAGGTCGTAGATCTTCCGGATATCCCGAAGCTCGATGAGCGCCATGGCTAGAACATCCTCGGCGGCATGTTCGCCCTGGAGTTCGTCGCGGCCGCGCCCGTACGGTTGCCGGTCACGACGAGATCGCCGTCCGCAAGGTCGCCCGACACGGCCGTCCAGCTTCCGTCGCTCAGGCCGACGGTCACGGGGACGCGCATCGGAGCCTGTCCGGGGTCCTTCGACTCCGGGAGGATCCACACGACCTGGCCTCCCCTGCCGTTCGCCTTCGATCCGGCCGTCTTCGCGCCGCCGCCCGTCCTCGTTCCCGCGCCCGTTCCGGCGCCGTTCGCGGCTCCCGCCATCTTGAAGCGCAGCGCCGCGTTGGGAACCTTCAGGACGTTCTTCGCGGACGCCGTCTCGATCGTGACGTTGGCCGTCATTCCCGGATAGAGGCGCAGATCCGGGTTTTCGGCGGAGATGATGACCGTGTAGGTCACCACGTTTTCCGTCGTCGCCGCCTTCAGGCGCACCTGCCGCACCGCGCCGCTGAAGGTGTCTTCGGGGTAGGTGTCCACGGTGAACGTGACGGGCATGCCTTCCTTGACGTAGCCGATATCCGCCTCGTCCACGGCCGCCTCGACCTGCATCTTTGTCAGGTCCTCCGCGATCGTGAAGAGCGTGGGCGTCTGGTAGCTGGACGCGACGGTCTGTCCCTCGCTGACGTCCTTGCCGACGACCGTTCCGTTCACGGGCGAATAGATCTGCGCATAGGCCAGGTTCGTGCGGCTCTGTTCGAGCGTCGCCTGCGCCGCGTCGAGTTTGGCCTTCGCCGAACCGAGCTGCGCCGCATTCGTGGCCGCCGACGTCTCCGCCGATTCGAGGTCGCTCTTCGCGATAAAGTTCTTCGCGTACAGGCTCTTCTGGCGCGTCAGTTCGCGGCGCGCCTCCTTGAGCGTCGCCGCGGCCTCGGCATAGGAGGCCTTCGCGGAGTTCAGGTTCGCCTGGGACTCCTTCACCTTCGCCTGGAGCACCGTCGCGTCGATTTCAGCGATGAGCTGCCCCTTCTTCACGGAGGAGTTGTAGTCCACGAAAATCTTCCGGATCGTGCCGGAAACCTGGCTGCCCACTTCGACCGTATTGACGGCCTGGATCTTGCCCGTCGCGGAGACGACCCTGGTGATGGATCCCCGTGTCACGGCTTCCGTGCTGTAGGTCGCAGTCTCCCCGTTGCTTCCCCTGCTCGTGTAGACGATGTATCCGCCCGCGAGAAGGGCGATCCCCAAACATCCCAGAAACAACTTCTTCAGTCCCTTTTTCACTTGGAATCCCTTCCTTCCTTTTGGGCTGCGCCCGCCGTCTTCGTGTCGCGCCCCAGAACCTTCTCCAGCGTCGCCCGCGCGATCTGGAGGTCGAAATTCGCCTGAACCAGCGACTTGCGCGCCTTGTTGTACTTGTCGCCCGCGTCGGAGACTTCGAGGCTCGTGCCGACGCCGACGCCGTACCGCCCCACCGCGAGGTCCATATTCTCCTTCGCCTGCCGCAACCCCTCGCCGGCGGTCACGACCTGCTCCTCCGCGGTCGCAAGATTGGATAGCGCCGTGCGGACTTCGAGAAGGACGGTCTGCCGGATGCTTTCGAGCGCCTGTTTTTCGAGGTCGAGATCCGCCCGCGCCGTCTCGGTCTTCGCGGCGGTCGCGCCGCCGTCGCTCACGGGAACGGAGAGCGTCAGCGCCGTGCTCCACTGTCCCGACCACCCCGAATGTCCGTCGGAAAAGTCGTAGCCGCCGCTGAGAGAGAGGGTCGGGTTCATGCCCTTCGCCGCGTAGGAAACGGCCATCCCGGCCGCCTCGATCCGCGCCTGCTGCGCCAGGTAGTCCGGCCGGAGCGACAGGGCCTCGTTCAGCGCCGCGGCTTCCGCCGGAGTCGCGGGAATCGCCGGCGACGGAACGTCCGGCTTCTTCCCCGCCCGGGGAAGCTTTGTCCCGACCGTATTTTCGAGCGTCGCCCATCCGATGGAGAGCGAACCCTTCGCCTTCGTCAGGTCCTGCTTCGCCTGGCTCAGGTTCACCTCGGCCGTCGTCACGTCGGAGCGCTTCGTCCGCCCCGCGTCGTAGAACGCCCGGGCCTGGGCGAGCTGCGCCTCGTAAAGCGCCACCGTCTCCTGCGCCACGGACACGTCCTCGTAATACCGCAGCAGCGAGAAGAACGCCTGCTTCACATCGTACAGAAGCACCTGCCGGGTGCGGCTCGCGTCGCGCTCCGACGCCGTCACGGCGACCGACGCCTTCTTCAGCGCGAGTTCCCTGCGGCCGCCGTCGGAGATCGTGTGGCTCAGGCCGATCCCGGAGGCGTAGCGCTCCTTCGTCGTTCCGTCGTTCGTGGAGACGGACCCGTCGACGTCCACCGTCGGACGGAGATTCGCGGCCGCTTCCTTCGTCTGGCTGACGGAACGGCGGATCTTCGTGTTCGCCGAGGCCATATCCGGGTGATTCTCGAGCGCGAGCGCAAGACATTCGTCGAGCGTCGGTCCGGCGTCGCCCGCCTCGGACACCGCTTTCAGCGTCGTTCCCGGCGTCGCTCCGAGCGTAGCGAGCGCCGCGAGCGCCGGAAACGGGGAGAATAACATTGCGAACAGGATGAACATGGTTGGCGCCAGGATCTTTTTCATGTATGCCGCCTCGCTTTCGCGTGTATCGTTTTCGTCGATTTCACTATAGCATTCTACCTGTCGGGTCTTAAGCCGCTCTTCGGGAATGTTCCGTTTCGATAAGGAAGTGCAAAGAAATCTTTACAGTTCGGATCAGCGCCCCCGAGAGGGCGCGAAGCCGCAACCGAACACGCGGGGCTCCCCAGGGATTCCGCGCTTTTCGCATCCGCCCGCAGGGAATATACTTGACCCGCGTGGAACGCATGCGCGACGAGGTGCGACCGAAGGAGAGGATCCGACATGGCTGAGGACAGGGACAAGCTCGTGGAGCGCCTTCTGATCGAAGGCATCGGAGAAGTGATGAAGACCGGAATGAGGCTCTCCGGCACGAAGGTTCCCTTCGCGGGGCTCGCGTCCTCTTTCGGCGGCAAGCTCGGGGCGAAGCTCTCGAAAACCGACTCCGCCGAGCGGGAGATGCGTCTGAAGACCGACCCGAAGGACCTGCTGCTCAAGCTCTACGCCTGGTTCGCGAAGAACGGCCGCCTCGCAGAAGAGGCCGAGGAAGGCTGCATGCGCGTGACGGGCGTGATCAACGCCGGAATCATGAACATGAGCCCCGTGGTGCTCTGCGTCGAGATCGACGCGGGCAACGCGGACGCCGGACGCTGCACGGTTCGCATCGCGGGCTTCGCAAAGGAGGGCCTGATCAGCCAGCACGCCGCCGAAAAGGGCGTCGCGAAACTCGCGGAAGTCCTGAACATGCTGAAGGCGTGAGGCGGAGGGGCGGAATCGTCTTTTGCGGCCCCTTTCGGAGAGCTTCCCGCATGAATCCCGAAGAGCGCAGGCGATACACCGAGTCGAACCGCGAGGCCGCGAACGCGGGCGTCCCCCTGAGCTACATCCTCGTCGCCTTCCGGCCGGATCTCGGCATATCTTCGCTTGTGACCGGGGATCGCCCGTGATACATTGAGCGACGAAGCATACACATGGATTGTCGAGGAACTGTTTGTGACGGAAAGGGGCGTTCGGGAGCGTGACAGAGCAGAAGATGCAACGCAACGGCGGCTATCCGCATCCGGAAAAGGGCTGGCCGGGGCCGGCGAAGAAGGAATCCGCGCGGAAGGCGATGCCGCCGCCCAGGACCATGCTGTGGTTCATGCTCATCCTTCTCGCGAATTTCTTTCTGGCGAAACTGTTCGCACCGGGGCCGGAAGAACCGCTCATGGTGTCCTACACCCTGTTCCGGGAGGAAGTCGCGAAAGGCAACGTGCAGTCGATCTTCAGCCGGGGCGACACGATAACGGGAATATTCAAGGCCCGGCCGTCCGCCGCGGCCGCGGGAGAGAAGGTCGGAACGGCGGCGACGAAGGAGAGCAGGACCTTTGCGACGACGCTGCCGTCGTTCGTGGATCCCGGCCTGGAAACGTTCCTGATCGAACGGGGCGTCGAGATCAGCGCCAAGCCGATCAACGAAGAGCGCGGCCCGCTTGAGACGATCCTCTTCAGCTTCGGACCGGGCCTGCTCTTCATCGCCTTCTACTTCTGGCTCTTCCGGCGTTCGTCGCAGGGCGGCGGCATCGGGGGCGGGATGCTGGGCATCGGCAAGAGCAAGGCGCGCCGCTACGACCAGGAGAAGGACGCGAAGGTCACGTTCGAGGATGTCGCCGGCATCGACGAGGCGGAGAACGAACTGGTCGAGGTCGTGGATTTCCTCAAGGATCCCGGGAAGTACACCCGACTGGGCGGAACCGCGCCGAAGGGCGTCCTGCTCGTGGGCTCGCCCGGCACGGGAAAGACATTGCTCGCGAAGGCGGTCGCCGGAGAGGCGGGCGTTCCGTTCTTCTCGATGAGCGCCGCCGAATTCGTCGAAATGATCGTCGGCGTGGGCGCGGCGCGGGTGCGGGACCTTTTCAAGCAGGCCCGCGAGAACGCGCCGTCGATCATCTTCATCGACGAGCTGGACGCCATCGGACGCGCGCGCGGGCAGGTCGCGATCGGGGGGTCGAGCGAGCAGGAGCAGACGCTGAACCAGATTCTGACCGAAATGGACGGCTTCTCCAGCCGCGAGGGCATCATCGTTCTGGCCGCGACCAACCAGCCGGACGTTCTCGACAAGGCGCTCCTGCGCGCAGGCCGCTTCGACCGGCGCGTGGTCGTCAACCTTCCGGACAAAACGGGGCGCGAGGCGATCCTCAGGGTTCACACCCGCAGCGTGCCGCTCGCAAATGACGCGAGCCTGGCGGAGCTTGCGGCCGCCACTCCGGGGTTCGCTGGAGCCGACCTGAAGAATCTGGTCAACGAGGCGGCGTTGCTGGCTGCCCGGCGCGACCAGAACGAAGTCCGCCAGAAGGACTTTCTGGACGCGCTCGAGAAGATGGTTCTGGGCCCCGAACGGCCGCTGCTTCTGAGCCGCGACGACAAGGAACGCATCGCCTACCACGAGGGGGGCCACGCCATTCTGGGCCTCGTGGAGCCCGGCGCCGACCCGGTGAACCGGGTGACGATCGTGCCGCGCGGTCAGGCCCTCGGCGTGACGTACCAGCGGCCGGACAACGACCGCTACAACTATCCGGAGGCCTACCTCCGCGCGAGGATCGTCGGAATGCTCGGCGGCCGCGCGGCCGAAGAGGTCGTGTACGGCACGAAGACGACCGGCGCCGAAAGCGACATCGAACAGGCCACCTGTCTGGCGCGTCAGATGGTCACGCGCTGGGGCATGAGCGAGCGGCTCGGCCTGGTGCAGCTCGCGCCGCGGGAGAACCCTTACCTGGGCGGCTCCGGCGGCGGCTACGGCTGCGCGAAATCGTTCAGCGAGGAAACCTCCAGGGCCGTCGATGCGGAGGTCTTCCGGATCATCGGCGAATGCCACGAGGAGGGCAAGCGGCTTCTCAACGCCCACCGAAAGGAACTCGACGCGCTCGCCGAAGCCCTTGTGGAGCGGGAGACGCTCGACGAGCAGGAGATTCTGGCCGTCACCGGACTTCCTCCGGCGCCGCCGCTGGAGACCGGGAAGTTGCCCGTTCCCGGAACGAACGGCGCGAGCGAGGCGTAACGCACGGACGCCTGATTCCCCGGCGCCTCCGGCCTTTCGATCCTCGATCGAATTTTCGCGACGAACCACAGAGCAATGGAAGGGGGAGACCG
>CAYVKE010000081.1:0-14821 GCA_964451935.1 uncultured Synergistaceae bacterium | reverse complement strand
CCGGGCTCTCTCCGACGTACAGCGACCTGCCGATCCTCTTCAGATTGAGCGGAGGAACGTACGAGGACATCATCCGTACGATCCTCTCCCTCGCATTCCGGAGAAACGGCATTCCCCGGAATGTTCTGCCCGGCGCTTTCTTCACCGGAGGGGGCGAGAAGGCATGAACACGCTCTCCATGCTTCCCGAAGACGGTTCCGTTTCTTCGGAACCTCCCGAACCTTCGGAACCTCCCGAACGCACCGTCCCGGACATTCGGGACGCCGTGCTCGTAGCTGTCGGAATCGAAGACGGCGGCCGCCCCGACGTTTCGGACGGATTGCGCTGCCGTTCCCATGTCATCGAAGCGCTCTCGCATCTGGGACTTCCTGCCGCTCCGCTCGACATTCGCCGCGAAGACCTGGCGGACGGGCTGCCGGAGACGGCATTCGTCATGCGGCTCCGCGACAAATCGCCATCCTGCATCTTCAATCTTTTCGAGGGATTCAGCGGCGACAGCTCCCTCGAACACGATTTCTGCCGCTTTCTGGAAGCGTCCGGACTCCCGTACACGGGAAACGGCCCCGACGCGCTCGCCGCCTGTCACGACAAAGCCCGCGCCCGAGTCCTTCTCGAACAAGCCGGAGTTCCGGTCCCGGAAGGGATCTGCGTGCGCACCCCGGCGGACCTGTCCGGCATCGCGTTTCCGGCTCCTTTCTTCGTCAAGCCCGCGCGTGAAGACGGAAGCGTCGGCATCGACGAATCGTCTCTCGTACGAAGCCGGGACGAACTCGAACGCGTCGTGTCCCGAAAGCTCGCGGACTATCCGGACGGACTCGTCGTCGAGGAGTTCCTCGCTGGACGCGAATTTTCCGTCGCGTTCCTCGAAGGCGACTCCGAACCGATGGGAATCTCCGTCATCGAGTACGACCGTTTCCCCGGGCTGTCGCCCTATCTGAACTACGCATCCAAATGGGATCCCCAAGCGTCGGATTTCGTCATCTCCCCCCGAAGCGCGGCGCACATGCCGCATGCCCTCGTCCGTCGGATCGGCGCGCTGGCGGCCAGGTCCGGGACGGTCCTCGGCTGCCGGGGGTACTTCCGCGTGGATCTCAGGGAACGACGCCCCGGAGGCGACCTTCGGGTCATCGACGTCAACCCCAACCCCGACATCTCGTCGGACGCAGGATTGGCCCGCCAAGCCGGCGAAGCCGGGATCTCCTACGCCGATCTGATCGCGCGCATCGTCGCGCTCGCCCTCGAAAGGAAACGGGAAAAACGCCATGTCGCATAACGATATCGCCTTCTATCTGGAAACGGCGCGAAAGACGGAAGCCTTTTCCGGGGACGAGATTCTCGTCCTGGACGAGGTGTTGCGCGGATGCTTCGATGCGCCCGGCAAAGACTACACGCTCCTCGACGCGGAGGAATGCGGGACATCCGGAGGGTTCCTGATCTTCGGACCGACGCCGATGACCGCTTTCGCATGGGATCTCTACTGGATCGTCGTCGACCCGTCGCGCCAGCGCAGAGGCGTCGGCCTGGCGCTCGACCGGGGGATGTGCGCCGCGCTTCTCTCGCGGTCGGACAGGGCCGTCATCCGCGTGGAGACGGCCGGACGATCGGACTACGACGGGCAGCGGCATTTTTACGAACGGGCTGCATACAGGGAGTGCGGACGCATTCCCAACTTCTATTCGGAGGGTGACGACCTTGTCCTCTACTGCAAAGAAATCCGCAGGCTCCCCTAAAAACGCGACGATCCCCCTCCGTCCCGGCGTTCGCGGGGACGACTCCTACCGGGACATCCGGCTGGAGACGGATCCGGCGTTCTGGAACGACTGGCGCTGGCAGATGGAGCACCGCCTCACGACGGCCGAGGAGCTGTCGCGATTCCTCACGCTGTCCCGCAACGAAGCCATGATCGTCAAAAAGAGTCTGGCGACGCTCCGGATGGCCGTCACGCCGTACTACGCGAGTCTGATCGACCGCGGCGACCCGAACTGCCCCATCCGGCGCCAGGCTATCCCGACGCTGAAGGAAACGCTCATCGCGTCGACGGATCTTCTCGACCCGCTTCACGAAGACGTCGACTCTCCCGTCCCCGGGCTGACGCACCGCTATCCGGACCGGTGCATCCTGCTCGTCACGGACCAGTGCTCCATGTATTGCCGCCACTGCACGCGCCGGCGTTTCGCGGGGCAGTCCGACCACGCGCGCAGCCGGGAACAGATCGAGGCGTGCATCGAATACATACGCCGGACCCCCGAGATCCGGGACGTTCTCGTCACGGGCGGAGATCCGCTCACGCTCTCCGACGAGACGCTCGAGTGGATCCTCGGATCGATCCGGGCGATCGGGCACGTGGAGATCATCCGGATCGGGACGCGCGTCCCCGTCGTGCTGCCCATGCGGATCACGGAAGAACTCTGCAGCATGCTCAGGCGCTTCCACCCGCTGTGGATCAACGTCCAGTTCAACCATCCGGCGGAGATCACGCCGGAATCCGCCCAGGCGTGCATCCGCCTCGCCGACGCCGGAATTCCGCTCGGAAACCAGTCCGTGCTGCTCAAGGGGATCAACGACTGCCCCTATATCTTCCGGGAACTGAACCAGGGGCTCCTGAAGATCCGCGTCCGCCCCTACTACATCTACCAGTGCGACCTGTCGCGCGGCATCGAGCACTTCCGGACCTCCATCGGGAAGGGAATCGAGATCATGGAGTTCCTTCGCGGGCACACGTCCGGGCTCGCCGTCCCCACGTTCGTCGTGGACGCGCCGGGCGGCGGGGGCAAGATCCCGGTCACGCCGAACTACGTCGTCTCCCGGTCGGACCGGAAGACCGTCCTGAGGAATTACGAAGGCGTTCTCACCGTCTATACGGAGCCGGACGACAACCAGAGCCGGTGCATGGAAAACTGCCGGGAGATGTGCGAACGACAGAAGGGGTTCTCGTCCGGCGGCGTCCAGTCGCTCTTCGAGGGCGAACGGATCGCGCTCGAACCGGAGGGGCTTGCGCGAAACGCGCGGCGAAAGACGACGCACGAATGAACGAAGAAGGGGGCCTTTTCAGGCCCCCTTCTCAATCCATCCAGATGGAGATTCCCATGCGGCGCACCGTTCCCCCGAGATCCAGCTGAAAGGTGATATCCACGTAGCCGGACTCGTCCTCGTACCGCATGACGTCGTCCTTCTCCTCGACGGGCTTGCCGAGTTCCTTCAGGACAGCGCTCTTCGGCGACCCGACGCGGACATTCTTCCCGAAGACCAGCTTCGGCGTCGAGGCGACGAGGCCGACAAGCAGTTCCTTGTCCGAATCCCTGTACACCACCGCCTGCGCGCCCTTCGAGGCGAAATCCATCGAGACAAGTTCATACGTGTAGTTCGGATCATGCGGACTCGCGTGCTTCGACACG
This sequence comes from uncultured Synergistaceae bacterium, assembly GCA_964451935.1. Lineage (GTDB taxonomy): Bacteria > Synergistota > Synergistia > Synergistales > Aminobacteriaceae > CALFXN01. The sequence continues at coordinate 11,426 of CAYVKE010000081.1, read as the reverse complement.
ATCCTCGCCGAAGGCGCGCCGAGGGACTCCGTCAGGGACGCCTCGAGGTTTCCGTAACGCTCGATCGTCCGTTCCAAAAACCGCGTCACCTTCTCAAATGATGTCTCCGAAAACGCCGCTCCGGCGGAAAACGCCGCCAGCGACACGACAAGAACCGCCAGCCTCATACACACCATGCCCGACACCTCCCCGCATCATCTGCCGATATTCCGACGCCGCATTCAGATGCGCGTCTTCCGCGGGCGCATTCATCGGACATCGGCGCCCGCGCTCCGCTCAATTCCGGCCCCGGGAAAAGAATACCATGAAGGGCAGCGCGCAGAGCGGCAACGAAGCGACAATCGCCATCGTGGTCTGGATTCCGAAGCGGTCCGCCACCATCCCGAGCGGCCCGGTCAGGAGATTCGCGATGCCCCAGGAAAGTCCCATGACGATGGAGCTGGCCATGCTCCGGGAGTTCGGAGCCATCTCCTGGGCGAGAGCCGCCGTGACGGGCAGCGTCGCGTTGACCAGGGAGACCCCGGCAAGATACAGCGCGATGGAAAGTCCGCCCGTCGTCAATAGGGCCGGGAAGAGCGTCAGAGACGCGAGAACGAGCAGCAACGTCAGCGTTTGCCGCTTTCCGTACCGGTCGGCCAGTTTTCCGCCTATCACCATCGCGACGGTGCTGGAGAGCATCATCAAAAACAGGATCGCGCCCACGGCCGTGATGTCGCCGCCGCGTGCGGAAATCTGTATCGGAAGGAAAAAACGGATCCCCTGGCTCGTGGCGTCCCGCGCGACAGACACCGCCCAGATCGGGAAGATCGTCGCAAAGACGGAGGTCAGCGCGCCGATCACCCCTTGTCTGACGGCCGGCGCGGCAGGGCGCTCCTCGCTGAAGCGGGGCATGTACCGGAAAATGCACGCCGCAAGTATGAGAACAGGAATCGTCGCGACGAACGGCAGGGCCGGAAGCCCGACGGTCTTCGCCATCACGACCGCGAAGACCGGGCTGAGCGTGACGCCGACATTCCCCGCCACGCTGAAGATGGCCAGCGACGACGTGAGACGTTCCTTCGGAACGACATACCCCACGGATCCGTTCCCCTGCGGATGGAACGATGCGCTTCCCAACCCCCAGAGCCCGGCGAACACAATCGCACAGCCGAAGGACGGCGAGTTCGGCAGAAGCGTCGCGCCGAGGCAGGTCAGGATCGGACCGATCGTTATCAGCCAGCTTCGCGTCGTTCGGTCCGAAAGATACCCCATGACGGGCTGAAAGAAGATGTGGATGATTCCCACCGTGGAATTCAGCGTTCCCGCCTGCGCCATCGAAATTCCGAGGCGTTCGATGATCCCCGGAACGAAGGTCGGCAGAAAGGACGCGTACAGGTCATTGAAAAAGTGCGCGACGGACAGCAGCGAAAGCTTGAAACCGGAACTGCGGACACAGATGGAACGAACAGGCATGAAAGCCCCTCCCGAAAGAACGATTGTCCGTATTATCGCACCCGAAGCGCTGACATTTTACGAAAGTCCGGAATTATACAGTATTCCCGTCTCATTGCGGTGCATTCTTCCGGAAAAACGCCAGCCAGATGCACGGATTTTTGCAGCTTGTGCCGTCGATCCGGTGGCGGACATGCGCCGGAATAAAAAGAAAGTCTCCGGCGTTCAGGGAAAGGACGGAGCCGTCTTCGTACCGGAGCCTCGCGTCGCCGGAGAGAAGAACGACCCATTCGTCCTCGTCCTGGTCGTACCAGAAACCGGGCGGCGACGCCTGCCCCGTCGAAACGATCCGTTCCACGCGGACATCGTTCGCGCGCGAGAGAATATCCACCGACTCGTCATCTTCCGGCCCGGGCAGGGGCGACGGCAGACGAAACAGATTGGTCACATCCGGCTCCATGCATGAACCTCCTCCGGCGCGCGGATTCGCGCGTTCACTCCGGCTCTTCGGGATCCGCGGCTCCGTTCCGTCCGGAGGGAGCCGCGTTCCGGGAAACGTGCTCCCGGATAACCCCAGTAAAGGATTCCCCGTATCGCTCCATCTTCGCCTCGCCAACTCCGGCGACTTCCAGAAACGCATCACTCGTCAGCGGAAGTTTCCGGCACATGTCACGAAGCGCCGCGTCGGGAAAGACGACGTACGCGGGAACGTGCGCCTCCGACGCAAGCCGGGCCCGCAACGTCCGGAGGGACTCGAACAGTTCGTCATCCCCGCCGCCGGGCGGATCCGTCCGACGAACCTCCACCGAAGCGCGCCGCGCCGGAACTTTCATTTCGATCGTTCGCTTCTCCCGGATGACCTCGCCGGACCGGAGAGAAGGCGTCACGACCGGGTATTCGTCGGTCGAAAGCGCCAGAAAATCGTTGTCGACGAGAAAATCCAGGATCTCCCGGATCCTGCGCACGGGCGCATCCGCCATGATTCCGTACGTCGAAAGGCTGTCCATTCCGGCCTGCAGCACCTTCTCGTTTCTGCCGCCGTGGAGGATGTCGACGATCATCTTCTTTCCAAACGCCCTGTTCCGTTGCAGGACGCGATACACGCACGAGACGATCTTCTGCGATTCCGTCGTGACATCCACGGTCTCGAATTCCGTGTCGCAGTTCGAGCAGCGCCCGCAAAAGTGCGGCGCTTTTTCCCCGAAATAGCGAAGGAGGTATTCCCGAAGGCAGCCGGTCGTCGCGCAATACGATGTCATGGCCCTGAGGCGCTCGCGGTCTTTCTCCCGCACCGCCGCCCGGACTTCCGGGGGAAGATCCTCGTCCGCGTCGCGGTTGTTTTCGATGAGATACAGGTTCGTCCGAACGTCCCGTCCGCCGTACAGGAGGATGCATTCCGCGGGCTCGCCGTCGCGCCCCGCCCGCCCCGCTTCCTGGTAGTAGCTTTCGATGTTTTTCGGCATATTGTAGTGAACGACGAAGGCGACGTCGGACTTGTCGATTCCCATTCCGAAAGCATTCGTGGCGACCATGACCGTCTTCCGGTCGTTCAGGAAGTCGTCCTGGTTCTTCCGACGTTCGTCGTCGTCCAGCCCGGCGTGGTATCGCGTCGCGGAGACGCCGCTCCCGTTGAGCCTGTCGCATACCTCTTCAACGGTCTTTCGGGCGGCGCAGTACACGATTCCGCTCCTGTTCCTGTTTTGCCGCACGATCTTCTGCGTCTCGGCGAATTTGTCGTTCGGCTTTCGAACCCCGAAAAACAGGTTCTTCCGGTCGAAGCCGGTCGTGACGACGAACGGGTTTCGCAGCCGCAGAATGCGGATGACATCCTCGCGGACTTCCTCCGTCGCCGTCGCGGTGAACGCGCTGACGACGGGGCGTCGGGAGAGGCGTTCGATGAACTCCACGATCTTCAGGTAGCCGGGGCGGAAATCCTGGCCCCACTGCGAGACGCAGTGCGCTTCATCCACCGTCGCCATCGAGATCGTCGCAGCTTCCGCAAAGCGCAGGAATCCGGCGGCGGCAAGCCGCTCCGGAGCGACGTAGAGGATTTTGTACTCGCCGTTCGCAGCCCGCCGCAGGACTTCGTCGTACTGCGACGCGGCGAGGGAGCTGTTGAGGTACGCCGCGGAAATTCCGGACTGCACGAGCGCGTTGACCTGGTCCTTCATAAGGGAGATAAGCGGCGAAACCACAAGCGTGATCCCTTCGAGCATCAGCGCAGGAACCTGATAGCAGACGGACTTTCCGGCGCCCGTGGGCATGACGCCGAAGACGTCCCTTCCGGCGAGGATGGCGTCGATCAGTTCGGCCTGCCCCTCGCGAAATGCCGTATGTCCGAAGCGTTGCTTGAGGATGTCGTTTTTTTTCATGTCCGTCTCCATTGGCCGACGGTTCGCGCTTGAGATGCCGCGCGCAAGGGAGTATAAATGCTCATTGGAAGCTTCATGAAACATATTCTGGAGGTGAACGGCATGAGACGCAAGTGGATACCGGTATTTTCCGTATTTTTCGTTTTTATTGCGGCAGCGGCGGCGTTCTGCGGAACGACGGAACTCTCGAACGCGCTTGTCGACGCGCACAAACAGGGGAAGCTCCTCCCCCTCGTCTCGACGCTCGACCCGAATCTAGACGAAGCCATGGCCTACAAGGTCCAGAAGGAATACGTCACGAAACGTCTCCAGGGCGATACGATCGCCGGCTTCAAGGCCGGATTGACGACGACGGCCGGGCAGAAGAAATTCGGGGTTTCCGGACCCGTCGCGGGCGTTCTCTACGGGTCGGGCAAGTTGACCGGCTCCCCCGTCATCTACTCCCAGGGGTACGCGGCGCTCATGGTCGAAACGGAGATCGCCTTCCAGGCGGGCCGCGCAATCTCGAAGCCGGTCAAGTCCGTTGCGGAGCTGAAACGCGCGTTCCGTTCGGCGCTTCCGTCCATCGAGCTTCCCGATATGAATTTCGTCACCATGAAGGGATTCCGCGGCGTTGACCTGATCGCGGCCAACGTGTCGGCCGTCAGCTTCATCGCCGGAAACAAGACCACGGTTCGCCCGACCTTCGATCCGAACGCGTTTGACGTCACCCTCACGCGGAACGGCGAAAAGGTCAACACAGGCAAGGGGCGGGACGCCCTCGGCGACCAGTGGGAGGCGCTTCGCTGGCTCGTGAACGCGTCGATTGAACATGGCTGGACGGTCAAACCCGGCGACATCTTCATGACCGGCGCGCTCGGAAACATGATCCCGGGCAAACCCGGGAAGTACGTCGCGGACTTCGGCAAACTTGGGAAGATAGAGTTCGAGATCCGCTGATCCGGGAACGGACAGACAAAGGCCGGAAGGGGAATATCCCCTTCCGGCCTTTGTCATTGACGCACAGGCTCCCTATGCGGGGGCCGCCGCGAGAATCACTTCGTAATCCAGCTCTCCCAGGCGCTCGGAGACCCGGATCGTGGAACCGGCCGGAGCCTCTCCGGAAACGATGAGGCGGGAGATCTTCGTCTCCAGCGTCCGGACCATGAGCCTCTTGAGCGGGCGCGCCCCGTACACGGCGTCGTATCCGTTCCGGGCCAGAAGCTCCGCCGCGCCGTCGGTGAGTTCGAGCGTTATGTCCCGGTCCTTCAGACGCCGTTCGAGCGTCGAAACCAGAAGCCGGACGATCCGGAGCATTTCGTCCCGGCGCAAGGGCTTGAAGAGAACGACGTCGTCCACGCGGTTCAGGAATTCGGGCCGGAACGATCTCCGCAATTCCGCCATCACCTGATCCCTCGCATCGTCCCGTATCTGCCCGTCCGGCGTGATTCCCGAAAGCAGATGCTCCGCCCCCAGGTTGCTCGTCATGATGATGACGGTGTTCTTGAAGTTCACCACGCGGCCGTGGCTGTCCGTCAGGCGGCCGTCGTCCAGTATCTGGAGCAGGATGTTGAAGACGTCCGGGTGCGCCTTTTCGATCTCGTCGAAGAGAATCACCGAATACGGATGCCGCCGCACCGCTTCGGTCAGCTGCCCCCCCTCGTCGTACCCGACGTATCCCGGGGGCGCTCCGACGAGACGCGAGACCGCGTGTTTCTCCATGTATTCCGACATGTCGATCCGCGTCAGGACGTCCTCGCTGTCGAAGAGCGCCTCGGCGAGCGCCTTCGCGAGTTCGGTCTTTCCGACGCCCGTCGGTCCGAGGAAGATGAACGATCCGATCGGACGGCGCGGGTCCTTGATCCCCGACCGCGCGCGGATGACGGCGTCGGCCACGAGCGTTACGGCTTCGTTCTGCCCCACGACGCGCCTGTGGAGGATCTCGTCGAGTTTCAGGAGCTTCTCCCGCTCCCCCTCCACGAGCCGCGTGACCGGAATTCCCGTCCAGCGGCTGACGATCTCGGCGATCTCGTCGTCCGTGACCTCCTCCCGGAGGAGCACCTGACCGCCCTGCCGGGCGGCGAGGTCCTCTTCCTTCTTCTTCAGCTCTTCCTTCAGCTGCGGAAGCTGCCCGTGCTTGAGTTCGGCCGCCTGGTTCAGGTCGTAGTCGCGCTCCGCCTTCTCGATCCGGCGGTTGATCTCTTCGATCCGGCTCCGAAGATCCCGAACGCCGGATATCATGTTCTTTTCGGCCTCGTACTGCGCCCGGAGCGAGTCAGCCTCCTCCCGGGCCTCCTGAAGCTCCCGGCAGAGAACCTTGAGCCGCTCCCGGCTCGCCGCGTCCTTTTCCTTCGTCAACGCGGCCTCTTCGATCTCGAGCTGCATGACGCGCCGCGATGCGTTGTCCAGCTCCGTCGGCAGGGAGTCGATTTCCGTCCGGATCATCGCGCACGCCTCGTCGACGAGGTCGATCGCCTTGTCCGGCAGGAACCGGTCCGTGATGTACCGGTTCGAGAGCACGGCGGCCGCCACGAGCGCGTTGTCGCGGATCCGAACGCCGTGATGAACCTGGAAGCGCTCCTTGAGTCCGCGAAGAATGGAAATCGTATCCTCGACGTTCGGCTGCTCCACGAGAACCGGCTGGAAACGACGCGCCAGCGCGGCGTCCTTTTCGATGTGCTTCCGGAATTCGTCCGTCGTCGTGGCGCCGATGCAGTGCAGCTCGCCGCGCGCGAGCATGGGCTTGAGCATGTTGCCCGCGTCGATGGCGCCCTCCGCGGCTCCCGCCCCCACGACGGTGTGCAGCTCGTCGATGAAGAGGATGATCCGCCCTTCGCTCTGCCGGACTTCGGTCAACACGGCCTTCAGTCGTTCCTCGAACTCGCCGCGGTACTTGGCTCCCGCGAGGAGAGACCCCATATCCAGCGCGAAGACCGTCCGGTCCTTCAGGCCTTCAGGCACGTCCCCGCGCACGATCCGCTCCGCGAGCCCCTCGACGATGGCCGTCTTTCCGACGCCGGGGTCTCCGATCAGGACGGGGTTGTTCTTCGTCTTCCGGCTCAGGATGCGGATCACCCTGCGGATCTCCTCGTCGCGTCCTATGACCGGGTCGAGCTTTCCCTCCCGCGCCATCTGCACGAGGTCGCGCCCGTACTTCTGCAACGCCTCGTACGTCTCCTCGGGAGAATCGCTCGATACGCGCTGCGCGCCCCTGACCTGCGACAACGTCGAAAGGAAACGGTCCTCCGTCACGCCGTACGCGCCGAGAATCTTTCCGGCCGGAGCGCCCGCGCCCTCCGCAAGAATCGCCGCCATGACGTGCTCCACGGAGACGTATTCATCCTTGAGGCGGGTCGCCATTTCCCTCGCGTTCACGAGAATCTGGTTCAGGCGCTGCGAGACGTATATCTTTCCCGGTTCGGCGCCGGGGCCGGAAATCCTCGGCAGTCGCGCGAGTTCGCGCTCCACGTCCTGCACGAGGCGATTCGTATCGACCTCCATCCGGCCCAGGATCCTCGGAATCAGGCCGTCCTTCTGGCGCAGCATGGAAAGAAGAAGATGCTCCGCCTCGACGCTCGTATTTCCCGCCGTAACGGCGAGCGTTTGCGCCTCGGAGAGCGCTTCCTGCGATTTTTTCGTAAACGTGGACAGATCCATGTTCATCCCCCCTATTTGACAAGGCTTCACCTTAGCTTATATACAGCTAAGGTCAGGTTTTGTCAATATTTTGGGGGACGTTTCTTCGAGATATAAATTTCTACCGTTGCTTCCGGGCGCTGTTCAGGGCGACGAGCCTGCTGTTTGGGCCCGCGCGCAGGATGGAACTCTCCGTGCAGTGGCCGACCCACTCCCGAAGGCGTGTCGCCAGGGCGATCATCTTGTCGAGATCGACTCCCGTTTCGACGCCCATCTCTTCAAGCATGTGAATGACGTCCTCGGACGCGATGTTCCCCGACGCGCCCGGAGCGAACGGACATCCGCCCAATCCCGCGAGGGCGGCGTCGTAGCGGACGATCCCGGCCTGCATTCCCGCGACCATATTCGCGAGCGCCATCCCCCTGGTGTTATGAAAGTGCAGGAACCAGCGAACATCGGGGAACGCTTCGCGCATATGCGTCGAAAGGTCATAGACCTGACGCGGGTTCGCCATTCCCGTCGTGTCCGAAAGGGAGAGTTCCGTCAGCCCCAGATCCCGCATGCGCGCAGCGATATCGACCACCTTTGAGGGAGCGATCTTTCCCTCGAAGGGGCAGCCGAACGCCGTCGAAATGGCCCCCGAGACCTCTGCTCCGTTCGCATGCGCGAACGCGACGCAGTCTTTGAAGCCCTCGATGAGTTCCAGCGGGGTCTTGTTCAGGTTGGCCTTCGCATGGGACTCGCTCGCAGACACCGTTAACTTGACCTTCGTTATTCCCGACGCCAGCGCCCGCTCGACGCCCTTCAGATTCGCGACGAGCGCCCGATACTCCACTCCAGGCGTGCGGCGGAATCTCCGGGCGACCTCGTCCGTGTCCGCCATCTGCGGGACCGCCTTCGGATGGACGTACGAACCGATTTCGACAATCCGCACCCCCGCGTTGACGACGCCTTCGATCAGAGCAACCTTCTGTTCCACCGAGAGCAGGGTCGCTTCGTTCTGAAGCCCGTCCCGGGGACCGACTTCGCAAAAGACGATTTTCTCCGGCCATTGCATGGTCATGTGCATTCCTCCCAACAGGCGGGGGGACGCCCCGTCGATTTTTCGCACACGATACCGACAAACCGAATTTCTGTCAAATGGCATTCGTTGCCGCTGTACGGCATTTTCGTCGATATGGAGCACCCCGCTCATCCCCCGGGCGACGCGTGACGGACGAAAGCAAAACGGGCGGCGGACCTTCCGGCGCTTGCGGCAACCGCGCGCGACATGGAAGAAAGCGAACGTTCCGGGAACATTCCAATTCCGATCGAATAGCGCGTTCTTTCCGTATGGCGGATAAAATTGTTGCTCTCCGGCATATTGACAAAGAGCGGTCCGCTTACTATTGTGGAGTCATTTCTTTGGAACGGTTATTATTTCCGCTTAGCGGAATTACGTCTGGGGGTAATCGAAGCAATGCGACCACAACCCAAAAAACCGATCCGCGCGCGACAACAGCTCCTTGGAGGCCCGCTTCCCCTTGTGTGCATCCCTCTCGTCGGAAAGAGCGAGGATGTCATCCTCGGCGAGGCCCGCAATGTTCCCGCGATCGCTCCCGATGCGATCGAACTTCGCATCGACGCGTGGGACTTCGTCGAAGACGTTCCCAAGGCCGTATCGACGATCGAACGCGTCCGGAAGACGGTCGGCGACATTCCCGTCATCCTGACGTGCCGGGGGCACTGGGAGGGCGGATTCCAAAAGGTGTCCGACGAATCGAAGTTCGCCGTCTACGGGAGGGCGGTCTCGGCGGGCCTCGTGGATTTTATCGACGTCGAGCTTGTCTACGGCGACCGGAAAATTCACGAGATACGCGATTCGCTCGACGGCTCCGCAACATCCCTCATCGTTTCCTCGCACGATTTCGGCAAGACCCCTGCAAAGGAAGTCCTCTTTTCCACCCTCGCGGCGCAGATACGAGCCGGGGCCGACGTCGCCAAGCTCGCCGCCATGCCACGCTCCGAGGAAGACGTCCTCAGCCTTCTCTCCGCCACCCTGTCGATCCGCCGGGAGTATCCCGATGTTCCGCTGATTACGATGTCCATGGGCGAACTTGGCGCCGTGAGCCGGATTACGGGAGGGCTTTTCGGGTCGGACCTGACGTTCGCAGTCGGCAGCAATGCATCGGCGCCGGGACAGATCCCCGTTTCGGACCTACGCCGGTGCCTTGCGGTCGTCTATCCCGTTCCGAAGTGAACGCTTCGGGCGTAATTCCCCGAAGGATACGGACCCAGATCAAAACGGAGGTGTGTTCATGAAAAAAGACCTAGTCGCATTCCAGCTCGTCAGGTTTCTGGAAGCCCGGAGCGTCGAAAAGATCTTCGGACTCTGCGGACACACGGTGATCGGCTTTCTGGACGCATTGAAAGACAGCAACATCCGCTTCATTTCCGTCCGGCACGAGCAGATCGCCGCGCACGCGGCGGACGGCTACGCCCGGGCGAAGGGATGCCGGGTTCCGGGCGTCCTTCTGACCCACCTCGGCCCCGGGCTCGCTAACGCGACCACCGGCGTCGCGGAAGCGGGGCTCAACTCCATCCCCCTGGTCGTCATCGCCGGTGACGTTCCAAGCTGCTACTTCGGCCGCCATCCGCACCAGGAGGTCAATATGCACGCGGACGCGAGCCAGTTCGAGATCTACCGCCCCTTCGTCAAGCGAGCATGGAGGGTCGACCGTCCGGAGCTTCTCCCCGAAGTGATGGACAAGGCGTTCCGGCTCGCCGTCACGGGGCGTCCCGGTCCGGTGCTCGTATCCGTCCCGATGGACCTCTTCTCCATGGAAATCGACACGCGCTTCTTCGATCAACGCATCGACAACGCCCCGAAGCTCCCGCGCCCCGGAATGGATGAAGCGACCGCTTCGGAAATCGCGACGATGCTGGCGGAAGCAAAACATCCGATTCTCTACCCGGGCGGCGGCGTCATCTCCTCGGGCGCGGCGGCGGCGTTCACGGAGCTGGCGACGCACCTCGAAATTCCGGTCCTCTACACGCTCATGGGCAAGGGCTCCATCCCGGACGACCATCCGCTCGCCGTCGGAATGACCGGCTTCTGGGGGACGGCGTTCAACAACAGCACGGCAATGAAGGCGGACGTCATGATGGCGATCGGCACGAGACTCTCCGAAGCGGATTGCAGCTCCTGGTACTTCGGCGAGACGTTCGACATCCCGCCCACGAAGCTCGTTCATATCGACATCAACCAGGAGGAGATCGGCCGGAACTACAAGACCGAGATCGGCGCGGTCTGCGACGCGAAGATGGCGATTGACGCCATTCTGGCGGCGGCGAAGAAGAAATACCCCGGGGGAGTGAAACGCCCGCATATCGTCAAGGCCATCGCGGACGCGAAAACGGCGTACCGGGCGTCGATCGCCGACGCGCAGAAGTCGAACCAGTGGCCGATGCGCCCCGAGCGGATCCTCGCGGATCTTCGGGAAGCGCTCCCGAGAGACGGCTTCGTCGTCGCGGACGTCGGATGGAACAAAAACGGCGTCGGACAGCAGTTCCCCATCTACGAGCCCGGAACGTTCGTGGCCCCCGGAGGACTCGCGACGATGGGATACGGTCCGTCCGCGGCCCTCGGGGTGAAGGTTGCACGTCCGGACCGCAAGGTCGTGGCCCTGATCGGGGACGGCGGCATGGGCGCCAACGTCTCCCCGTTCGCGACCGGCGCGGTGGAAAACATCGCCGTCGTGTGGGTCGTCATGAACAACTGCGCGTTCGGGACCATCGCCGGGCTCGAGAACCAGCACTACCAGCACCAGTTCGCGACGCTTTTCGAGCGGGACGGGCAGCCCTACAGCCCCGACTTCGCAGCCATCGCGGAAGCCTACGGAATCAAGGGGTACACGGTGGAGCGCCCGGAAGACTTCAAGCCGATCCTGGAAGAGGCTCTCGCGCTCGAAAAACCGTGCGTCATCGATGTCCGCATGGAGAACGCGCCCGTCGTCACGGAGGGGTGCT
>CAYVKE010000080.1:11009-14862 GCA_964451935.1 uncultured Synergistaceae bacterium | reverse complement strand
ATCGGAAACAGATCCGTTACCCCCCAAGTCGCCCCCCAAGTCGCCCCCCAAGTCAAACGGCTTCTGGAAACCCTTCGTGGAGAAGCGAGTAGTGCTGAAATCATGAAAGCTCTGAAATTGAAGGACCGCAAAAATTTCCTGAAGAATTATCTGAAACCTGCGCTTGAAGCGGGTGTCGTCGGAATGACCGTTCCGGACAAACCCAAAAGCAGAGTACAACGATATTTTCTTACCGAACTCGGGAAAAGCCTGCTCGATCAGCGCTGAAAGCGACCTCCCTGACGTCCGCACGCGACCACGCCCCGCTTTCGACCTGCCTCCCACCGCTCCGACTGTCGATACATACCGGGGACGTCCGGAACGCGCCGCATACGGGAAAATACGCTTGACTCATTCGCAAATTTCCGACTATATTTATATGTTGTATATCGGTATTTTCCGGAAGATCCTTCGGAAGGCGCGTACGCCGCGATGGACGCGGCGGGAGAATCATCGAAGCGAAATACGGGGAATCGCCCGATATCCGGAAAGGAGCGGATCAGCCGTGGAGAGCCATTTCTTCGACGCCGTCAGGAACAGGAGAACGTACTATTCCATCAGCAATGAAACGATCGTTCCCTATGAGCGCATCCGGGAGATCGTGAACGAGGCCGTGAAGCATACGCCGTCTTCGTTCAATTCCCAGTCCGCGAGGGTCGTCCTATTGCTGGGGAAGCACCACGAACGGCTCTGGGACATCGTCAGGGCGGAGCTGAAGAAGATCGTTCCGGTCGATAAGTTCAAGGCGACCGAAGACAAGATCGACGGGGCGTTCCGCAGCGGATACGGCACGGTGCTGTATTTCGAGGACATGGACGTCATCGGCGGCCTTCAGGAGCGCTTCCCCTCGTACAGGGACAACTTCCCGGTGTGGTCGAACCATTCGGCCGGAATGCTCCAGTTCGTCGTCTGGACGGCGCTCGAACTGGAAGGGCTCGGCGCGTCCCTGCAACACTACAACCCGGTCATCGACGACGCGGTGAAGGCGGAATGGGGCATTCCCGCAAGCTGGAAGCTGCTCGCCCAGATGCCCTTCGGCAAGGCGATCCGACATCAGGGGGAGAAGGAGTTCAAGCCCCTGGAGGAGCGCGTCAGGGTCTTCGAGTAGGTCCCGGCGGATCGAGAGAGCGAAGTCGTCCCATTCAAGGGCCGGAGAAAGCGCCATGAATGAATCCGGAACGTCTGCGGCCGATTTCGGCGAAGAAGACCGCACCGCGCTGCTCCTGTTGCGGCATCTGTGTGCAACCATCGGGAGCGCCAACGACGCCGACGACCACGGGTACGCCGACGACGCGCGACGGATGCGCGAGGACGCCTGCGAGTCGATTCGGAATCTGGCGGCGCAGCACCCCTTCCTTGCGGCGCGCATCCCGACGCTGGAGCGGGATCTCGCGAGCGGGCGGTTATTCGTCTTCGGCTGGGAAGAGATCGACAACGCCGCAGCCGCGCTTCTGAAAGGATCTTCGGACGCCGGCTGAAACGCGCGGCGCGAATGAACGGAGGAATACGATGCAGAACGGAGAATCGCACGAGGCGCCCCGCACGCGATGCGGCGCGTGCTCGGAGCTGAAGGACGAGGAATACGCATTCCTGAAATGCGGCCGGCCGGAGAGCAGCACCACGCTGCCTGCCGTTTTCAAATCCCTCCGGGTCGTACGGGATTTCAAGCCCATGAGCAGCCGCGCGCTGCAACTCCGGCAATGTCCCGAGTGCGGCGCGTACTACCTGTACCGGAGCGACTACGAATACCTGACGAACGGAACCGAAGACGAGGAGTTCCTGACGCGGCTGACGGACGAGCAGGCCGCCGAATGGCTCGACCGGCCCGAGCAGCCCTGACGCAGGCGGATTCGTCAGGGGATTCCGGTCGGACGATTCGGGGGGAACCGCGACGATGATGAAACGAACGATGTACGCCTGCTGCCTTCTGCTCCTGATTCTCTCGCTCGCATCGGGAGGCTTCGCGGCCGCGCCCGACGCGCCGAAAGAGAAGTCGTCGAAGGCGCTGTCGCAGATGCTGCTGGACATCGAGGTCGCCGCGAAGACGGCCGAAGCGGAAGTCGCGAGGCTCCCGAGCGTCGTGGACGACGAATGCTCCCGGATCAGGAACGCCCTGGACCGGTGGGCGACCACGAGGCTCCGGGTCATCGTCGAGGCGAACTACGCCGACGTCCGCAAGGCCCTCGCGGAAACGTCGCTTCCCCAGGAGGAGGGGGCCTTCAGCGTCTGGTGGAAGCAGACGAAGGCCGGCGTCGGCAGCGACGGGGATCTGGAGAATCTCATGAAAACGTACTTCTCCCTGCTTCAGCCGAGGCTGTCCTCCGTGAGCGAGGGCTTCCAGCGAACGATCCTCGAGGATCTCGAAAAGGAGACGACGTCGAATCTCGGGGAGTCCATGGAGCGGATCCGGAAGCCCTTTCTGGGCGTCCTGAAACAGCGCCTTCCCGTGTACAACACGATCCCCGTTCCGAATACCGACAAGGCGACGATGAGCGTTTCGTCGGGAAAGATCGGGGATTTTTCCGGAGGATCGATCCCGCTCAAGGGGCTCATCGGCGTCGCGCTGGTGATGCTCGGGAAGAAGATCGTCACGCGGATCATGAAGTTCGTGGCCTTCAAGATCGCCGGCAAGGTGCTCGCGAAGCTGCTTCCGGTCGTCGGATGGCTGCTGCTGGCCTTTGAAGTCTACGACATGTCCGGCGCCAGGGACCGGCTGGAAGAGGAGATGCGGCGCGCGTTCTTCGAGGAGTACAGGGCCGAGATCAGCGCCGAATCCCTGTGGTTGAAGGGCGAGGACGCCGCCCCCTCGATGCGGGAGGAAATCAACCGGAACGTCTGCTCGCTGCTGAAGAACTGGGAGCGGATCTGTCAGTCCGAGGCCGCGTCGATGATCCAGAGCGCGCACATCCTGTCGTTTTCCGAGCCCGTCCGGGAGTACGTCTCGAAGGAGATCGAAGGCGGGGCGGAGTTCGAGCCGGTGCTTCAGAAGATGGGGATATTGTGGGACGTTTTCGGTCCGCTGCTCGCGCAGGGCCCGATCAGCGGTTTCGAGTCGATGCTTCTCGCCGCCCCGGACAGGAAGGATTTGCGGCTTCTTTCCAAAAGCATGGGAACCGGGCTTCTGGAGATGTACCGGAAGTTCGGGAAGGACTTCCTCCAAGGCGTCAACAAGATCGGCGTCCAGAACTATCTCTCCGTCGGCGAGTGGTCGGACGGCAAGATCGACTGGCGACTGCTGAACGAACGGTTCGCCCTTCTTCCCGACCTGTACGAGAACAGGGAGGCGTCGATCGGGCTCCTCGCGCTCGTCCGGGAGGACGCCCCCATCGAAGGCGTCTCCCCCGAATCCATGGCGGACATCGCCGCGAACAGGGACCTCTTCCGGAAGGTCTGGCGGATCCTGAAGCCGGATATCGGAAAGACGATCCTCCTCATCGGAAACAAAAAAGCGGTTTCGAACGTCGGAGAAAGCCTTGCCGCGTTCCCCGCGTCCGCGGAGGCGTTCCTGAAAAGCTACGGGCCGGAGTTCTGGACGGCCTGGTCGCGGGACGACATCCTGGCGCTGCTGCAGATCACGGATTTCCGGTCCGCGAATTACGGGAAGACTCCGGAGTCGTCGCTGGTCGCGCCCGAGGACCGGGCCGAAATGATCGCCGTCTTCCGTCAGGCGGGAAAGCCCGGGATCGCGCTCTGGGACATCTACGCGACGAAGGACTCGGGGATGCTCGGAAAAAACCGCGCGCGCCAAGCCGTCGCCTGCCTCTCGGACGGCTACGACTTCGCGGACAAACTGCTGACGCTCGGCATGGGCCAG
>CAYVKE010000080.1:0-10999 GCA_964451935.1 uncultured Synergistaceae bacterium | reverse complement strand
CGACTTCGAGGATCTCAAGGACAGGGAGCGCCTCGAATTCGCGATCACGTGCCGGAAAATACCGGTTATCGACAAGATTATCTATAATAATTTCAAGCAGCTCGGACAGATCCCCCGGATTCTCGTCGTCGCGGCAAGCGTCGCGGCGGTTCTGGGAATGCTGTTCGCCCTCTTCCGGAGGAAATGACATCGACCCCGGCTCCCGCGCGGCCGTTCCGCGCGGGACGGAATGGAGACCAAACCATGAAAGAGAACGACATCCCCATCCTGACCGTGGACGCGCTCCCCCCGAAGAAGCTGGAGTATCTTGGGTGCGTGACGGCCTCGTGCTGCCTCTCGAAATCCATCGTCGCGGACCTTTCCGCTAACATGAAGAACTGGACGATCGGCGGAGAGCTGCATCCGTACAAGACAATGATCGATGACGCCGTCGCCCTGGTCATGACGCGGATCCGGCAGGAGGCGAAAAAAGCGGGCGCGGACATGGTCGTCGGGTTCCGGCTCTCCACGACGAGCGTCTCGTCCGGGGCCGCGGAGGTCATCGGCTACGGAACGGCGGTGCGGCTTCTCGCGGACTGACCGCGCCGGAAACGAGGGCCCGCTCACCCGCGTCCGACGCCCTCGTCCCGCTCCTGCCGGATCCGCTCGACGACGGCGTCGATGTCGTCCCTCTCGCCGGAGATCAGGAGGCGATCCCCCCCTCCGATGACCGTATCGGCCGTCGGGAAGATAAATTCCCCGTCCCTCGAAAAAAGGAGCACCATGACCCCGTAGGTCTTCCGGAAGTGCAGCTCGGAGAGCGTCTTTCCCACCATTTCGGCGAGCGGGGCGACTTCGCCGACGAAGAAGGGGCTTCCGCCGATCTGGCTGAACGACGTGATCCACGGGTGGACGATCTGCTCCGCAACGCGTTTTCCGATATCCCGCTCCGGAAAGATCACCTTCTGCGCCCCCACCCTCGAGAGGATCCGCGCGTGAATCGCGCTCTGCGCCCGGGCGATGACGAGCGGAATTCCGAGCCCCTTCAGGATGGTCGTGGCGAGGACGCTCGCCTCCAGGCTCTCGCCGATGGCGACGACCCCGACATCCGCCTCTTTCGCGCCGACCTTGACCAGCGCGTCCTCGTCCGTCGCGTCCGCCTGCGCCGCGATATCGACGTAGTCCGAGACGGCCGCGACCCGCTCCTTGTCGGCGTCGACGGCGACGATGTTCTGCGAGAGGGCCGAGAGCTGTTCGCAGAGCGCCGTTCCGAAACGGCCGAGCCCCGCGACGAGAATCGTCTGTTTTCGCTTCATCACGAATGCATCTCCTTATCCCACGGGAATATGCGTTTCCGCGTACGAGACGCGCGACGGGGCCTCCCGCGCGGCGATTCCGTACAGGAACGTCAGAATGCCGACGCGTCCCCAGAACATCAGCAGGATGATGACGATCTTTCCGGCGGGAGTGAGCGATGCGGTGATCCCGAGGGAGAGCCCGACCGTCCCGAGCGCGGACGCGGCCTCGAACGCGATCGCCCTGAAGGGGAGCGTTTCCAGGACGGCGAGGACCGTTATCCCGACGAGGAGCGTCAGCAGGTAGAGAACCGTCAGCGTGAACGCGAGCGATACGTTCTCCCGGGCGATCGAGCGGTTCCCGACGACCGGTTCGTCCCGCCCCCGGATCTCCGCGACGGTCGAAAGCAGCAACAGCGCAAAGCTCGTCGTCTTGATCCCGCCGCCCGTCGATCCCGGCGACGCTCCCACGATCATCAGCAGGATCGTGAAGAACACCCCGAGGGAGGTCAGTTTCTCCATCGGAATCGTATTGAATCCGGCGGTTCGCGGCGAAACGCTGTGAAACAGCGCGTTCCAGAGCTTCCATCCCCACGAATGCCCGGCGAGCGCGCCGTTCCAGTCCGAGACGCAGAGCGCGAGCGCGCCCCCGGCGACGAGAAGAACCGACGCCGCGACGACGAGCCGCGAGTGCGGCGAGAGGCGTCCCTTTCGCCGGAGCAGGGAGTTCCACATGTCGTCGAGGACGAGGAACCCCGCCCCGCCCAGAAGGATGAGCGTCATGACGGTCAGGGGAATCGTAATGGTCCCGGAAAACCGCTGGAGGTTGTCCGAAAACGGGGAGAACCCCGCGTTGCAGAAGGCGCTGACGCTGTGGAAGACGGCGAGAAAGAGCGCCTCCGGATCCGGCGATGAGCCGCGGAACGCGAAGAACAGCGGAACCGCGCCCAGCGCCTCAATGAGCGCCGTGATGCAGACGACCTTCTTCGCGAGCCGCACCGCGCCGGACGGCGAATCGAGCCCGAGTCCGCCCGAGAAGAGCATCCGCTGCCGGATGCCGATGCGCCGCCGGAACGCGTAGAGAAGGGCCGTCGTCGCGGTCATGACGCCCAGGCCGCCGAGCTGGATGAGAACGAGGATCACGACCTGCGACGCCCGCGAAAAGTCCGCTCCGGTGTCGAGCGTCGCCAGCCCCGTGACGCAGACGGCGGATGTCGCGGTGAAGAGGCAGTCGAGAAACGACGCGCGGCCGCTCGGCGTGTTCCCGAGCCACAGTGCGGCGGCCCCCGCGAGGATCACGGCGAGAAAACCGACGAGTATCGTCCGTTCGATCCGGAAAGAGCTGTATATTTTCACCGTTTCGTCACTTCGTTTCGAGAGATTCGTCCGTCTGCGGTTCGGCGGTGATCCGGTACCCCACGCCGGGCTCCGTGCGGATCAGCCGCGGTTTCGACGGATCCGGCTCAACTTTGCGCCGGAGGTTGCTCATCGTGACCTGGAGCAGATGGCGCTCCCCGGAGTATCCGTCGCCCCAGACGGCCCGAAGGAGTTGCGCGTGCGTCAGCACCTTGCCGGCGGACCGCAGGAGCGCGCGGAGAAGGTCGTATTCGATCGGCGACAGCGTGACGGGCTCTCCGCGGAGCGTCACGACGCGATGCTCGAAGTCCGCGCACAGGTCTCCGCGCTCGAACACCGGCTGCTGGGGGCCGCCCCCCTGCGTCCGGAGAACGGCGCGGATCCGCGCGGCGAGTTCCCCCTCGCCGAACGGCTTGGTGACGTAATCGTTCGCCCCCGCGTCGAGCGCGGCGACCTTCTGGTCCTCCGCGTCCCGGACGGAGAGGACGATGACGGGAACCTCGCTCCACTCGCGAAGCCGTCTGATGACCTCCACCCCGTCGATGTCCGGAAGACCGAGATCCAGAACGACGAGGTCGGGCCGGAACGACGCGGCCGTCGCCAGGCCGCCCTCCCCGGTTTCGGCCTCCTGAACGTCGTACCCTCTCGCGCCGAGGGCGACCCGGAGGAACCGGCGGATCGGGCGTTCGTCGTCAATCACGAGAACCCGGAGTCCTTCCTTCACGCTTCCGCCTCCTCGCACGCCGGCAGCGCGACGCGGAAGACCGTTCCCCCGCCGTCGCGCGGGAGCGCCTCGACGGTCCCGCCGTGGGCTTCCGTGACGGCCTTGCAGATCGAGAGTCCGAGTCCGGTCCCGGCGCCGCCGTCGCCGATCCGGTAGAACTTTTCGAAGATCCGTTCCCGGTGCTGCGCCGGAATTCCCCTTCCGCGGTCGGCGACGTCCAGAATGAGCGTCCGCCCCTCGCCGCGAAGCGTCACGTCGATCGGCGACCCGTCGGGCGAATAGCGCGCGGCGTTCTCGAGGAGGTTGCTGACGACGAGTTCCATCAGTCCGGGATCGACCGGCGCAATCGGAACGCAGTCGCACCGGACGGATACCGGGTGCATCCCGATCGCGCCGCGCAGGTTCTCGACGCTCTCGTCGACGACATCCCGAAGATCGGTCGGGCAGAGGCGAAGCGTCAGGCGTCCCGCCTCGACCCGGCTCATCCCGAGAAGATTGCCGACCAACCTGTTCAGCCGGGCCGCCTCGTCCCGGGCGGAGTCGAGCAGTTCGCGCCGGTCCTCCGGCGGAAGCACGAAATCCCCGTCGGCCCGCTCGGCCTCGCGCATCGCGCTGAGGACTCCGGTGATCGTCGCGAGCGGCGTCCGGAATTCGTGGGAAATCGAGCTGAGCAGCGCTCCCTGGAGCCGTTCCCGCTCCCGCGCGATCTCGCCCTCGCGCGCGGCGGCGGCGAGGCGTTCCCGGTCGAGCGCCGCCGCCGCCTGCAGAAGAAACGCATCGAGCAGGCGCTTCGTTTCCCGTTCGAAGGGTGACCGTCCCCCGCCCGAGAGCGCCAGGACGCCCGCGACGGGGTCCGTTCCCGAAAGCGGACACAGCGGCAGAAAGGTCGCTTCGACCGGGGCGAACGCGTCGGTCCACCGCCCGCAGGGCGCCCGATGTTTCGCGCTCCATTCGACGGTCCCCGCAAAATCGGGAGACGCCCAGAACCCCGCGGTCGATTCGGCGAGACGGTGCGCCCCGGTCCCGTCGGGAAGATACAGGCCGGCGTCGCGCCCGAAGAGCCGCCCCGCGTGCTCCGCGATCACCGGCGCGGCGTTCGCGGAGGCCCCGGAAAGATCCCTGGTGAATTCGTACAGCGCCCGGATCTCGGCCTCGCGCCGCAGCGCGAAATCCTCTCGTTCCCGCGACCGGGACGCGAGTGCGCTCACGACGATGCTGACGAAGAGCAGCCCCACGAACGTGATGACATACTGCGAATCGTCGACCGCGAGCGTGAACATCGGAGGGACAAGAAAGAAATCGAACGCCAGCACGCCGAGAATCGAGGCGAAGATCGACGGCCCGCGGCCGTACGCGAGCGCCGAGACGACCGAAACGAACAGGTAGGCCATCGCGAGGTTCGTGAGCGCGAAGGCGTTCCGGAGGACGAACCCGAGAAGCGTCGCCGCGCCCACGAGCAGGGCCGCCCCGAGATACGAAACCCCGGGAACGGCCCCCGCCCCCAACGTACGAATTTTCCCCGACAGTCGCGACACGGACATCCCCCCGTCGGATGTAGTGTCGCATCAACCGAAAAGCCTGTCCAGCCCCGAAGAGAGGATCGAAAGAGCGTACGATGCCCCCGCGAAGCAGACGAACGGCGCAAGCAGTCCGGCCGCCCCCAAGGCGAGCAGGAACCGGCGGCGGCTCCGCTTCCGCGACGGCGACGGAATATCGGCGCCTCCGGAAATCACGAAAATCTCCGCGAGCAGAACGAGCGCGTTGAACAGAATCGCGAGCGGGGCCGCGTGCGCCGCGCCCGAGAGTCCGAGGACGTCCCACGCGCGAAGGTCCGGCGACATCGCGCCGAGAAGCGCCGGCGCGAAGACGACGCACTTCGACGCGTCCACGGCGAACCCGAAGAGCGTCAGCAGCGAGCGAAGCGCGACGAACCGCTTCCCCGTCGCAACGACGTCCCGCAGGCGCGCCGCGCAGTCGTCGCGTGTGACGAAGTCGACGCCCTCCCCTTCCCGGGGTGAGAGAACCACATCGCACCGTTCTGCGTCTTCCGGCGACATCCAGGCGAGAACGCGCCCCTCCGAGCGGAGCCGTCGAAGCGATGCGTTCCGGATATCGGGCGTCGCGCCCGCGATGAAATCGTCGATCCCGGCCCCGGCGACCGCGGACGCGACATCCGCCTCGTCGCCGGAATCGACCAGAAGCGTCCGGACGCCCCATCGACGGAGCGATTTCAGGGGCTCCATGAAGCTTCCGCGAAGGGTGCGGCGAAGGTGAATGGTTCCGAGAACGGCGTCCCCCCGTACGACGAGAACCGCAACGCCGCCCGACCGGACGATCCCGTCGGCGACGCAGCGGACGGAATGCGGCGCATCGCCGTCCGCCGTGTCGCCGACGAAACGGACGATCTCCCCGGGCGCGCCCTTGCGGCCATTCGCGGCTTCCGCATCGTCCGGAGAACACTCGTCCTCCCCGGGGACGACGATTCGCCGCGTCGCGTCGAGAATCGCCCTTCCGAACGGCGATCCGTCGCCCGGACACGCCCGCCGCGCCGCGCGGACAAGGACATCCTCCTCGACCTTCGGCGCGGGGATGAACTCCTCCACCCGGAACTCCGGCGCGAAAACCGACGAAAGCCCGCCGAAAACCACAGTGTCAACCTTCGCGGACTTTTCGAGCGCATCCGGCGACGCGGGAACAATCCCTCGGGCCGCAAGCTCCCGGATCCAGCGAAAGCGGACATACGGAAGCACGCCGAGCGTCGTCGGGATCAGGCACGCGACAAGCGCCACGAAGCGAACCGCCGATGCTCCACCCGCGCTTCGGGGCGATCCCGCCGCGCCGAGCGCCGCGAACGTCAGCATCAGGGCGATCGGGAGGAACGACGCGAAAAAGAGCAGGACATTGCGGACGATGTCGCCCGGGTGCTCCCCCGGGTCGGACGACGGGACATCATGTCCGGCGAAGAGACACACGGCGACGAGAAAGCAGAGCATTCCGGCCGTGTACCCGGCGAACGACGCGCTCTCGCTCGTATCGCACCCCGCAAGCGCACACCCCCACGCTCCCGCCAGCAGCAGCGCGGCGACGCAGACCGCAGGAAAAACCGGGATCGCCCGGAAGGCCCGGACACTGGCGCCCCGGAACGCCGGACGCTCCCCTGCGGAAAAAACGTCGGCTCTCGAAATCGACGAATCGCGGATCATACCGATCACATCCTTCGTGTATCAGCGAAAAGTCTAACGTTTTCTCCGTCAAGACGGGGACAAGGATGCCCCCGGACCGCTCAAAAAACCGTCAAGACGGACGCGGACGGGGGCCGCTTGACGTTCCGGCCGTTTATGCCTATCCTTGTGAAAACCTGATATGGGGGAGCTTGCGCGAACGCAGGCTGAGAGGATGGCGCGGCGCCGTCGACCCTTGAACCTGATCCGGGTAATGCCGGCGGAGGGAAGGATCGGAATCACGGAATTCTCAGCCGTCCTCATTCGGGGGACGGCTTTTTGCGTCCCGTCGGCCGCTCCCCCGGGAAAACCGGAGGTGTTTCGCATGAAACAGTTCGATCTGTCCGTCTATCTGCTCACCCACCCCGTCGACGACCTTCTCGAGCGCGTCCGGCAGTCGATCGCCGGAGGCGCGACGCTCATCCAGTACCGCGACAAGATCCACGGAGACCGCGAATTTCTGGACACCGGCAGGCGCGTGCGCGACATCGCGCGCGCGGCCTCGATCCCGTTCATCGTCAACGACCGGATCGACCTCGCACTGGCGCTCGACGCGGACGGCGTCCACCTGGGACAGGAGGACACGGAGGCGGGGCGCGCCCGCGCACTGATCGGGCCGGACCGGATCCTCGGGATCTCGGCGGGCTCGGTCGACGAGGCGAAGAAGGCCGTCGCGGCCGGGGCGGACTACCTGGGCGTCGGCGACGTCTTCGGCACCGCGACGAAGCACAAGGAAGAGGGGCCCATCGGCGTCGACGGCCTCCGCGAGGTCGCCCGGGCCGTCGACGTCCCAATCGTCGCGATCGGCGGCGTGACGCTCGACAACGCGCCCCTTGCGATCCGGGCGGGCGCCTCGGGCGTCTCGGTGATCTCGGCGATCCTCTTCGTCCCCGACTCCCGAAAGGCGACGGAGGATCTGGCCCGGGCCGTCCGAACGGCGCTCGCGGAACGGACATGCGGAAAATGACCCCGTCCGCGCCGAACGCGCTCCGGGAGACGGCCGCGCGGGCCCTCGCGGCGCTCCGCGCGACGCACCCCTGCATCAACCACATCACGAATTTCGTCGTGATGAACGACACCGCGAACGTCACGATCATGACGGGGGCGCGCCCCGTCATGGGACACGCGCTCGAGGAGGCCGGAATGTTCGAGACCGACGCCCTCGTCATCAACGCGGGCAACGCGACCTTCACGGACTGGAACGAGGCCATGATCCGGTGCAGCCTGGAGGCGCACGGCCGAAACCGCCCCGTCGTCCTCGACCCGGTCGGAATCGGCGCCAACGAGGTGCGGACGCGCATGATCCGGCGAATCCTGGTTGAAGGGCACGTCGACGTCATCCGCGGCAACCAGGGGGAGATCGGCGTTCTCTCGGGCCTCGGGGGATGCGTCCGGGGCGTCGACGCGGTCGTCGGGCTCGACGATCCGGCCGAAGCGGTCCGGGCGCTCGCGCGTTCGACCGGGGCGGTCTGCGCCGTCGGCGGCGAACTCGACGCCGTGTCCGACGGGCGACGGACGGCCCGAATCGCCTCGGGGCACCGGTACCTGACGATGCTCACGGGAACGGGCTGCATGGCGACGTCGGTCATTGCGGCCTTCGCGGCCGTCGAACGGGACTCCTTCGCGGCCGCATGCGCGGGCCTCGGGATGTACCGGCTCGCGGCGGAGCGCGCCGGACGCACGGCGGGGGGCCCCGGGACCTTCCGCGCGCTGCTTCTCGACGAAATGGCGAACATGACGCCCGACGACCTCGGCGCGAACCTTCCCGCGGAGGCGATCGCATGAAGCTCCACGAGATCGGCGAGTTCGGCCTGATCGACCGACTCGCCGCGATCCTGCCGCAGGGGGGAAAGGGCGTCGTCCTCGCCGTCGGCGACGACTGCGCCGTTCTCGACATGGGCTCCCCCTCGGACCCCGAACGCGGATACTGGGTGTGGACGACCGACGCGTCGATCGAAAACCGCCACTACCTGCCCTGGCTCGCGACGCCCGAACAGATCGGATACAAGGTCATGATCACGAACCTGAGCGACGTCGCGTCGATGGGCGCTGTCCCCCGATTCGCGACCGCGTCGCTCTCCGCCCCCGCGGACGGCCCGGTCGAATGGACGGAGGGGCTCTACCGGGGCCTCGCGGCGGCGGCGGCCGCGAACGGGACCGTGATCGTCGGCGGCAACACGACGCGCTCGACCGTCGGCTTCTCGATCGACATCGGCCTCCTCGGCGAGGTCGAACGCGACCGGCTGACGCTCCGCAGCGGCGCGCGCCCCGGCGACGCATTGCTCGTCACCGACACGGTCGGCGACGCGTACTGCGGCCTGGAGTGCGTCTTCAAGCCGCGAATCCCGGTCCCACAGGAGGCCCGCGACCACCTGATCCACCGGTACGTCGCCCCGGCCTCGCGCGTCCGCGAAGGGCGCGTCATCTCCGGCTCGCGCCTCGCGACCGCGATGATGGACGTCAGCGACGGCCTCGCCGGCGACGTCGCGCACATCTGCGAACGCAGCGGCGTCGGCGTCGAGATCGACGTGCGCGCGCTGCCGCTGTCGCCCGAAGTCCGCGCCTTCGCGTCGGCCGCACGGGAGTCCGGCGTCTCGCCCTTTCCCGCGTGGCGTTACGCCCTCATCGGCGGCGACGACTACGGCCTGCTGCTCACGTGCCCCGAACGCGACGCCGACGCGCTCGCGCGCCTCGTCGCCGAAAAGACGGGAACGACGCTGACGCGAATCGGGACGGTCACGCCGCCCGAGAGAGGCCGAACGCTCATCCTCGACGACGGCCGTACCGCTCCGCTCGACATCGGGAGCTGGCTGCACTTCGGCGGGGAGTGACGAGGGGCCTGCGTCGCATTCGCGATATGATATATATGGATCGGGAGGTGGTCGCATGGCGGGTCAGGACATCCGATGGATGCAGCGGTGCGCGCATTTCGAGAGGGCGCTGTCGCAGCTTGAGGCGGCCGTTGATCTTTCGCGGACGCGACAACTGTCACAGCTCGAACAGCAGGGGTTGATCCAGGCGTTCGAGTATACGCACGAGCTTGCGTGGAAGACACTGAAGGATTTTCTGGAATCCCGCGGCGTCCGGGACCTGTACGGCTCGAAGGACACGACGCGGGAGGCGTTCCGGACGGGGCTGATCGAAAACGGCGACGCGTGGATGGACATGATCGTGAGCCGCAACCTGACGTCGCACACCTATAACGAGGATGCCGCGGCCCACATCGTCGCCGCGATCACCGGTTCGTACGCCGCGGAGTACGGCGCGCTCCGGGACAGACTCGCGGCTCTTCGGCAGGAAAAACAATGACGTTCGGCCTGAGCGACGCGACGATCGAAAAAATCCGTTCCGTCTTTGCGAACCATCCGCAGGTGGAAAAGGCCGTGCTGTACGGTTCGCGCGCGAAGGGGACGTTCCGGAACGGCTCGGATATCGACCTCACGCTGTTCGGCGACGGCCTGACGTACGAATTGCTTTCCCTGATCAGCCGGGAACTCGACGATCTGCTCCTTCCCTATTCGTTCGACCTTTCCCTGTTCGCGCACATACGAGACGCCGACGTCATCGACCACATCCGGCGCGTCGGCGTCGCGTTCTATGAAAAGACCGCAGCAGCTTCAGGCGCGGCGCGGAACGGCGAAGGGCGGCGCCGTCGCAAATAATCGCGTTTCGCGCTCAAACGTGCCGAATCTCTATCGTGTCTCCGTTCCCGAAGCAAAACACGCCGTGCGGAATCCCTTCAGCCCCCCATCGAGCGCCCCGGCTATCCCCAACGGCTTCCCCCTGCTCCATCGACCGGAATGACGCGCATCGGAACGATTTCGCCGCCCGAGGGCTTGACATTGACACCGTGGGAAGGCGCAGAATATCGGGGAACAAAACAATCCGAAAATCGGGGAGATGAACGGTGTATGGCGCATCGCAACGGGTTCGCGTTTCGCAGTCTTCTGGCCGCAATGACGCTCCTGTCGTTCGTCGCGGCGCATCGGGCATGCGCTGCGGTGTTGACGGTGACGGACGGGGGAGACGATCCGAACGCCCCCCTTCAGGGGAGTCTTCGCCGTCTCCTCTCGGAATGCGGCCCCGGAGACGAAATCCGCTTCGCGACCGGCGCGTCCGTCGTCACGCTGGCGGGAGCTATTTCGATCCGGTCGGGCGCGAACGTGACGATCGCCGGTCCGGCGAGGATCGCGCAGGGCTCGTCCTCCGGAGACCGAATCTTCACCGTGGAGTCGGGAGCGACGTGCGCGATGCGGGACCTGACGCTCACGGGCGGACGCTCCGCAGGCAACGGAGGCGCGGTCGTCACTGCCGGAAAGCTGACGATGGAGCGATGCGCCCTTCAGGAAAATCAGGCGGCGTGCAACGGCGGAGCCCTGTCGGTGGAAGGGAGCCGCTCCGTCACGACGCTGACCGACTGCGCC
>CAYVKE010000079.1:0-15000 GCA_964451935.1 uncultured Synergistaceae bacterium | reverse complement strand
AGTTGCTTCGCCTCTCATTCACGTCCACGAGCCATGAAGGCCTCACGCTCGCCAATTACATGGCGTTTTTCAACGAGCCGATCTACTGGCTGACGTTCGTCCGGACCGCGGCGTATTCGATTCTGGTGACGTTCCTCGTGATGGTCATCGCCCTCCCCGTCTCCTTCTACATAACGAAGGTGGCCCGCGTCCGCACGGGCGGCTTCCTGACGATGCTCGTCCTCGTTCCCTTCTGGGTGAGCGAACTCATACGCGTGTACGGATGGATCATCCTGTTGCGGGAGAGCGGCGTGATCAATCGCTTTCTCGTCTCGACCGGCCTGTTCGGGCAACCGGTGGAGATGCTGTACAACGACGTCGCGATGGTGATGGGGCTGATTTACACGAGCATGCTGTTCATGGTGGTTCCTATCATCGGGGTCATGGACGCGCTCGACGATTCGCTCATCGAGGCGGCCTACGATCTCGGGGCCTCGAAGATCGCGATCTGGCGCACCATCATCATTCCGCACTGCACTCCGGGAATGGTTTCGGGCGGGATTATCGTCTTCATGCTGGTTCTGGGAAGCTATCTCACGCCCAACCTGATGGGCGGCAAGAATTCGCTCTGGTTCACCGAACAGATCTACAACCAGATCATCCTGTACTTCAACTGGAACCAGGGGGCCGCATTCGGCTTCCTTCTGCTCGTGCTGTCGTCGCTGATCATTTGGGCGGGGCTCAGGGTCACCGGCCAGAACCTCAGCGAGGTGGTCAAATGATCCGGACGCTGCCTTCCTCGAAAGCGTACAATCGCGGGTTCCGTCTGTTCATTTTCCTGTACTTTTTCATCCTCTTCGCGCCGCTTGTGGTGACGATGATCCTGGCCTTCAACAATTCGATGTATCCGTCGCTCCCGTGGGAGGGCTTCACGCTCGACTGGTTCTTCGGCGACGGCCCGCAGAAGTTCGGCATCTTCCACGACGAGACGAACCTGCGGAGTCTTGTGACGTCGTTTCGCGTCGCCGCGGTCGTGACGGTGATCTCGACGTTCCTGGGGACCTGCGCGGCGTTTCTTTTCGAGCAGGAGAACTTCCGGTTCAAGGGCGTCCTGTATTTCCTCATGATCGCTCCGCTGGTCATCCCGGGCGTCATTCTCGGCATCTCGATCCTGATGTTCGCCAATTCGGTGGGGACGGCGATCGAGAGCCTCTTCGGCGTCTACGTGACGTGGCTCGTTCCCGGGTTCTGGCTGGTGGTTCTCGGGCAATCGTCCTTCATTTCCACGATCGTCGCGCTCGTGGTCTCCGCCCGTCTGAAGAAGCTCGACCGATCGCTCGAAGAGGCCGCGTACAACCTCGGAGCGAACAGGGCCCAGGTGCTCTGGTTCATCACCCTCAGGTATCTGCGCCCCTCGATCATCGGCGGGGCCGCCGTGGCCTTCCTCATGTCCTTCGAGAACTTCAACACCACGATATTCACGGTGGGGTCGCAGGCGACCCTGCCGATCAACATGTACATGCAGGTTCGCGACGGGTCCACGCCGGTCATCAACGCGATCTCGTTCCTGCTGATCATGGGCACGTCGATCTTCGCGGCGGCCAACCTCTACATGAAAAACAGAAAAGCCGACTGAGCCTTGGGCTCGTCGGCTTTTCCCTTTTCCCTTCCTCCGGATCAGACGGACGCTTCCCCTGCTTCGAGGTCCCGCGTTGCGATGATGTCGACGCCGCTGCCGCACGCGTCGGCGAGGATGACCTGTCCGATGGCCACCGGCGCTGGAACGACGAGTCGCGCCGTCTCGCGGGAGATGTCGAACAGGCGGTCTTTCGGAACGGGCCCGCGGCTTCGGACGGGGCAGACGGGGAGTCTGCCTCCCGAGACGCGGACCGTGGTCGCGAAGACGCGCACGGGGTTCGCAATTTCCGTCCGCGCGAACTGAACGGCCCGGGGGCAGGCGTTTCCCTCGACCGAAAGCAGCTCTTTGTCGCGGACCGTGACCTTGATGTCGCACCCGACGGGGCACCCGACGCAAATCATGCTCAGGACGCGCTCTTCCATGACGATCAAGCCTCCTCCGCGTCGATGGTGATGGTTGTGACGGCCTCGGGCAGCGCCCGCAGGTCGGATTCCCGGAGGCGGATCTCGTTCATTTCTCCCGGACGGACATAGCGGTGTTTCTGCTCGAAGAGTCCGTGATCCGCGAAGACGCGGCACCGTTTTTCGATGGGGCGGGCGACGCGGAAGTAGATTGCGGCGTCGCCGCTTCCGGTGATCGCCTGCGGTGAGAAGAGACGGACGTTGTTCCCCCCGCGGATTTCGATGCGCCGTTCCGGCATGCGAAGGTTTCCGGCGGCGTACAGCGCCGCGTTGCGTCCTGCGGCGAACCCCTCCTGACTGACCCAGTCGGCGAGGTCGTACACGATGACGACGTTTCCGGCAGCGAAGATGGACGGGCGCGACGTCTGGTAGAACTCGTTCATGACGGGGCCGTTGGTGACGGGGTGGATCGTGACGCCCGCCGTGCGGGAGAGTTCGTTTTCGGGAATGAGGCCGACCGCGAGCAGGAGCGTGTCGCAGGGGACGAACCGCTCAGTTTCCGCGACGGGGCGAAGCCGCTCGTCGACTTGCGCGACGGTGACGCCTTCGACGCGGTCGCGGCCGTGGATCCGCGTGACGGCGTGATTCAGGTGAAAGGGGATGCCGTAGTCGTCGATGCACTGGGCGATGTTTCGGCGCAGGCCGCCGGACCAGGGCATCAGTTCGAAGACGCCCTCGACGCGCGCACCCTCCCAGACGAGACGCCGGGCCATGATGAGCCCGATGTCGCCCGAGCCGAGGATGACGGCCCTGCGGCCGGGCATGTACCCTTCCATGTTGACGAAGCGCTGCGCCGTTCCGGCCGTGTATATTCCCGCGGGACGGCCGCCGGGGACGTTGATGGCTCCAAGGGGGCGTTCCCTGCACCCCATCGCGAGGACCGTCGCCTTCGGAACGACGCGAAAGACGCCCCGGTCGGGATTCATGGCCCACAGAGCGCCGTCGGGCTCCATCCGGAAGGCCATCGTGTTTGTGAGAAACGAGACGCCCGCTTCGCGGGCCCTTCGGATCCAGCGATACATATATTCCGGACCGGTCAGCTCTTCCTTGAACGTGTGCAGCCCGAATCCGGGGTGGATGCACTGCTGCAGGATTCCCCCCAGATCCCAGTCGCGCTCGAGGACGAGAACGTCGCGCGCCCCGGCCTCTTTCGCGCCGATGCCCGCGGCGATCCCCGCGGGGCCCGCGCCGATAATCGCAACGTCAACATGAAGATCAGTCATTGTCGTTCTCCTCGAACCATGCATCTTTCGTCCTGCCGACGAGATACCGCGAGTGTCCGCCGTGACGGGTGATCTCTTCGGGAGAGAGCTTCAGCTCCCGGGCCAGAATATCGATGACGCGGGGGCAGCAGAAGCCCCCCTGGCACCGTCCGGCCCCTGCGCGCGTCCATATCTTGACGCCGGCGACCGTCCGCGCGCCGCGCCGGATGGCCTCGACGACCTGCGCTTCCGTCACCATTTCGCAGCGGCAGACGATCTGGGCGTAGCCGGAGTTCTCCGCGGCCAGACGCATCTTTTCCTCCATGGAGAGCGCTTCGAAGCGCGGAATGTGCTTCCGCTCCGGAACGAAGCGCGCGTTGGGGGCGAA
Source organism: uncultured Synergistaceae bacterium (assembly GCA_964451935.1). Classification (GTDB taxonomy): domain Bacteria; phylum Synergistota; class Synergistia; order Synergistales; family Aminobacteriaceae; genus CALFXN01. The sequence goes on along the minus strand of CAYVKE010000079.1, from coordinate 11,331 downwards.
TGAGATCCGTCGGCCAAGCTTCTCCTTCATCAGTTCCGTCATGTGGCGGGCGATGGCGGGAGCGCTCGTGAAGCCCGGCGACTTGATGCCCGCGACGTTGACGAACCCGAGGGGCGCGTCGGGAACGTCCAGCACGAAGTCGTTCGTGTCCGCGCTCGCGCGAAGTCCGGAGAAGGTCGTGATGGCCATTGCGAGCGGGATCCCGGGGACCATTCGCCGGGCGTCCTCGATGATCTCCCGGAGCCCGTCCGCCGTCGTCGAGACGTCGTCGCGGCTTTCCTGGGGCGTTGATGTGGGGCCGATCAGGAGGTTGCGCTCGGCCGTCGGGGCGACCGTGACGCCCTTCCCCTTTTCCGGCGTGGGGCATGCGAAGAGAAACCCGTTGACGAGATGTCCGATGTTCTTGTCCATGATGTAGTACTCGCCCCTGATGGGGGTGATGGAGAAGCTTCCGTCCCCGGCCATTCGGGCGACGAGGTCGGAGTTGACGCCGGCGGCGTTGACGACGACCGGGGCTCGGAAGACGCCTTTGTTAGTGACCGCGCCGAGGACTTCCCTGCGGTCTTCCGAAAGAAGGATGCCCCGGAGTTCGGTTTCGAGAAAAAGCTCGGCGCCGTTTTGCTGTGCGTTGTCCATGAAGGCGAGAACGGCCTCGAAGTTGTTCACGATCGACCCTGTGGGCGCGTAGAGCGCATGGGTGATTGCGGCGTTCACGTTGGGCTCGCGGGCCCGCAGCGCGTCGCCGCTGACGATTTCGACGCCGGGGACGCCGTTGCGCTTTCCCTGGTCGAGAAGGGTTCCGAGCGTTTTCAGATCCCGTTCGCCGAAGCCGCAGACGTAGGATCCGCACTGTTCGAGCGTGAAGTCAAGAATGCCCGCGAGGTCCCGGTACATCCTGTTGCCGGGGGCGCAGAAACGGGACTTGACCGAGCCCGGAACGTCGTCGTACCCGGCGTGGATCATGGCGCTGTTCGCCCGGCTCGCCCCGGACGGGATGTCCGAGGCCTTGTCGATGACGGCTATCCGGAGCGCGAAGGCGGATAGCTCCCGCGCGAGGGCGGCTCCGACGATGCCCGCGCCGACGATGACGATGTCGTATGTTCTGTCGTTCCCCATCGGATCCTCCGTGACCGGGGAAGCGCATTCCGCGTGCGCGCGATTCATGCAGGATCCAGGCATCGGTCCGGGTAGTTCGTGATGATCACGTCGACGCCGATGGACTTCAGTTCGTCGGCGCGCTTCTTCGTATTGACGGTCCAGCACGCGACCTTCACGCCTTCGGCGTGGGCGTCTTCGACCAGCTCCGGGGATGCGTACTCCTGGGCGGGGTGAAGGCTGTACAGATTCAGTCCGCGGGTTTTCGCGTAGGAGAGGGGATCGATGAGCAGCGCCTCGTAGAGCATTCCCAGACGGAGCGACGGGTCCGCTTTTCCGATCCGCAGCAGGGATTCATGGTTGAAGGACGAAACGATGACGCTCTCCTCCCTCCGGTGCGCCCGCAGGATCGCCGCGACTCGTTCCTCCAGGCCGGGCCGGTCTCCGGGCCTGCTTTTCAGTTCGACGTTCAGAGTGACGGCCGGAGGCGTCCGGTCGAGCAGTTCGTCGAGCGTCGGAACCTTCTCGCCGCGGAACGCCTCGGAGAACCATCCTCCCGCATCGAGCGCGCGAATCTCGCGACAGGTCAGGTCCCTGATCTCTCCGCTTCCGTTGGTGGTGCGATCGACGGCCCAGTCGTGATGGATCACGACATCGCCGTCCCGTGTCAACTGTGCGTCGCATTCGAGACCGGCGCACCCCTGCCGGATCGCGAGGTCGAACGACGCGAGCGTGTTTTCCGGAGCATACCCCGATGCTCCGCGGTGTCCGAAGACGAGCATGAAATGGCGCCCTCTTTCCGTAATGGAGGTGAATAGAAACTTAATGGCTCATGGCCATTGGACTATCTTACCACTGTCGCGCGATTTCCTTGACGGACTCCGTCGCTTCGCGGAGAATGTCATCCGGAGCGAGTTCGCGGATGTCGAGCCCCTCGGCCCGGAAGGCGCGGAAGTCAGGTATGCCGAACATGGAGCAGACGCCCCGCAGGTACTCCGAGCCGAAGTCGCGGTCTCCGATATATCCTCCCGACGTCGTGACGTAGAGCAGCTTTTTCGCCGCGCACAGTCCGACCGGTCCGGCGTCTCCGTATCGAAACGCGACGCCGCAGACGAAAACGTTTTCGAGATAAACCTTGAGAAGGGCGGGGAAGGATAAATCCCAATAGGGCGCCCCGACGAGGATCTTGTCGGCCTGGGCAAACTCGCGCGCGTGCCGGAACATATCGTTGTCCCACTGCGCGCCGGCGATCAGCGCGTCGCGTTCCCGAACGTGTTCACAGGATAGCGGCGACAGTTTTTCGTCCTTCAGCACGGTCGTGTCGATGCGATGTTCCGGGTTCCGCCTGACATATTCTTTAATAAAGGCGTTGCACAGCCCATACGTTCGGGAAATGTGAGCCGGTCTCAGGCAACAATTGACAAACAGGATCCGAATGGCGGCTTCCCCCTCGGCGGAAATGGAAAATGAGTGCGGCTCATGCGTTGTGATCGGGGAACAAGACTCTCCGCATGGTGTTTCAACTGTTCGAGTATAGCACCTCACTGTTTGGCTATATCATGAAAATGCTCAACGGTCGCGCCCTATTGTTCGGCCGGAAGTGAATCAATGGCCGTTCAATTTTTTGATGCAACTGTCACGGTCGCTCATGCGGAAGAAACCTGGAGCTTCTTTTGAAACGCACGCTGAAGACGACGATTTCCCCCGAAGAGATGGACTCTCTTCATGACGACGGAAAGCGCCGCGGAAAGGACGAATCGTGACCGACAGACCTTCAACGCCCTTGTTGCTTGCAGCCTATGGAGCGATCTATTTCATCTGGGGCTCCACGTACCTCGCCATACGGTTCACCGTGGAGACGCTGCCGCCGTTCCTGAGCGGCGGATTGCGTTTTCTTGCGGCGGGGCTGGCGCTGCTCCTCTGGAGCCGCTTCCGGACCGACGGGAAGCCGACTCCGGTCGGGTGGAGGAACGCGACGATGCTTGCGTTCGTCATGATCCTGATGGGCTACGGCGGAGTGATGTGGGCGCAGCAGGTCGTCCCTTCCGGAATAGCCGCCCTGATCCTTTCCGTCGAGCCGCTCTGGTTCTTCGTGCTGGACTGGCTTGTCTTCCGGTCCGCCCGGCCTCGGTTCCGGGAGTGGATCGGACTGCTGCTCGGCTTCGCGGGAACGCTCTATCTGGCCTTCGGACAGGGGGCCGTCAGTTTCGAGGCCGTTCCGGGATACCGGCTGGGGACGCTCGTCATCTTCCTGAGCAGTCTGGGGTGGGTCTTCGGTTCGCTGCTTTCGCGCACAATCCGGATTTCCGAAGTCCCTCTGTTGGGAACCGCCATGGAGATGACGGCCGGGGGCGTCCTTCTCACGGCCGTGAGCGTGCTCTTCGGGGAGTGGTCGGTCTTTTCGCCGTCCGCCGTGAGCCTCCGCTCGTGGCTGGCGCTCGGATATCTCGTGACGTTCGGGTCGCTTGTCGCCTTCACGGCGTTCGTCTGGCTGCTCCGGGTCGAGCCGGCGTCGCGCGTCGCGACGCACGGCTTCGTCAATCCGGTCGTGGCGGTTCTGCTCGGCTGGGCGTTCGCCGGAGAGGCGCTGACGCTTCCGATGCTCGTCGCCGGCGGCGTCGTGGTCCTCTCTGTCACGCTCATCACATTTTCGCGGACGTCCGAAAGCGCCTGAAACGCGCCCCGGCGGTCACGCGCCGTATACCTGTTCCACGCGTCGAGCCAGCCGGACGATCGGGGCCCAGTCGTGTTTCGAAATGTCCTGCCCGTGCGCCAGGTTGTTGCGCAGGGTTTCGAGATCCGTCGCCGCGGTTTTTGCGGCCGCTGCGGTCGCGAAGCCCGATCCTCGCATGAACTTCGGCTCCCTGAAGAAGAGCTGCTGCTTGTCGGAAAACTGAAGGCAGTCCACGAGGTCGGCCTCAAGCCCCCGTCGCTTCCGTTCGGCCTGAAGCTCCCGCGCCTTTTCCAGCCGCCCCTCGCTCACTTCGGACGTCCACGAGTCGCCGGGCCATCGGTTTCTGATGATCTGGACCATGAAAATTTCGATCAGGATGATGATTCCGAAGAGCCACATCCGGACGACGGGTTTTTCGATATCGTCGCGACGGATGACGCCGATGACGCTTCCGTCGATCGAGACGAAGCAGAACGTGTAGTCCGTCAGCACATGGATCACGTCGGTCAGGGAGGACTCGAGGCTCAGCACCTGCTGCGGGTCGATCGGGCGGATCCGGGCGTTTGCGGCCGTATTGTCTTCGCGGGCGAGGTAGCCGGTGACGATCCCCTTGCGGCGGACGCCGAAGACCGGGACGTCCGGCAATGTGTCGGCCGTGAATCCGGTGTTTTCGATGGATTCCGCGTCCAGGGAGAGAAGGGGCTCCTGGAGATCCCTCGCGGCGAACGCGCCCGTGAACAGCCTGATGCCGCGTTGTCCCGGAAGGATTTCCTTCGGCAGCCATTCATCGAATTCGTGCAGCTCGTCGTCCTCCTCAGCCGGAGACGTCGATTTCCCGAGCATTGCCGCGCAGGAACGCATCTTCTTCTCCGCCGTCGCGAAAAGGCGCGGATCCCCCTCGCCGAGAACCTCGAGAAGAAGCGACATTTCGTGAAGGAAGACGCGTCCGAACTTCGGATCGTTGCGGCAGATGTCCGTGCAGTTGTCGATCAGGTCGGCGAGCTTGATCGTCTTGGCCCGGGGGGACGCCTGCGCCGTATGCTTCCGGTCGATCTCCTTGCGCGTCGCGCGGTTCCCGTCGCCGGAGCGGCTGATGTCCGTGAGCTGCTTGACAAGAGCGGTGACGTCCGCGCCGAATTCGCGTTCGATTTCCTCGAATGTGACGGGCGTGTCCTCGACCGTGTCGTGCAGCCAGGCCGCGGCGATCATGGCCTCGTCGGCATCCTCGGTCGAGGCGACGAGGTGTGCGACGGCTTTCAGGTGCACCTCGTAGGGTTGCAGGGTGTACTTTCGAAGCTGTTTGATTCCGGCATGCGCCGATACGGCGAAACGGCGCGCCTTTTCCACGAGCGTTTCCATAAAACCCCTCCGTTTCCGTAGCGGGGAATGCGTCTCGAAAGACTCACGTTCCCTGACGTTTGATTCGCGACGTCCAACGTACCGGCCGCGAACGTCGGGTTTCATTCTACCGCATGTATTCCCGCGCCGTTTCGCGGAAGCCGGGGCGGTTTTTCTGCTATGCTTTCGGCAATGAATCAAAAGAACGATGCCGATTGGAATTGACCGGCATCCGAAAGGGAGGATGAATCATGGACGCTGCGTTGCAGACGACCTTTCTTGGAGTGACGCTGAACAACCCGTTTTTACTGTCGTCCGCGCCGCCCTCCCGGAGCCGTGAGATGATCGAGCGCGCGTTCGCCGCCGGCTGGGGCGGGGCCGTCATCAAGACCCTCACGCAGGTCGAGTCTCCGGCGCGGCGAAACGTGACGCCGCGCATCCGGGCCATTCGCGACGGAAACCACGTTATCGGCTTTACGAATATGGAACTGGCTTCAATGCACCCCACGGAGGAGTGGCTCGCCGATCTGGCCGCGATAAAGAGCCGGTATCCCGACCGGGGGCTCGGAGCAAGCATGCTCTACGGCGGACGCCCCGACGAGAAACAGTGGCGCGCAGTGGCGCGCGCATGCGAGGAGGCGGGAGTGGACTGGCTCGAACTCAATCTGTCGTGTCCGCACGGAGGGGCGGAGGATGGGGGAGAGTTCGCGATCGGGACGCGGTCCGACGCCGTCCGAACCGTCGTGGGATGGGTGCGGGAATCGGTGAAGCTTCCGATCATCGTCAAACTTCCGGCCTTCAGCGATATCGAAGCGGGAACCAGGGCCGCGCGGGCGGCAGGGGCGGATGCCGTTGCGGTCATCAACACCCTGAACGCGCTGAGCGGCATCGATCTTGATACGTGGCGTCCGGTTCCGTCGGTCGCCGGTGAAAGCGCCTTCTGCGGCCTCTCCGGCAGGGCGGTGAAACCCGTGGCCCTGCGCTGCGTGGCGACGGCCGCTGCTCTGGGGGTTCCCGTCTCCGGCATGGGCGGAATCTACGACTGGCGCGACGCGGCGGAGTTCCTGCTTGCGGGGGCGTCGTGCCTTCAGGTCTGTTCGGCCGTCATGGAACACGGATACGGCGTCATCGGCGATCTGTGCGACGGTCTTCTGGCCTATCTGAAGGCGAAGGGGCTGTCGCGTCCCGCGGATCTGACGGGCAAGGCGCTGCCGTTCATTGCGCCGCACGCCGCGCTTTCGAGGGAGGCCCGCGTCGTTGCGGCCTTCCGGCAGGAGCGGTGTCTGCGCTGCGGGATGTGCTCCGTGAGCTGTCGCGACGCCGGGTATCAGGCGATCGCATGGCGCCCGGGAGAGCATCCCCGGATCGACCCCGACGCCTGCGACGGATGCGGCCTGTGCGCGGGCGTCTGTCCCGCCGGATGCATTGCGATGGAGCCGCGCTGAAAACGGCGCCGGTTCAGTCGTCGCTCCCTTTTCGCGCAAGCGCGAGCGAGAGCCTGTTCCGGTACGTGTCCAGAATGACGGCGACGACGATGACGCACCCAGTGACGATCTGGCGCGCGAAGTCGCTCATGCCCATGAGCAGGAGGCCGTTGTTCAGGACTCCCATGATGCACGCGCCGAAAAAGGTCCCGATCATGGAGCCCTTGCCGCCGCTCATGCTCGTGCCGCCGATGACGACCGCCGCGATGGCGTTCAGCTCGAAGCCGACGCCGAGGATTGGAGACGCGATGTTGAGACGGAGCATGTAGAGGATGGCGGCGATTCCCACCATGCCGCCGCAGAGGACGAACGCGGTTATCTTGTAGAAACGGGTGTTGTGCCCCGAGAGGCGCACAGCCTCCTCGTTGTTCCCGATGGCGTAGATCAGGCGGCCGAAGACGGTCCGCGAGAGGACGACATGCCCCAGAACCACGAGGAGCGCGGAGACGAGGAAGATGATCGGGAGGCCGAGGATCGTTTGACTGCCGAACTGGTTGAAGGCCGCCGGGAAGGAGAAGATCGTCCGGCTTCCCGAGATCTGGAGCGCCGCGCCCCGGGCGATGTTGAGCATCCCGAGCGTGACGATGAACGAATGGATGTTCCATTTGACCGAGACCCAGCCGTTGAAGAGCCCGCAGGCGAGCCCTGCGGCGATGGAGGCGATGACCGCGAGAAGAATCGCCGGAGTCGTTCCCATCGCCGCGCCCTTTGAGAGGATCATGCCTCCGGCGATGGTGCAGAGCGAGATGACCGAGCCCACGGAGAGGTCGATCCCTCCGAGGAGGATCACGAAGGTCATTCCGACCGAGATGGCCGTGTTGATGCTGATCTGGGTCAGGATGTTCGACACGTTGATTCTCGATGCGAATTGCGGGACGAAGGCCGCGAAGAGGACGCACAGGACCAGCAGCGCGGCGCCTATTCCGGCCTCCCGCATGAAGAAGCCGAGGATCTTCGTCCCCCTGTCCGTGTCGTCAGCCTTGCGTCGTTCGGTGTTCTGCGGACGTTCCATGCGCTTCAACTCCTCTTCGTTTCACGATTTCCGGATATAGGCTTCGTACGCCTTGGAAAGAATCGCTTCCTGGTCGAACGCGTCCCGTTCGAACTCCCCGGTGATGCGGCCGTCCGAAAAGACAATGATCCGGTGACACAGTTCCAGCAGTTCGGGAAGGTCCGACGAGACCGTCAGGATGCCCTTCCCCTCCTGCGCGAGCTTCCAGAGAAGCGTGCAGAGTTCGACCTTCGCCCCAACGTCGACGCCGCGGGTCGGCTCGTCGAGCAGCAGGACCTTCGCCTTTCGGAAAAGCCACTTTGCGAGAACGACCTTTTGCTGGGTCCCCCCCGACAGAAAACGCACCCATCGGTCCACGGACGGGGTCTTGATCTCCATGTCGCGGACGAAATGCTGCGCTTCGGCGCGTTCCTCCGCGACGTTCAGGAGTCCTCGCTTCGAGACGGCGGCGAGGTTCGTCAGGGTGATGTTTGCGGCGCACGGCATGTCGAGCACCAGCCCCTGCCCCTTTCGGTCCTCGGTGAGAAGGCAGATCCCCGCCTCGACCGCATCGGCGGGGGAGCGGACCGATATGTCGCGTCCCTGGAGGAGGACGCTACCAGAAGCCTTCGGGTCCGCGCCGAAGATCGCACGGAGCGTTTCGGTCCGGCCCGAACCCACGAGTCCGGCGATTCCGAGGATCTCTCCTTCGCGGAGGCTGAAGGATATTGGGACCGACGCGTCGTTCAGGCGGAGATCCCGGACTTCGAGAAGCGTCTCTCCTCTCCGGACGGTTTCGTCGAACGGCAAACCCTTTCCCATGTCCCGCCCCGCCATCAGAGAGACGATATCGGGGACCGTCATGCCGCCGACCGGCGCCGTCGTTATCCGGACGCCGTTTCGGAGCACCGTGATGCGGTCGCCGATCTCGAAGATCTCCTGGAGCCGGTGGGAGATGTAGATCAGCGTGACGCCCTCCTCACGGAGCGTTCGCAGAATCCCGAAGAGGCGGTCGATCTCGCGGCTCGTCAGCGTCGCGGTCGGTTCGTCGAGGATCAGGATCCGGCTCTTCCCGGAGAGCGCCCTCGCGATCTCGACGAGTTGCATCTGCGCGATGCCGAGCCGCTCCACCGGGGTTCTGGGAGAGATCGAAAGCCCCAGACGCGCGAGGATGCGTTCCGTATCGTCGTACAGGCGGCGGAAGTCCACGACGCCGGGAAGCGAGGTCGGGAGGCGTTCGAAAAAGATGTTCTCCCCGACCGAGAGGTGGGGAAGAAGGTTGAATTCCTGATGCACCGCGCGGACGCCCGAGCGGATGGCGTCGAGCGGATGGCGCGGTCGGTACGGCGTCCCGTCGAGGGTCATCGTCCCGTGGTCCTGCTCATGGACGCCGCAGAGCGTTTTGACCAGCGTCGATTTGCCCGCCCCGTTCTCGCCGACCAGGATGTGGATCTCTCCGCGCTCCACGTCGAGATCGACGTCCTTCAGTGCGGTCACGCCCGGGAAGGTCTTTGAGATCCCCCTGAGCGCGAGAATCGTATTGTGGTCACTGCGTCCCGACGACGTCCCGTCCACAGGCTTCACTCCGTTCTGTGCGCGACAGTGCGCGAAACGCCGCGGACGCCCGTTCCCTGCGGACCGTGTGCGGCCGCGGCGTTTTTCCCTCCGGAGCGGGGCTCCGGGCTCCTGATTTCCTTAAAGATCCTTCGCCGTAACGAGCTTGACCGGAGTCTTCTGCCAGCCGGAGAGCTTCTCCCCGGCGCGGATCTTCATGCCGACCTTGATGGCGTTAGCCGCCATTTCGGGCCCGAACTGATCGACCGTCGCGAGCATCTTGCCCTCTTTGATGAGCGGCTGGACCGCGCCGATGTTGTCGAAGCCGACAACCTTGATCTTTCCAGCCATGCCGGCCGCTTCGATGGCCTTCACGACGCCGAGCGCCATGGAGTCGTTGGCGCACATGACGCCCTGGACATCGGGATGCCGGGTGAGCAGGTTGGTCATCACGGTGTTGGCCTCTTCGGTCTCCCAGTGCGCCGTCGTCGAACTCAAAAGGTTCATCTCGTATTTCTTCACGGATTCCATGAATCCTTCCTTGCGCTGCTTGGCGTTGTCCGCGCCGGGGTTCCCTTCGATGATGATCACTTTCGCCTTTTTGCCGAGCGTCTCTCCGAGATAGTCTCCGGCGAGCTTCGCGCCTTCGGCGTTATCCGGACCGACGAAGAGGAAGTCCTTCGGAAGTCCCGCTTCGACCAGCGCCTTCTTGTCCAGCGTGACGTCGAAGTTCACGACGATGACGCCCGCGTCGAGCGCCTTCTTCACGGAGGAGACGAGCCCCACGGAATCGGCGGGGGCGAGGACGATCATATCCACTTTCTTGGCGACGAAGTTTTCCATGGCGGAGATCTGTGTGTCGATGTCCGTCTCGGAGTTCATCCCGACGGGGATCAGCTCGAACGTGCCGTCGGCGGCCGCGAATTTGCGCGCGCCTTCTTCCATGGTCTTGAAGAACTCGTTGGCCAGGGATTTCATGACGAGTCCGACGACGGGCTTGCCTGCCGCCAGGGCGACGGCGGAGAAGGAAAGAAGAATCGCAAGCAACAGGACAAAAAAGATACCGGAACGCGTTTTCATGAGACAACCTCCCTTTCGGATCTTCTCAAGGGTGCGCACGATGTTTCGTTCCACCGCAGAATTTCTGCACGACCGCGACGCGAAAGCCGGAGAACCGCCCTCCCGTGTCCGTTTCGCAATGGGAAGCGGTCCTCTTCGTTCATGAACCGTCACCTCCTTCTGTCCTCGTTTTCACTGACAGGGGCCGTCGAAGAACGGAGCTTCAGCGCGGTGGGCAGAAGCGGGCTCCGGACCGGAAGATTCCGGTCGGCAATCCGTTCCAGCAGGAGCCGGATTGCCAGAACTCCCATTTCGCGATGCGGCTGGGCCACCGTCGTCAGCGGGGGATTGAAGAACGCCGCCAGCCTGATATCGTCGAATCCCACCACGGAAATGTCCCTCGGGACGGTGAGGCCACGTTCGAACACGGCCCGGATGGCGCCGAACGCCATGAGATCGTTGCAGGCGAAGACGGCCGTGGGAGGTTCGTCGAGACCGAGAAGGCGGCACGTCGCTTCATAGCCGCTTTCGGGGTGAAAATCCCCCTTGAGGACGTATTCCTCGCGAAACGGGATTCCCGCCTCGGTGAGCGCGGTCCGGTATCCGGACACCCGCTCCGCGCTCGGCGTGACGTCCGACGGGCCGGCGACGCACGCGATGCGGCGATGCCCCAGCGTGAGAAGGCGCCGCGTCGCGAGTGCGCCGCCTCCGGCGTTGTCGATCCGCAGCGTGTCCACGCCGTCGAGCCGGGAGAAGCGGTCCATCATCACCGTGGGGATTCCGAGTTTTCCGATGGAGGAAGCCGTTCCCCGGGACGGCCCCGCCTCGATGAGAATGATGCCGTCGACCTGCTTTTCCGTGAGAATCCGGAAGAACCGTTCCTCTTTCTCTCCATCGCCGTCGGTATTGCAGATGATCATCGAATATCCCCTGAGCGAACTCTCGTCCGAGACGCTCCGGGCCACTTCCGCGAAGAACGGGTTCGTCGCGTCCGGGAGGATCAGGCCGATGGTGTGGGAGTGCTTCTGGCGGAGGCTCCTGGCGAGCGCGTTGCGCTTGTACGCCAGCTCGTCCATCGCGTCGAGGACGCGCCCGCGCGCCTCGTCGCTCACGAACCGGCTGCCGTTCAGGACGTG